>NZ_JAFLXH010000016.1:0-122322 GCF_019891515.1 Pseudomonas sp. Wu6 | reverse complement strand
TAACCCGGCGTCCTGCCGGGTTGCCCACGGATTCAAGCCTGCGTTCGGCCAGCGTGGTTTAACGGGGCGCCTGAGATCAAGATCAAAAGCCAGATCAAGAGCGACTCGCTTCGCATCGTGGTTACCGTCGGCTGCTACGGTCTGAAACGTTGTGTAGATACCTATGCCCCGATAGCAGGCAGCCAGACAGCGATGTGTAAGCTGACCCACCGCAATCGGGGGCAAGCCCCCTCCCACATGAGTTCCTGGGTGTTTCTGAGGCCTCAGCGCGGCCCCGACACCACCAGCATCTGCCCGGGCTTCAATGCCTGGCCGGTACGCGGGTTCCAGCGCTTGAGGTGTTGCATCTCGACATTGAAGCGCTTGGCGACCATGTACAGCGAGTCGCCTTTCTTGACCTTGTACTGCACCGGCTTTTTCGCGGCGGCTTTGCGCGTGTCCTGCATCACCAGGGTCTGGCCGACCTTGAGCGCCTGGCCGTTGAGCTTGTTCCAACGCTGCAGGTCGTGCACATCGACCTTGTTGGCCTTGGCGATCAGCGTGAGGTTGTCGCCGGTGCGCACCTTGTAGCTGCGGGTACGCCCGGCAACCGTCTTGGTCTCGACTTCGTCGAACACCGGCTTTTTCGGGCGCATGCTCAACAACTCTTCGGGCTTCATCATCGACAGGGTGCTGGTGAGCAGTTGCGCCTTGGAGGTGGGCACCAGCAGATGCTGGGGGCCGTCCAGGGTGGTGCGTTGTTTCAGGGCCGGGTTGAGCTGGAACAGCTCGTCTTCATCGATTTCCGCCAGCGCGGCGACCCGGGACAGGTCCATGCTTTGCTTGACTTCAACCACTTCGAAATACGGCGTGTTGGCGATCGGGTTCAGGTTGACGCCATAGGCCTCGGGTGCCAGCACCACCTGGGACAGCGCCAGGAATTTGGGCACGTAGTCCTTGGTTTCCTGGGGCAGGGGCAGGTTCCAGTAGTCTGTCGGCAGGCCAAGCTTCTCGTTGCGCTCGATGGCCCGACTGACCGTACCTTCACCGGCATTGTAGGCCGCCAAGGCCAGCAGCCAGTCACCGTTGAACATGTCATGCAGACGGGTCAGGTAGTCCAGGGCGGCGGTAGTGGAGGCGGTGATATCGCGGCGGCCATCGTAGGCGCGGGTCTGGCGCAGGTTGAAGTAGCGCCCGGTGGAAGGGATGAACTGCCACAGGCCGACCGCATCGCTGCGCGAATAGGCCATTGGGTTGTAGGCACTTTCAATCACCGGCAGCAGCGCCAGTTCCAGCGGCATGTTGCGCTCTTCAAGGCGCTCGACGATGTAATGAATGTAGAGGCTGCCGCGTTCCCCGGCGTTCTCCAGGAAGGACGGGTTGCTGGCGAACCACAGGCGCTGTTGCTCGATGCGCGGGTTGACGCCGACGCCGTCCTGCAATTGAAAGCCCCGACGCATGCGTTCCCAGACATCCTGGGGCACTTCGGGGCTGGGCTTCTCTGAAAGCCAGATAGGTTTTTGCTTGATCTTGGCAGCAAGATTGGGTTTGGGTTGCACGGTGGATTGTGCAGCGTAATGAGTCGATTGGCAGCCCGCCAGAGTTGCGGAAACGGCCACCGCCACGGCTTGAGCCAGGCGGGTCAATGCGTCTGAAGAAATGGATTTACGAATAGATGACGACATTGGCTGGAAGTAAGTTCCGGGCAAAAATGTCGGGCGATTCTAGAAAGCGCTTTGGTTCCGGTCAACCATTCAGAAATTTCGTATCAGATCGCTTCGGCTTAGAACTTATCTTTCCAGGCCCTCAAGCTAGCAAACACCTCGGCCCCAGAGCGGTTGTCGCGTCCATTCCGTTCGTCCGCTTTTTGTTTAACGGATGTTTCAGAGGTGCGCAGGAAAGGGTTAGTGCGTTTTTCAAGCGCCAGGTTGGACGGCAGCGTCATCTCGCCACGCGCCCGCAACTGAGCGACTTGCGCAACCCGCTCAGCGATGTCGGTGTTATGCGGTTCCACGGCTTGGGCAAACTTGAGGTTACTTTGTGTGTATTCGTGGGTGCAGTACACCAGGGTGTCAGCGGGCAGGGCGGCCAGGCGCTCAAGCGAGGTATGCATCTGCTCCGGCGTGCCTTCGAACAGGCGACCGCAACCGGCGGCAAACAGCGTGTCGCCACACAACAACACGCCTTGATGGTAATAAGCGATGTGGCCGAGGGTGTGGCCGGGCACTGCGTATACGGCGAAGTCCAGGCCGAGCACGGTGATGCGGTCGTTGTCCTGCAAGTCGACGTCCCTGGCCGGGATGTTTTCGTTCGCGGGGCCGTAGACCTTGGCGCCGGTGAGTTTTTTGAGTTGCTCGACACCGCCGACATGATCATGGTGATGGTGAGTGACCAGGATGTCGCCGAGTACCCAGGAAGGGTTCTGCTCAAGCCAGGCGATGACCGGCGCGGCGTCACCGGGATCGACCACGGCGCAACGTCGGGTTTGCTCATCCTGTAACAACCAGATGTAGTTATCGGTGAAGGCGGGCAGGGCACTGATCTGTATCATTCTTCGATTCGCCAAGCTGAACACATTGGTGCATCTTAGAACGTCTAGGCGAATTGGAGAATGCAATGACTGATAAAGCGTTCGCCCAGGCCGATCCCGAGTGGCTGGCTCTGATCGGTGCCGCCCGCGAATGGCTGTCCGGGCCGCTGGGGCAATTGCTGCTGGATGAAGAGCGGCGCATGCTCGAAGACGAGCTGGGCCGGTTCTTAGGCGGCTACCTGGTGCATTACGGCCCCTCGGCCGATTCGCCACCGAGCGCCCCGCAGGTACAACGCAATGTACGCCTGGGGGCGCCGTTGCCGGGCGTGGAAATCGTCTGCGAGGAGCAGGCCTGGCCGTTGAGCGAACACGCCGCCGATGTGGTGGTGTTGCAGCACGGCCTGGATTTCTGCCTGTCTCCCCACGGTTTGTTGCGCGAAGCCGCGAGCAGCGTGCGCCCGGGTGGCCATTTGCTGATTATTGGCATCAACCCCTGGAGCAGTTGGGGCCTGCGCCACCTGTTCGCCCATGACGGTTTGCGCCAGGCGCGTTGCATTGCGCCTTCGCGGGTCGGCGACTGGTTGAACCTGCTGGGCTTCGCGCTGGAGAAACGCCGCTTCGGGTGCTATCGTCCGCCGCTTGCGTCCGCCAAGTGGCAGGGCCGCCTCGCTGGCTGGGAACGCCGCGCAGGCGCCTGGCAACTGTCGGGTGGCGGCTTCTATTTATTGGTGGCACGCAAGATCGTGGTCGGCCTGCGCCCGGTGCAGCAAGTGCGCCGCGAACCGCTCGGCAAGCTGGTGCCAATGCCGCTGGCCAAGGTCAACCGCGAACAACGTCAACCGTAAAACCTCATTTTGATTCAGGCCGAATAACCGATGACCGATAGTGTAGAACTCTTCACCGATGGCGCCTGCAAGGGCAACCCCGGCCCCGGCGGCTGGGGCGCATTGCTGGTGTGCAAGGGCGTGGAGAAGGAGTTGTGGGGCGGCGAAGCCAATACCACCAACAACCGCATGGAGCTGATGGGCGCCATTCGCGGCCTCGAAGAGCTCAAGCGGCGCTGCAACGTCCTGCTGGTGACCGACTCGCAGTATGTGATGAAGGGCATCAACGAGTGGATGGTCAACTGGAAGAAGCGCGGTTGGAAAACGGCGTCCAAGGAGCCGGTCAAGAATGCCGACCTGTGGCAATTGCTCGATGAGCAATGCAACCGCCATGACATCACCTGGAAATGGGTGCGCGGGCATATCGGCCATCCAGGCAACGAGCGTGCCGACCAACTGGCCAACCGTGGCGTGGATGAAGTGCGCGGCTACAAGCAGAGCTGATGCCGGCTGACGTGTTAACATCGCGCCCTTTGATCTACACACCGTTGAGAGCTGAACCCTGATGGCCATCCGATCCGTTGTACTCGATACCGAAACCACCGGCATGCCGGTGACCGATGGTCACCGGATCATCGAAATCGGTTGTGTCGAACTGATGGGGCGCCGCCTGACCGGTCGTCACTTCCACGTCTACCTGCAACCGGACCGCGACAGTGACGAAGGCGCGATCGGCGTCCACGGCATCACCGACGAATTCCTCAAGGGCAAGCCGCGCTTTGCCGAAGTGGCCGATGAGTTTTTCGAGTTCATCAACGGCGCCCAACTGATCATCCATAACGCGGCGTTCGACGTCGGCTTCATCAATAATGAATTTGCCCTGATGGGGCAAATGGACCGAGCGGATATTTCCCGGCACTGCTCGATCCTCGACACCTTGATGATGGCCCGCGAGCGTCACCCCGGCCAACGCAACAGCCTTGATGCCTTGTGCAAGCGTTATGGTGTCGACAACTCCGGGCGTGAACTGCACGGCGCCTTGCTCGACTCCGAGATCCTGGCTGACGTTTACCTGACCATGACCGGTGGGCAGACCAGCCTGTCGCTGGCCGGTAATGCAACCGATGGCAGCGGTTCGGCGGAAGGCTCGGGCAATCGCCCCTCGGAGATCCGTCGCCTGCCGGCAGACCGCAGGCCCACGCCTGTCATCCGAGCCAGCGAGCAGGATCTGGCCGAGCACGTCGCGCGGTTGGAAGCGATTGCCAAGGCGGCCGGCGCACCAGCATTGTGGACCCAACTGACGCAACAGTAATCCTGGCACCCTACGATCGTTCCCACGCTCTGCGTGGGAATGCCGCCTTGGACGCTCTGCGTCCGCTCTTGACGGCATCAACAGTTGATCCCCACTGTCTTCGAAATCTTCATTCGCCACATTCGCTTCCAGCCTCTACCCTGAGTGCAAGCCCTCAGGAGTAGGCGCGCTCATGTACAAAGACCTGAAGTTTCCCGTCCTTATCGTGCACCGTGACATCAAGGCCGACACCGTTGCCGGTGACCGGGTTCGAGGCATCGCCAGGGAGTTGGAGCAGGAGGGCTTCAGTATCTTTTCTGCCGTGGACTACGCCGAAGGGCGGTTGGTAGCGTCCACCCACCATGGCCTGGCTTGCATGCTGATCGCAGCGGAAGGCGCCGGGGAAAACACCCACTTGCTGCAAAACATGGTCGAGCTGATCCGCCTGGCGCGGGTGAGGGCGCCCAACCTGCCGATCTTCGCCTTGGGCGAACAAGTCACCCTGGAAAACGCCCCGGCTGACGCCATGAGCGAACTCAACCAGTTGCGCGGCATTCTGTATCTGTTCGAAGACACCGTGCCGTTTCTGGCGCGCCAGGTCGCCCGCGCTGCGCGCACCTACCTCGATGGCCTGCTGCCGCCGTTCTTCAAGGCCCTGGTGCAACACACCGCCGACTCCAATTACTCATGGCATACCCCGGGCCACGGCGGTGGCGTGGCCTATCGCAAAAGCCCGGTGGGGCAGGCGTTTCATCAGTTCTTCGGGGAGAACACCCTGCGCTCGGACCTGTCTGTTTCCGTCCCGGAACTGGGCTCGCTGCTCGATCACACCGGGCCGCTGGCCGAAGCCGAAGCCCGCGCCGCCCGCAACTTTGGGGCCGACCATACGTTCTTCGTGATCAACGGCACCTCCACCGCCAACAAAATTGTCTGGCATTCCATGGTGGGCCGCGACGATCTGGTATTGGTGGACCGCAACTGCCACAAGTCGGTGCTGCATTCGATCATCATGACCGGCGCGATCCCGTTGTACCTGTGCCCGGAGCGCAACGAACTGGGGATCATCGGCCCCATCCCCTTGAGTGAGTTCAGCCCCGAATCGATCCGCGCCAAGATCGACGCCAGCCCGCTGGCCCGGGGCCGCCCGGCGAAGGTCAAGCTGGCGGTGGTGACCAATTCCACCTACGACGGCCTGTGCTACAACGCCGAACTGATCAAGCAGCAATTGGGCAACAGTGTGGAGGTGCTGCACTTCGATGAGGCCTGGTACGCCTATGCGGCGTTCCACGAGTTTTTCGCCGGGCGCTATGGCATGGGCACGTTGCGTACGCCGGACAGCCCCTTGGTGTTCACCACGCACTCCACCCACAAATTGCTGGCGGCCTTCAGTCAGGCATCGATGATCCATGTGCAGGATGGCGGTGCGCGGCAGCTGGACCGCGACCGTTTCAACGAAGCGTTCATGATGCATATCTCCACGTCGCCGCAGTACAGCATCATCGCCTCGCTGGACGTTGCGTCGGCGATGATGGAAGGGCCGGCGGGTCGCTCGCTGTTGCAGGAAATGTTCGACGAGGCCCTGAGTTTCCGCCGTGCACTGGCCAATCTGCGTCAGCATATCGCCGCCGATGATTGGTGGTTTTCCATCTGGCAGCCACCCTCGGTGGCCGGTATCGACCGGGTCGCCACGGCTGACTGGCTGCTGCACCCCCAGGACGACTGGCATGGTTTCGGCGACGTGGCTGAAGATTATGTGTTGCTGGACCCGATCAAGGTCACGCTGGTGATGCCCGGCCTCAACGCCGGTGGCGCCTTGAGCGATTGCGGGATTCCCGCCGCCGTGGTCAGCAAGTTCCTCTGGGAGCGCGGCCTGGTGGTGGAGAAGACCGGGCTGTATTCTTTCCTGGTGTTGTTTTCGATGGGCATCACCAAAGGCAAGTGGAGTACTTTGCTCACCGAGTTGCTGGAGTTCAAGCGCAGCTATGATGGGAATACCAGCCTGGCCAGTTGCCTGCCTTCGGTCTATGCCCAGGGTCCGGTCCGTTATCAAGGCCTGGGGTTGCGCGATCTGTGCAACCAGTTGCACAGTTGCTATCGCAGCAATGCGACAGCCCGGCACCTCAAGCGTATGTACACGGTGTTGCCGCAGATCGCGATGAAGCCGGCCGACGCCTACGATCAGTTGGTCAGGGGGGAAGTGGAAGCCGTTTCCATCGATGCCTTGCCAGGACGCATCGCAGCCGTGATGCTGGTGCCCTATCCGCCGGGCATCCCGTTGATCATGCCGGGCGAGCGCTTTACCGAGTCAACGCGTTCGATCGTCGATTACCTGGCGTTCGCCCGCACGTTCGATAGCAGTTTCCCCGGCTTTGTCGCTGATGTGCATGGGCTGCAACATGAAGATGACGGCAGTGGTCGTTGTTACACCGTCGACTGCATCAAAGGTTAAGGAACGTTATGCAAGCTGTCATGAACCCGAAGTATCCAGGGCTCAGTGTGCGCGTCGCCGATGAAGGCTTCGACGCTTATGTATGGGGCAATGACTTCAGTTTCGAGGTCAGTGCCTATGGTGTGCCGCAGATGGACAAGCGCGTCGATCAGTGGCCGCTGGAGCGCATCCTGCCGTACCGCAAGTGCTACGGCATCGACCCGGAAGAATTCGCCAGCTTTCGCAACGCGCCCGACAGCGCGATCTTCATGGCCTATCTGGATGATCGCGCCGTCGGGCACGTCGTGGTCAGTACCAACTGGAACGGCTTCGCCCACGTTGACGAGCTGGCGGTGGCGCTGCCTGCACGGCGTCACGGCGTCGCCAGGGCGCTGTTGGATGTGGCGCAGTTCTGGGCACGCAAGAAAAACCTGCCGGGCATGATGCTTGAAACCCAGAACAACAACCTTGGTGCCTGTCGCCTGTATGAGCGTAGCGGGTATGTCATGGGGGGCATCGATCAACTGCGCTATCGCGGGATCGACCCGCAAACCCGTGAAGTGGCGATTTTCTGGTATCGGCTGTTCAAGACTGAAGTCAGCTCGATCTGAGGCGGCGTCTACGCGGGTTTCATGTCGTTGGACAGCAGGTTTTCGGCCTTCTCGGTTACGATCTCCAGCAATGCGCTCAGGGCCGGTGACGGGGCTGCGCCGTGCAGGGTCAGTGCATACAGGTTGACACTGATCGGTGGTGAAATCGGGCACACATCCAGCCCCGCGTCCCGTGCACCGAAGGCGGTGAACGGATCGACCACCGCCAGGCCTTCGCCTGCCTCGACCATGCTGCGCATCATCTGGTACGTCTGCACCCGCGTTTGCACCACCGGCAGCGGGCGCAGGGCTTGCAGTTTGGCGTCCAGCAGGCGGCTCAACGGGTCCTGGCCCTCCAGGCCAATCATCGACTGCCCCGCCAGATCCTGCAGCGCGATGTACTTCTGCCTGGGTTTGAGCCAGCCATGGGGGGCGAGCAATTGCAGTTTGCCCTGGGCCAGTACGCTGCCTTGAATGTGCGGGTGCTCCGGATCGTGCAGGCTCAGGCCCACATCGGTTTCATGCAGCAACAGGCTGCGCACGATTTCCCGGGTCGGCTGGCTCGACAGGTTGCACGGCGTGTCCTGGAAGCGTCGGCGCAGCAGGGCGATGCTCTGTGGCAACAACTGGTTTGCCAGCGGCGGGGTGCACAGCACACGCAAGGTCGGCGCGTGATGGTGTTTCAAGCGGCTGGCCAGGCGCTGCAGCGGCTCAAGCGCGTCGTAGAGGGGCGCGATCTGCGTCTGCAACTCCAGGGTTTCACGGGTGGCTTGCAGGCGCCCGCGGACACTGGCAAACAGCATGAAGCCCAGTTGCAGCTCGGCATCCCTGAGGGTGGCGTCTACCTCGCCCACGGGCAGTTGCAGCCACTCGGCGGCCGTGCCGAGGTGCCCGGTCTGCAAGATGGCCTGAATCACTTCGATATGACGTAAACGCATGGCCGGAGTCTATGTGCAGCGCGTTGGGGATTCAATGGCGCAGGCCTTTGTGCGCAAAAAAGACTGCGAGCGTCGCCCCGGTCTATGGCGTTGCGCCACGACCCTACTAGAATGCGGTGTCTGATCAGCAACGACCAATGCCGGTGACCCGGTACTTACAACAAAAACAGGTCTGGTCTCAAATGCCTCTACCCTCGACGCTCTTCGGGGTAACGGCCAAGCAACTCCTGGTCCTGGTGACCGTGGGGTGCATGGCGGCTTACTTCTTCAATAATCACGCCGAATACGCACCGGAGGACCTCGCACTTGAAGCGTTTATTCGCTCCCAGGAACAGGTCGGCGAGCAGGTGGGCGCCGTGCTGGGTATCACGTTGATCAGGCAGGTGCAGGCCTATCCCGCTTACGACCGGCCGGGCTACACGCGCTCGATGTATGCGGTTGAGGGGGAGAGGGGGCAGGTGGTGGTAACGCTCAAGCAAGGTGAGCAGGGCATTGAGGTGACGCAAATCCATAGCCCGTAGCTTCCCCGGCCCAGTCGCCTGGACCGGGCAGGAGGTCAGGGCCTAGTCTTATGAGGCGAGGGTGGTCTTCGATTCGCGTACGAGGATGGTGCCCGACTGAACCAATCGGAACTCATCACCCTCCAGCTTCTCCATCCGGTCGCCAATGGCCAGCTTGTAGGTGGTGGTAGGCGCCGAGCCAGCCAGGTCGCCGTGCGCCGGGTTGGATTCCTGGAACTCATGCACCGAATACACGCGGCCTTCCGCGTCTCTGGCATGAAACTGTCCGACTAGTACTGCTGCCATCTGTTTAGAACCTCTGGAGATAAACACTCGATTTGCGGTTCTGTAGACCGTCAGGGAGCGGGGTAGTTTACCTATAAGAAAAAAATACTATTCGTTTAACGTTTCAGATATTTCCCACACATGGGATTGCGCATCAACGTGTGCGGCATTCTCAAAACCCGCTGGTGCACGCGCGATGAAATCTTTATAACTACAGGCTCCTTTAGTCAGACGTCGGGAAACCTCAATGAGCAAGGTCTACACGATTGCCGTCCTGGTTGGCAGCTTGAGAAAAGACTCGATCAACCGCAAAGTCGCCTTGGCACTGGCCGAGCTGGCGCCGGCCAACCTGAAGCTGAACATTGTTGAAATTGGCGATTTGCCGCTCTACAACGAGGACATAGACGGGCCAGGCGCGCCGCAAGCCTACAGCACTTTCCGTCAACAGGTGAGTTCATCCGACGCGGTGTTGTTCGTGACGCCCGAATACAACCGTTCCGTGCCGGCGCCGTTGAAGAATGCCATCGATGTCGGGTCCCGTCCGTATGGGCAGAGTGCCTGGAGCGGCAAGCCCGGCGCGATCATCAGCGTATCGCCAGGCGCCATTGGTGGCTTTGGTGCCAACCATCACCTGCGCCAGTCCCTGGTGTTTCTTGATGTGTGGTGCATGCAACAGCCTGAAGCCTACCTGGGCGGAGCGGGCAGCGTGTTCGATGAGGCCGGCAAGCTGTCGGAAAAAACCCGGCCGTTCCTGCAGGCGTTTATCGATGCCTTCGGCAAATGGGTCGAAAAACAACAGGGCTGAATCGGACCATGAGTCCGGGTGCGGGAGGGGTTTGCCCCTCCCGCCGTTGGATCAGCGCAGCCAGTTGGTGCGCGCCAGCTCGATCACTTCATCGCCACGCCCGCTCATTACCGCCTTGAGCATATACAGGCTGAACCCCTTGGCCTGTTCGAGTTTGATCGTCGGCGGCATCACCAACTCCTGGGTGGCCGTCACTACATCCACCAGCACCGGGCCGTTGTGGGCCAGCGCTTGGCGCAGGGCCGGCTCCAGGTCTTCGGATTGCTCCACGCGAATCCCCAGGATTCCCATGGCATTGGACATGGCCGCGAAATCCGGGTTTTTCAGCTCGGTGCCCGTGTCCAGGTAGCCTGCGGCCTTCATCTCCATGGCGACGAAACCCAGTGATGCGTTATTGAACACGATCACTTTGACGGGCAGGTTCAATTGCGCCAGCGAAATGAAGTCCCCCATCAACATGGTGAAACCGCCGTCACCCGACATCGAGATGACCTGCCGACCCGGGAACGCCGCCTGCGCGCCGATGGCCTGGGGCATGGCGTTGGCCATGGAGCCGTGGTTGAACGAGCCGATCAGGCGGCGCTTGCCGTTCATCTTCAGGTAGCGCGCGGCCCATACGGTCGGTGAACCGACATCGGCGGTGAAAATCGCATCATCATCGGCCAGCTCGCTGAGCAGGCGTGCTACGTATTGAGGGTGGATCGGTCGATCCGCCTTGGACGGTTGCGCCAGGTCATCCAGGCCCTGGCGCGCTTTCTCGTAATGCTTGAGGGAGGTTTCGAGGAAGCTGCGATCGGTCTTGCGGGTCAGGCGCGGCAACAGCGCGCCGATGGTTTCACTGACATCGGCGGCGATGCCCAGGTCCAGGGTCGCGCGTCGGCCCAGGGCCTGGGGGTCACGGTCAACCTGGATAATTCTGGCGTCGGTCGGATAGAACTGACGGTAAGGAAAGTCGGTGCCGAGCATGATCAGCGTGTCGCAGTCGAGCATCGCGTGGTAGCCGGAGCTGAAACCGATCAGGCCGGTCATGCCCACATCGAATGGGTTATCCCATTCCACATGCTCCTTGCCGCGAAGCGCATGCACCACCGGCGCGCCGAGGGCGTCGGCCAACGCCACTACCTGGTCATGGGCACCGGCGCAACCGCTGCCGCACAGCAGTGTGACTTTCTCGCTGCTCTGGAGCATATCGCTCAAGCGCTGCAAGTCGGCCTCGGCCGGCAATGTGCGCGGTGCATGCAGCGCCGGCCATGGCTTGAGCTTGTCTTCTACCTCCAGCAACGACACGTCTCCCGGAATCACCACCACCGCCACGCCTCGATTGAGAATCGCCGAACGCATGGCGCGATGCAGCACCTGGGGCATCTGCTCGGGGTTGCTCACCAGCTCGATAAAATGGCTGCATTCCTTGAACAGTTCCTGGGGATGGGTTTCCTGAAAATAATTCAGGCCGATCTCCGAGGACGGAATCTGCGCAGCAATCGCCAGTACCGGCACATGGTTGCGATGGCAGTCGAACAGACCATTGATCAAATGCAGGTTGCCCGGCCCGCAACTGCCGGCACACACGGTCAGCTCACCGGTGGCGGCGGCCTCGGCGCCGGCGGCGAACGCGGCCACTTCTTCGTGGCGCACATGCATCCACTCGATGCTGTCCATGCTGCGCAGGGCGTCGGTGAGCCCATTGAGACTATCGCCGGTCAGGCCCCAGATGCGCTTGATGCCCGCCTGTTCAAGGGTGGTCGCCAGCTGCTGGGCCAGGTTGATTTTCGCCATGAAGCACTCCAATCGTCAGTGAGGTTGAAAAACTGCTGATCAGTAGGGGACAGTTCAATCACGGCGAATGCTCCGCGTTTAATGTGAAGATTGCGTCATGCTGGCGCGGTACTGCCGCGTACGCCGCGCGGTAAACCACTGATCACACACCAGCGCCAGCCACGGAGCGGCCTTGGCGTTGGGCAGGCGCCCGCGGCTCAGGCGGCGCATCTGGTCGCGCACCAGGGCGAGGGTGGCGAGGGCGGCCAAGGGTTTGCGTTTCCAGTCGATGGGTTTGAGCTGCGGGTTGAGGTCGCGGCCCTCGCGCCAGTGTTTGATCAGTTGCGGCTCCAGGGTCAGGGCGGTGGCGATGCCGGCCATGGCAATGCCGCTGTCGAGCACGTGTTGCACGACGGGCAGGCGGCGGATACCGCCGGTCACCATCAACGGCATCCTGGCGATCGTGGCCAGTTCCTTGGCGAACTCCAGGAAGTACGCCTCACGGGCCAGGGTACGGCCGTCCCGTGCTTCGCCCTGCATGGCCGGCGCTTCGTAGCTGCCGCCGGACAATTCCAGCAGGTCGATGGGCAGTGGGTTGAGCAGTTCGACCACGGCACGTGCGTCGGCGGCATCGAAACCGCCGCGTTGGAAGTCGGCGGAGTTGAGTTTTACCGCCACGCAAAAGGATGGGCTGACGCTGGCGCGCACGGCGTGGATCACCTCGAGCAGCAGGCGTGCGCGGTTTTCCAGTGAACCGCCCCAGCGGTCGGTGCGATGGTTGCTCAAGGGTGAGAGAAACTGGCTCAACAAATAGCCGTGGGCACCGTGGATCTGTACCCCGGTGAACCCGGCTTTCTCGGCCAGGCGGGCGCTGGTGGCGAAGCGTTGGATCACGTCCTGGATGTCGTCTTCGGTCATGGCCCTGGGCTTGGCGAACATTCTGGAAAAGCTGCCCAGGTCCAGCGCGATGGCAGACGGCGCCAGTGCCTGTTGGCCCAGGTTGGCCATGGTCTGGCGCCCCGGATGGCTGAGCTGCACCCAGAAGTGCACGCCCTTGGCCCGCACTACATCGGCCCATTCGCGGAAGCTGTCCAGGTGTTGCTCGTTTTCCAGCGCAACGCCACCGGGGCCGGTCATGGCACGGCGGTCGATCATAACGTTGCCGGTGAGCAGCAGGCCGGGTTCACCCTCGGCCCAGGTCTTGTACAACTGCTTCAATTCGCGGGAGGGTGCCTGATTCAGATCAGCCATGTTTTCTTCCATCGCCGCCTTGGCGATGCGGTTGGAAATAACCTGGCCGTTGGGCAGTTGCAAAGCTTCAAAAGGTGACATGCGTTGACTCCTGAGCGGGGGAGGCCTCAGGCTAAGCTTAAAGTTAACTTTAATGTCAAGCGGACGTTTCGATGAATATCGGTGAACTGGCAAAACAGAGCGGGTTGGCGGCGTCACGCATCCGCTTTTATGAGGCTGAGGGGTTGATCAGTCAGGTCGGACGCCAGGCCAATGGTTATCGGCGCTATGCCCCTGAGGCGCTGCAGACGCTGCAATTGATCCAGAGCGCGCAGCAGGCCGGCTTTACCTTGCAGGAACTCAAAGCGTTGATGCCCGCGCCGGGGGAGCACAAGCGTGATGAGTTGATCGAGGCATTGGAGCGCAAGGTGGCTCAGATCGAGGTGATGCAGGCGCAGTTGGCTCACAACAAGGCGCAATTATTGGGCGTGATCGAGGCGGTACGGGCGCAGCCGGAAGGCGTGCCTTGCTCCATGGGGCAGAAGCAGGTGCTGGCCTCGATCAAGCTGCCATCCTTGTAGGAGCGAGCTTGCTCGCGAAAAACTCACAGGCACCGCGTTCATTCAGGACGCACGCGTTATCGTTGAGGTTTTTCGCGAGCAAGCTCGCTCCTACAGTTGAGACTCAGCGGCGGCGGAACAGCGGTAGTGGCTCGTCCGTTGCCGCTTGGTACGTCACCGAAAAGTCCTTGAGGCTTTCCAGCGCTTCGTACGGGTCTTTGTCGGCGCGCAAGGCGAAGGCATCGAACCCGCAACGGCGCAGGTAGAACAACTGGTCGCGCAGCACATCGCCAATCGCGCGCAATTCGCCTTTGTACCCATAACGTTCACGCAACAGGCGTGCGTTTGAGTAGTTGCGCCCGTCGGTGAAGGCCGGGAAGTTCAGGGCGATGACCTGGAAATGCTCGACGTCTTCACCGATTTCTTCGGCTTCTTCATCGGCATCCAGCCACACGCCCAGGCCGCCGTCGCGGGCCTTGAGGGCGTGGCCGTGTTCGCGCCACAGCGCCAACGGTACGATCAGGTCGTCGCAGTTGGAGATGCCGTCGAAGCTCGCGTCCTTGGGCAGCAGGTGCCAGGTTTCGTCGAGGACTTCGTTGTTCTTAATGATTCGCTGCATAGACGCGCTCCTTGAACAGGTCAATGCCGATGCGCTGGTAGGTGTCGATGAAACGCTCATCTTCGGTGCGCTGTTCGATGTAGACGTCGATCAGCTTGCCGATCACCTCGGGCATGGCTTCCTGGGCGAAGGATGGGCCGAGGATCTTGCCCAGGCTCGCATCGCGGCTGGCGCTGCCACCCAGGGACACTTGGTAGAATTCTTCGCCTTTCTTGTCCACGCCCAGGATGCCGATGTGTCCGACGTGGTGGTGACCACAGGCGTTCATGCAACCGGAAATGTTCAGGTCCAGCTCGCCGATGTCGAACAAGTAGTCCAGGTCGTCGAAACGGCGCTGGATCGATTCGGCAATCGGGATCGACTTGGCGTTGGCCAGGGAGCAGAAGTCGCCGCCCGGGCAGCAGATGATATCGGTCAGCAGGCCGATGTTCGGCGTGGCAAAACCGCCTTCGCGCAGCTCGCCCCACAGGGTGAACAATTGGCTCTGCTCGACGTCGGCAAGAATGATGTTCTGCTCGTGAGAGGTGCGCAGTTGGCCGAAGCTGTAGCGCTCGGCCAGGTCGGCGACGGCGTCCAGTTGCTTGTCGGTGATGTCACCTGGCGCAACCCCGGTGGGCTTGAGCGACAGGGTAACCGCCACATAGCCCGGCTTCTTGTGCGCCAGGGTGTTGCGCGTACGCCAGCGGGCAAAGCCCGGATGCTGTTGGTCGAGTGCGGCCAGCTCGGCGTCCTGGTTGGCCAAAGCCTTATACTCAGGGTCGACGAAATGCTTGGCGACGCGGTGTACTTCGGCTTCGGTCAGGGTGGTCTGGCCGCCGCGCAGGTGTTCCATCTCGGCATCGACCTTTTGCGCGAAAACCTCAGGGGTCAGCGCCTTGACCAGGATCTTAATCCGGGCCTTGTATTTGTTGTCACGACGACCATAGCGGTTGTAGACCCGCAGGATGGCATCGAGGTAGCTCAACAGGTCCTGCCACGGCAGGAACTCGTTGATGAACGCACCGACCACCGGCGTACGGCCCAGGCCACCGCCGACCAGTACTCGGAAACCCAGCTCGCCGGCAGCGTTGTGCACCGGCTCCAGGCCGATATCGTGCACTTCGATGGCGGCGCGGTCCGAGGTCGAGCCATTGATGGCGATCTTGAACTTGCGCGGCAGGTAGGCGAACTCAGGGTGGAAGGTAGTCCACTGGCGCACGATTTCGCACCACGGCCGTGGATCGATCAACTCGTCGGCAGCGACGCCGGCAAATTGGTCGGTGGTCACGTTGCGCAGGCAGTTACCGCTGGTCTGAATGGCGTGCATTTGCACAGTGGCCAGTTCAGCCAGGATGTCCGGCACGTCTTCCAGGGCCGGCCAGTTGAACTGCACGTTCTGCCGGGTGCTGATGTGGGCATAGCCTTTGTCGAAGTCGCGGGCGATCTTGGCCATCATTCGCGTCTGGCGCGAGGTCAGCTGGCCATAAGGCACGGCCACCCGCAGCATCGGCGCAAAGCGCTGAACATAAAGGCCATTTTGCAGGCGCAGAGGGCGGAACTCTTCTTCGCTCAGTTCACCTGCTAAGTAGCGTCGGGTCTGATCACGGAACTGCTTGACGCGGTCCTCGATGATGCGCTGATCGTATTCGTCGTATACGTACATATAGGTCCTGTTCTCGGCAAATCTGCGCGCACGGCCGCGCACTCCCAACGGAGCCGGCGCACGATACCAGTTTGCGTATATGCGCAAAAGTGATGTTTGGGTATATGTAAATAACCAAACTGACTAATGAGAACCGTTATCACGATACCCACATTTGTCATGCGGGCAATCATGATCTTTACTGTCGTTGAGCCGTGATGCAATCACCTATAAAACCCACAAGAGGCGATGCGATGAGCAATTCCACCAAAGTGCGTAAACCTGACAGTACCGTGGATGCGTGGGCGATTTTGTTCCTGATCATCCTGGTGGTCGGAACCGCCGTGTTCTGGGTCAGCCACCAGTGAACAGGGGGCGTTGACCGCGCTGCACGTGGCCGCTGCATCACACCCCGGCGAAGTGCAGCACCAGCTTGACGATACCGAACAAGGTCAAGGCAAATACCAGCGTGAACAGAATGCCCAGCCCTACAAAATGGCTGGGCTTGCCGTGGGTGAAATCGCGGGCGCGGTTCTTGCCGCTCTGCACACCGAACGCCGCCGCGACCACGCTGTGCAGCATCTGCCAGAAGGTGGGTGGTTTGTTATCGATGGGATCGTCCATATCGCCCTCGTCAGTCAGGTTGTCCTACAGAGCATAGACAATCCCTTGGCTATCTCACGCCAGGACCTCCAGTCCGAGGAACAACTCTCGGTCCAACGGGGCTTTGATCTCGGCTTTATCCAGATTGACCACTGCGCGGTTGTCGGCACGCGCCTGTTCGATCAGTTCGCGGCGCGTAAACCGGCGCTCTGCCTTGGTTTTCAGATGGCCGAAAGTGGGTTCCAGAGGCGATGTGTCGATGGCCGGGTAATGGAAGTGGGCGTACCACAGGTCGGCGTCTTCGAGCGGCATTGCGGCGCGGATTTTGTCCGTGTCGCGGATCGCGTACTCAGTGAGATAGTCACCGGCCAGCAGTCGAAAGCGCTCGCGTCGCAGGTTGATATCGACAAAACCGTGTTTCCACAAATAGGCGACATTGGCAGCTTTCGGGCGCTGCAATTTATACCCTGCGGCGCACGCCTCGCGGGCTTGTAGCATGGCGGCATTGGCTTGCGCCAGATAAGCATCGCGCAGGGTGACAGCCTCTGCGTTGGCGGCGTGGTCACGCAGGAGTTCCTCTGCAAGCGTTTCAAACTTCGCGGCATGCTGGCTCAGCATCACATCCCAGTCGTAGGGGTCGAGGCTCTCGCGTCGGCCGGGCTCCTGAAGCTTGCGTTGTTGGAAGCGAATGCTTGAATCGATACCTGCCCGCTCGTCCCTGACGATTTTTGCCTGCGCTTTGATCGCCTTTAACGTGCGGCTCGCAGGTGCGGCGGGCCTGGGGGCCGGCAGCGCTTGCTCGACGACGTTCCAGACGCCTTCATTGACGTGTTCATGGTAAGTGGCGACGGTTTGCCCGGTGAGCGGGTCCTTGATGTCGATGAAGTTGCCCTCTACACCGGGCTCACTCGGGCGCAAGTCACCCACCAGTGTCTCCCTGTTACGGGTCTTGATAACCCTTCGACTGGTGGGTCTCTGCCGCACCGCCCGGTTGGGGGGTTGCCTGGGGGCAAAGCCTTCTTCAGACAGGATCAACTGGGCCAGTTGCGCTTCCACTGCCGTGCGGGCCACGCCGAACTGTTCCAGAAAGGGGGCCCGATACGGCTCTCGCACAAGCCGGGAACTCATTTCAGCTAACGAGTTGACGGCATTTTCCAGTCGACCGTACTGCTGGAGTGCACCCTTGAGTACGTCAATTTGTTCGGTCGGTGAGTAACCACTTGTGGCTTGTATTTCGGTGTGAGTGAGGATGGCGGTAGTCGCTTGGCGATCGGTGAGTACTGTGAGGAAAGGCCGCTCCTGCGGGTTGCCGGTGTCAAGAGAGCGATCGACTATCAACTCGACAAACGCTAACAGGATATGCTGTTCAATGATGGCCGAAGAAATCGTGTTGCCGGACGTGATTTTGCCCGTGAGTTGATCTCTCAATACCGGACTGGCCTGTTGCAGTATGGCTTCAACTTTTTCGGCGATTGTGAACATTTCCTTGAGCGCTTCCAGTCGCTGCGTCGCACCGCTGATGAACGCCTCGTAGGCGCCTGTGATGTGGTCGGGCAGTTCTCTGTCGACCCGCAGCAGTAGTTCAGCGAGGCTTTCGCCGCGAGCGGTTTCCAGCGTGTTTTTGATTTTTTGGTGCAGGCACGAATAAGAAAACAACAAGTGACTGTGAATGTTCTCGGTCGCGATATCTCGTAGCGACTTGTATTGAGTCTGCGTTCTGTCCAGTTCCAGCAGCTCTTTGGCCATGCTCAAGGACTTTTCCTGCGTGGAAATATACGCTTGCGTGTTTTCCTGGTAGTTGTCGAATGCGATGCGCCAAGCGGTGGTGGCGCTTGCCGTCGAATTCTGCCTTTGCTGATGACGGTCGGCGATTCTTGGGCGCAGTGCGGGAAGTAATGTGGGGCTGCCAAGCCTTTGCCAGTCTTCTCTCAAGGCTTGCTTGTGGATTGTCAGTTGATCCTGGGCTTTTTTCACGGCGTCGTTGAACTGTTGCGCGTGTGGCGCCAATGCATTCGCTTCAATATTGAGGGCTGCCAATCCTGAGTTCAGCGCCTCCAATTGTTCGTTGCGTTTTCTTTGCCATTGACTCAACCGCTCTCTGGGCATACCGCCTTCCAGCCTGGCGTGTCGATCCAGCCGCCAATGCCCTCGGCCGTCGCTGATCAGTTTGAAGCCGGGGTGTTGCGGATGCTGTGGGTGCACCAGGTACACCTCGCCGAAACCGGGCACCACGCTGACCTGGAACAACAGGCCGCCGACGCTGGCGTGCCAGAGATTGCCGATACGGTAGAGCCCCATGAGCGGGCCGCTTGCCTGAGCCGTTGGCAGTGACTCGGGCCAGGGCACCTGTATGTCGAGCAACGCCTTGAGCAACTTCGCGCTTGCCTGGGGGCTGGCCAGCGAACGGGTGAAGTCCAGGGTGGTGTGGCCCGTTGCCGGCGGTTCGCCTGGCATCGCCACTGCGCCATGGCGAACCACCGCAGCGCCTGACGGCAGGGGCAGGCCGGCAGGCCGACGCCAGCGCGCCAGGTGCCGGGCGCGGTCTTCTGCGATGGGTTCCGGCAGCGCCTGTCGAGGCCTGCCGGCGGGTGTGGCGGCATGCAGCAGCACCATTGCGGTATTGAGCAACAGGTCGATCAACGCCAGTTCGCGGGTCGTTGGGTCGTCGCTGTCCAAACCTGCCAGGTCCTGCTCCAGGCTGGCGACCAGCACCATGAACCAACCCACCAACATGGCGGGGCCCTGCACCAGCGGCAACAGCAATGTATTGAACAGCAGCCACGCGCCTTCCATCACGATGGCCCAGCGGCTCTCGCCGTTGGAAACCGACTCGCGATCAGCCAGGTCGACCAGTGCGCGTGCGGTGCTGCCGTACAGGTGGTTCAACAACTGGCCGTTGACCTGTGATTGAAGCCACTCTCCAGCGCCTTCATCGACCGCCAGGCTTGCGGGCACAGGTTGCCGGGGAGGGCTGAACTCATCCCCGGGCAGGAAGCGAATGATGTGCGGTT
This sequence comes from Pseudomonas sp. Wu6, assembly GCF_019891515.1. Lineage (NCBI taxonomy): Bacteria > Pseudomonadati > Pseudomonadota > Gammaproteobacteria > Pseudomonadales > Pseudomonadaceae > Pseudomonas > Pseudomonas sp. Wu6. The sequence continues at coordinate 102,753 of NZ_JAFLXH010000016.1, read as the reverse complement.
CTCTGAAACCGCCGTTGGCGTAGATGGGGCGAGCCCTGTCGCTCAGCCAGGTCAGCACGCTGTCTTGCAGCTCGCCCGGTGCGGCCAGTGCGTCCAGCAGCGCCGGACGTGTCGGGTATTCATGCAGGCAGTCGATATACAGCGGCCGATACAGCAGGTGCGGGCCCGCACTGGCGCCTTTGGTTTCGATAATAAAGACGTTGTTGACTTCATCGGGCTGGGCACCGCTCTTGCGGCATAAGGCCAAGGGGCGCAGGACGATCTCCTGTCCATCGACGAGCCGGTCCGAGGGCATCTCGCCCATCAATGCCTTCACATAGCGATAACCCGTCACGGTGACGCCGTGCTGCTGTCGGATCTTGTATTCCAGCGCCTGCATCGGCAGCTTGACCTTGAGTTCGCGGGTAAACAGCGTTTCCCGGCGCCGCGCGTCGGCGCTGTCGGACAGCAGCAGGTCTTTGATGGTGTGTGGATAGGTACTGCCTATGTCGACACGCTGGATCAACCCGGTACTGCCCAACAGGTAATCTTCGTCGAGCCAGGTCGGCAGCGCCTCGGCGCCTTTGGCTGAGATCTTCAGGGTGCCCTTGGGTTTGCCGGCCAGGTTCTTCAGCGCCAGTTGCGTCAGCGACATTTGCACATGGTCGATAATGCCGGCGCCTCCTGGATAGCCGGCCGCCACGGCGAAGTCCAGTACCACCTCGTCGGGGTCGAAGTCGCCATGATCGGTTTGCATCTGCTTGCGCAATGCAGCGCGGCTGAAGCTGTGGATGTTTTCAATGCCCTCGTTGAACGAGCGCCCCTGGTTTTGTCGCAGCACCCTTGCCATGTCCTGTTGGTGCCGATGGTAGGCAAAACGGTCGTCGGCGCTGGCTTGCGTGAGCCATTCGGGCAATTGGTCGATTATCTTCTGCAGCAACGGGGCGGCAGGTGTCTTGACCTGGGTAAAGAGAACCGCCGGGTCCGTGAGCGTGTCCAGGCGCCGCTCAAGGGTTTTTTCGTCCTGGCCCTGGAACGTCAGGGTGGCGAGGTCTTCCAACTGCTGATTGAGGATCAGGCCGGCCTGTTGTTCGAACACGTTGCCATCAGGTTCGTTGCGTTTCCAGGTGAGCTGGTCGAACTGGAACTGGCGCTGCATCCTGGCGCCCCAGGCGTCACTGAAGTCATCGATTGAGGCAAACGCCTCGATCACGCCGTCCACGCTTTGCAGCAGAACGTTTTGATCACGTATCAACAGCAGGTCCGGGCTCAGCAGGCGGGTTTCTTCTGCGCCTTTGGACAGTGTGCTTTCAATGAAATAGACATGGGTGGTGGGTGTGGCGTGGGGCAGGCGTTCAACGCGCACCGGCCAGGTGGCGACGGCGGTCAGCATGTCCTGTTGGTCTTTGTTCAGGCTTGATTGACCGGCCGCTGCGGCAGTCATCTGGCCGTTGAGAAACTCGCTCAGCCATTGCCAGCGACTGCGGCCGTGGCTGTCGATGGCGCTCCAGTAATCAGCCAGGTCATGCTGAAAATGCAGGTAGAGCGAAGCTCGCACTTGGTCGATGATGCCTGCGATGACCTGCATGTCGATGAGGGGCAGCGCTGCCGGCTTGAGGATTGCCGGTGGCAGTTGCGTCAAGTAGTACGGCAGCTCGCGTTTTGAGCGCCAGTCAAGCAGCTGCGGGTCCAGTACCTGCGCGATAGCGACCTCCATCAGCGGTCGGTAGGTATAAGTGCCGGAGGGGGTTGGACTGGCCAGCTTGACCCTGAGCAAGTCCAGCTCCAGGGAGGGGTAGCGCTCCAGAATGCGGCTGCGCAGCGCATTGAAGACCACTGAGTACAAGGCCGGGCGTGTGGCGAAACGTTGATGGACTGCCTGGGCAGGTAATTGGCTCAGAGGCGTGGGGGTGTTTGGAGGGGGCATGGCAAAGTCCTTTCCTGTCCTGAGGTCGATGATGGAGACACCATTAGGAAATCGACTTTCGCCATTGCCGGTGCGGTATTCGGATACCGCGAGCAGGGCCGATGTTGCGACCGCTCGCGTGCGGTGCCGACCATATATGCACCACCTGGCACCTTGAGCCCCGTGATGTTCTGTCATTCCATTTCAAAGGAGTGACACCATGCCGGATTCATCCCCTGGTTCCGCCGTTGCCAAGCCGCTCGCAGCGACGCAGAGCATTCACGGCGACTTTCTCGAAAAGGCCGTGCCCCAATGGCTGGTCGAGGCAACACCTGCGCGCCGGTCGGCGCTTAAAGACACCTTCGCGGCAGTGCCGCAGTGGTACACGGACGCCACGCCCGCACAGCGCAACAGCGTCAACGCCAGCGTCATAGCCAGCGCTATCGCCCAGGTCCAATTGGACACCACCATGGCGACGTTCAAGGACGTCGACGCATTCGCCAGGCCTTTGCTGCTCAAGGCGTTGAAAGACCAGTACCAGGTGCAGGCCGATGTCGACAAGACCTTCCTGTGCCTGCGCAAGCCACTGGAGATCAGTGTCGCTGAAGTGGAGCTCACCTCGTTCGAGGTCCTGAAACTGTCGATGCTGCAGGCGGCTCAACACAATTTCGAGGCCTGGGAATGCAAACCTGGCGCTTACCACAAGAACTCAACGTTTGTGCTGGAGACCGCCACGCCTGGCACCTTTGAGCCGGCCACCGTGAGCCTGACGGTCAGCCAATTCATGACCCTGTGCCGCAGCCTTGATATCGGCGCGCAGTATCAGACTTACCTGAAGTCGTTCTTCGCACCGGTCGACACGCGCCCTCAACCGCCTCTTGAGCAACACTTCATCGCCAGCCAGAAAGCGGCCATGAAGGCCGCCGCTGAAAGCGCCGTGGTCAATGGAGATATCGAGCCTGCGGATTACACCATGATCCTGTCGGTGATCAACGGTAACGTTTACCCCACGCTCGGCAATAAGCGGGTCTGGCTTCTCGACATGAGCCTGATGAAAAAAAGGCTGACGGGCTGCGTCTATTTTTCAATCGGTGACCGCTACAGCGACGAGTTGATCCTCTACGTCCCCAATCACCCGGATCACCCACTCAAACGCTATACCTCCCGACAACAAATGCGCGACGAGTGCAAACGCCAGTTCACTGACCGTGCGGGCATGGCGGCCGATGACCCCGCGCCAACGGCATACCAGAAGTTCTTCAGCCAGTTCCTGCCCTATGATCAGAGGCCCTACTATTTCAGCCAGTTCACGCAAAAGTCTGCCGATTCTCCCAGTGGCCCGTTGACCTCGCCTTGGCGATCGGTCGTGGAGTTCGTGTTCGGGCTATCGCCGATCACCCGTATCAGAGAGCTGCCCCCTGAAAAGCCGGCGAAGATGGAGTCGGTAAGCGACCCTTACCTGGCGCCCGGTAACTTGATGCCTTACCGCGGTACAGGCACCTTTTCCGGGCTGCTCGACCTTTGGCCCTTCCTGTACGAAAAGCACCGTGACAAGGTCCTGGCCGACGCCCGTGCCCATGCAGTGCCCACCGCTGACGTGGATGCAAAGGCGCGCGAGGCCAAGCTGGCGCACCTGTTCGAAATCGGCATGCTGGCGCTCAACGCAGTCTCCATGTTCGTGCCCGTGTTGGGTGAAGTCATGCTGGCAGTGATGGCTGAGCAATTGCTCTCGGAGACCATCGAAGGTGTGGCCGACTGGGCCGAGGGTGATAAACGGGCGGCCAAGGCGCATCTGGTGGATGTGGCGGAAAATCTCGCCCAGATCGCCGTCATGGCCGGTGTGGGAGTGGCGGTGAGCAAATTCCGGGCTGTCAAGGCTGAACCGGTCATCGAAAACCTCAGTCCCGTGACCCTGCCCAATGGTGAGATGCGCCTGTGGAAGCCGGATTTGACCGGCTATGAAAGCCCCGTGACGCTGGAGGCGGCGTCAGGGCCCAACGCGATGGGCCAATACACGCTCAATGGCAAGACCTATGTTCGCCAGGACGGTCAGGCTTATGAGCAGGTTTTCGATGAGTCGATCAAGCAGTGGCGGATCAAGCACCCAACCAACTCCGAGGTGTACCAGCCGGTTCTGCAAAGCAACGCCCGGGGCGCTTGGCGTCATACCCTTGAGCGACCTGCCGAGTGGGATCGCCTGACGCTGTTGCGGCGCATGGGCCATGAAACCGAAGCGTTTTCCGATGCTGAGTTGCTCAAGGTCGCGGATGTCAGCGGGGTGAGCGACAGTGCTCTGCGTAAGATGCACACGGACCTCGCGGCTCCGCCGCCGGAACTGCTGGACGCCATGCGTCTGTTCAAGGCCGACGCAGGCAGTTCGCAGGTGATCGCGCAGTTGCGGGGCAGCCAACCGATCGACGACCATTATTTATTTGCACTGCCTCTGGTCACCGAGATGCCACGTTGGCTGAGGACTCAGGTACTGGAGGTATTCGAAGGGCCTGAACTCGTTGGCAACTCGGTGAAATACGGTTCTGGTCGCTTGGCGCGTGGAGCGGTTGCGCAGGCGCCGATCCAGATCACCCGCGCCGATGTACTGGGCGGGAAACTGCCCTCGGTGATTCTGGCCGCGCTGGATGAGGCTCAGGTGACCCGTCTGCTGGGCGGCGAAGGTGCTCGCGTACGTGATCTGCGGCCACAGGAGTTCAGCAAGCAAATCGCCGAGTATGCCCAGGCACGCAAACCGGATATTTTTGACAGTATTTACGCGGGAACCGAGCCGCCGGGCAGCCAGGTCAAACTGCTGCAACGTATCTGTCCCGGGCTCAGCGAAGCTGCCGCCGAGGACACCCTGGCTCACGCTTCCGCGCTTGACCTCAAACGTCTGGAAGCGACGCGCCGGGCGCCTTTGGCCATGCTCGAAGAGGCGCGCTGGTACGCGCTTCAAGGGCGACAGACGCGGGCGTATGCCGGTTTACGCAGCGAAACCATGGCCTCGGCGGACAGCCGTCGGCTGGCATTGCACACCCTCGAGAAACTGCCCGGTTGGCCGGACACCTTGCGCCTGGAAGTACGCGAAGACACTGACAGTGGCGTGTTACTGGACAGCATCGGCAGTGATACGGCCCGAAACAAGAAGTACCTGGTGAAAAAAGGCCCGCGCTTCCAGGCGCTCAATGAGCGTGGGGAAGAACTCAACAGCCTGCCCACCCAGGGCGATAACTTTTATGCCTCGCTCATGCATGCCATGCCCGATGAGGTGCGTCAGGGGCTGGGCGTGCCGGATGTGAGTCAAAACGCGCTGCTGCGCGACAAGATCATCGAGTCCGCAGACCTTTATCGTAACCAGACAGTACGGCTGCTCGAGCCGCAGCGCAAAGGGTTCAAACCACCCGTACGGGTCAAGGACAAGTTGCTGGGCTATTACGCCAGCGGACGAGGTGCGGGCCTGGGCCCGAGCCTTGAGTCACGCGTGCAAGCGCTGTATGGCTTGAGCGATGAGCCGGCCGCGGACTATATCCGCCGCCTGCGAGCGCAGGGCAAGGACAACAGGACAATCTTCAACTATCTGCAAACCCGTGAGCGTGAATACACCACGCTGGTGTCGACACTCGACGGGTGGGTCGGTACCCAGGGCGGCACGGCTGCCGGCACTGCCCTCTTCAATGAAAAAGCCCGCTTGGCACATCAGTTGAAGGAGGCCTGGCGGATGGAGCCGTTGGCAGGAAAGGTGGCTGGCGCCGATCGCTTGCAGCTCTATATCGAAGAGCATCTGCCGCCCTTGACGACCGATTTTTCCCATATTCGTGATTTGACGGTACTCGGAAGGACGATGAACGATGCTGCGATTGACGCTTTCCTGGTGCGTTTTCCTGAAGTGCAGACGCTGTCGATTGGCGATACGTCCCAATTTTGGGGGGCGTTCTCCCAGACGCCCCGATTGTCGCTGACGACACTGCCCCCGGCGGTCTCCAGGATGACCGGTCTCAAAAGCTTGACGTTCGGCTCGGGAGCGGAGCACCTGGCGCCGGAGTTTCTCTCGAGGCTCAATACCCTGACTTCGCTGGAGGCGTTGCATATCGATTATCGCGGCTTCTCCATGGATGCACTCAAACCCCTTGACGTGTCCGCGTTGACGCAGTTGCGCCGGCTGAAAATTGACGCACCTATAGGCCTTTCCCACTGGCCGACCAATGTCGAGAACCTGCCTCATCTGGAGCGTCTCGATTTGAGCCGTACCGCAATTAGCGCGCTGCCTGACACGCTGTATAGCGGGCATGAGCGACTGTGGGCGGGGCTGTCGATGGACTGGTCGAAGTTCACCCGCGAAACCTTCCGACCGGCCTTTGAGTATGCCAGCGCTTATCGCGAGCTCGGGCACCTGGTCGATTTGCACCAGATGGTCAGTGGCTATGCCAAGGGAGAGTTGGCCTCCCTGAGTGGCAATAGGGTTTTGGCTGACGCACTGAATGAAAAAATAATGGCCGCCGCGCAGACCCCAGAGGCACGGGTGGCCCTGATTGACGGCATAAGCGATCAGTACGCCAGCCTTTTTGAGTCGTTCTACTACCCGCCTGTCAACACTGTGCGGCAGTTGAGGTTACGGTCCAGGCCATGGCAGGTGGGACCCAGTGCTCATGTGGTGACCGAGCTTGAAGCCAATTGGTGGGAGGCGGTGGGTGAGCGATATGGCATAGCGGGCAAGGCGTCAGTACTCGAATTACCAGGACCGGTGTATCCAGTGATGAGCTCTGGGGGGCAAGTGAGCAGCGTTGAGCTGCCCCAGTTACCGGCAGCCAGTTTTGCTCATGTACGCACGTTACGCATGGGCTGGGTGGGGGAAACGCCCGAGCAGACGCGCGCGTTCATCGGTACATTCAGCGGTGTGCAATCCCTCGAACTCAACGGGGTTGGCTTGACTGAAATACCCATTGGTGCTGGCGATCTTCCCGGCTTGACCCGGCTCGACCTGGCTAATAACAGCCTCGCGATGCCTGCACTGCAGGCACAACTCAGTGATCTGGGCAGCCTGGAACTGCTGGATTTGAGCCGTAGCAACACGCCGCTCGAAGGGATCGATGTGAGCGCGTTGAGGCAGCTCAAGGCGCTGAATATGCGCGGTTCAAGCTTGCAGACCTGGCCGATTGGCGCAGAGAGTCTGCCGCAATTGGCTTGGCTGGACCTGCGGGACAATGGGCTGGTGACCTTGCCGCCTCAGGTGTTGGCCAACGAAACGATTCTGATGAAAACCAACCTGTCGGGTAACCCCTTCAGTACCTCGGGTGAGGCTGCGCTGGCGGCTGCGCGCCAGCGGGTCGAGAGCGCCCAGGGTTTACCGGCGGGCGCACTGGCAGGTTTTGAAGCGCAAAATATACCGCAGGTATTTCCCCCGCGGGAAACGGCCATGACGATGGCCCGTTATCTGTTGCCATTGCCCGAGCCGATTGCAGTGGCCGAAGGGGCTGAAGGGTTTGTCCCACGACTGCAGCAGATCAGCCCATCGGTAAGTGAACAAAGCGCGCAGCAATGGATCGAGAAACTGCGCGAGGGAGGCATGAGTGACTCACAGATCGATAGCCTGTTGACTGCCTGGCACGAGGAATACACGTCTGTGACGCGCCAGTTGAACGGCTGGCTGTATAAATGCGAATTGCCCGATACCGATCTCGCAGACTTCAGCCAGGTGGCTGACCAGCGTCGACGGATCGCGCTCAATATTGTTGAGTGCTGGCAAACCGGTGTTTCAGCCGAGGACGGTTATGCGCTGAGCCTGCACGGCCTGCAAGCCCGTGACCTGCCCGAACTCACGGTGCAGTTCAATAATGTGCATACGCTGAATTTAACCGGTGTGCAGTGCACCGTGTCGGGCGCCGAAGGTTTTCTGCATAGTTTTCCCGCGTTGCGCAAACTGATGCTCAGTGGTAATAGCCTTGGCGCCGTTCCTGAAGCGGTGGCGCGCATGACTCAGCTCGAGGAGCTGGAACTGGCTTCCAATGCCATCAGCGATCCTCAGCCTTTGTATCGCCAATTGGGGGGCGATCACTTGCGCCGGTTGGACCTGTCCAGAAATGACCTGCGTGAGTTCAGCACCCAGGCCTTCACTCGGCTTGAGCACCTGGACCTTAGCTACAATAGCCTTGCAAACTGGCCAGGCGGCGCATTGAACACGCCGAGTCTGCGCACGCTGAACCTGTGCGGCAACGACCTGGAAACATTTCCCGAGGAATTGCTCGATGGCAGCCACGACGTACTGGTACAGGGCACCGACCTGTCCGAAAACGAGTCCCTTTCACGTGAAAGTTTCGAACTGCTAAGGGGGTATGGCACAGGGGCTGTGATGGGGTGGAGCAGGAGCGAGATCGACGGATCGATTGCAGGGTTCGATGAGGACGGCCTGGGTTCTCGCAGTGAGGATGACGAAGGCGATGCTTACGAACCGCTGGAAGTCATTCTTGATCCAGTCGGGGATACGGGGGAGACGGTATTGGCGTCGTGGCTGGAGCACTCGCCGCAGGACCTGGCCGTCTCCAGGCGGCAGTTGTGGCAGCAATTGGTCGATGAACCGGGGCATGAGCGGTTTTTCCATCTGCTCGAACGACTGCGCGATACCGATGAGTACCGGTATGTGGCGGCTGACCTGACCCGGCGGGTATGGACTGTGATTGACGCGGCTGCCGGCGATGCGCAGATGCGAGAGCTGTTGTTCGTGGCCTCTGAAACCCACGGCACCTGTATCGACGGACGCATTCTCACGTTCAGCTCAATGGAAGTGCTGGTGTTCGAATCGGATGTGCTGAGCGGGGTTGCGACGCTCGATTTGCAGACAAGGGGCCAACGTCTGCTGCAACTGTCCCGGCAATTGTTCCGGCTGGACCAGGTCGATGGATTGGCCGAGACCAATGCCGTAGGGCGGGACCGAGCCGAAGTGAGGCTGCAATACCGGATCGGCATGACGCGTGGCTGGCCCGACGGGCTTGAGCTGCCGGGTCAACCCAAGCATATGGCATTTGGTCGACCGATCAGCGGGCAGTTGGTGATCGATACCCGTGCCCGGGTGCTTGCGGCCGAAGCGTCGGATGCGTTCTATGAAAGCCTGGTTGCCCGCGACTATTGGGCCAAATACCTGGAGGAACGCTACCCCGATGAGTTTCAGACCCTGAGCAACGAAGCTGCCGCACGCCATGAGGGTGTGGAGGACGAATATGTTGGCAGGCTGCCGGGTACCGACCTCCAGGCGCGCTACGACGCGGCAATCACCCAGCTGGAGGTTGAGCGAAGTAGCGCACGGGTGCAGCGGCTGCTGGATTTGTCGCGCAGGGAGGTCGAGGCGTTGCAGGCGGCAGGCCCGGCGTTACCACAGTCAGGCCCGGCGTCGCCACAGCCGGGTCCGTCGTCACGGCAGTGACGAGCCGGGCAGGCCGTCAGTTGTCATAGCCCAGGTTCGGCGCCAGCCAGCGCTCCGTCACGCTGAGGTCCTGGCCTTTGCGTGCGGTGTAGCTGGCAACCTGATCCTTGTCGACCTTGCCCACCGCAAAGTACTGCGCCTGCGGGTGGGCAAAGTACCAGCCGCTGACCGCCGCCGCCGGGAACATCGCGTAGTGCTCGGTGAGGAATACGCCGCTGCGGCCGGCCTGCATTTCACGGGCCTCAGGGTCGAGCAGTTGGAACAACTGGGCTTTTTCAGTGTGATCCGGGCACGCCGGGTAGCCGGGGGCAGGGCGGATGCCGCTGTACTGCTCCTTGATCAGCGCGTCGTTGTCCAGTTGCTCGTCCCTGGCGTAGCCCCAATAATGCTTGCGCACTTGCTGGTGCAGCCATTCGGCGCAGGCTTCGGCGAGGCGGTCGGCGAGGGCCTTGACCATGATCGAGTTGTAGTCGTCGCCGGCGTCCTGGTAGGCCTTGGCCACTTCCTCGGCGCCGATGCCGGCGGTGGTGATAAAGCCACCGATGTAGTCGGTCACGCCACTGTCTTTAGGCGCGACGAAGTCGGCCAGGGAGAAGTTCGGCTTGCCGTCGGTCTTGATGATCTGCTGGCGCAGGTGATGCAATTTGGCAATCGGCTGGCCGTCGTCACCGTAGACTTCCAGATCATCGTCCTGCACCTGGTTGGTCGGCCAGAAGCCGAACACCGCGCGGGCGCTGATGAGTTTTTCATCGATCAGCTTCCTGAGCATTTCCCGGGCGTCGGCGTACAGCGCGGTGGCGGCTTCACCCACCACTTCGTCGTCAAGAATGCGCGGGAATTTGCCGGCCAGGTCCCAGGAGATGAAGAACGGTGTCCAGTCGATGTACTCGGCCAGGACATTGAGGTCGATATTGTCCAGCACTTTGGCGCCGGTAAAGGTCGGCACCACCGGGGTGTAGCTGCTCCAGTCGAACTGCGGCTTCTTGGCGATGGCCGCCGGGTAGCTCAGGCGCTCGGTGCGGGCGCTGCGGTTGGAGGTGCGCTCGCGCACGTCGATGTATTCCAGGCGGGTCTTCTCGACGAAACCGGCCTTCAGTTCCTTGGACAGCAACTGGGTGGCCACGCCCACGGCACGGGAGGCATCGGTGACGTAGATCACCGCGTCATTGCTGTACTTGGGCTCGATCTTCACCGCCGTATGCGCCTTGGAGGTGGTGGCGCCACCGATCATCAGCGGCAGGTGGAAGTCCTGGCGCTGCATCTCACGGGCCACGTGCACCATCTCATCCAGGGACGGCGTGATCAGGCCGGACAGGCCGATAATGTCGCACTTCTGCTCTTTGGCAACCTGCAGGATCTTCTCCGCCGGCACCATCACGCCGAGGTCGACGATGTCATAGCCGTTGCACCCGAGTACCACGCCGACGATGTTCTTGCCGATGTCATGCACGTCGCCCTTGACCGTGGCCATCAGGATCTTGCCCTTGGCTTCCGGCTTGTCGCCTTTCTCCAGCTCGATGAACGGGATCAGGTGCGCCACGGCCTGTTTCATCACCCGGGCCGATTTCACCACTTGTGGCAGGAACATCTTGCCGGCGCCGAACAGGTCGCCAACGATGTTCATGCCCGACATCAGCGGGCCTTCGATCACTTCGATCGGGCGCGCGAACGACAGGCGCGACTCTTCGGTGTCTTCGACGATATGGGTGGTGATGCCCTTGACCAGCGCATGTTCCAGGCGCTTGTTGACGTCCCAGCCGCGCCACTCTTCGGTCTCGGCTTCCTTGACACTGCCGTCGCCCTTGTACTTGTCGGCAATCGCCAACAGGGCGTCGGTGCCGTCCGGGGTGCGGTTGAGCACCACGTCTTCCACCGCGTCGCGCAACTCGGCCGGGATCTGGTCGTAGATCTCCAACTGGCCGGCGTTGACGATGCCCATGGTCAGGCCGTTGCGGATCGCATACAGCAGGAACACCGAGTGGATCGCCTCGCGCACCGGGTTGTTGCCCCGGAACGAGAACGACACGTTGGACACGCCACCGGAGGTCAGCGCATACGGCAGCTCGTCACGGATATAGGCACAGGCGTTGATGAAATCGACGGCATAGTTGTTGTGCTCCTCGATGCCGGTGGCGACGGCGAAGATATTCGGGTCGAAGATGATGTCTTCCGGCGGGAAGCCGACTTCATTGACCAGGATGTCGTAGGAGCGCTTGCAGATTTCTTTCTTGCGCGCCTCGGTGTCGGCCTGGCCGGCTTCGTCGAACGCCATCACCACCACGGCGGCGCCATAGCGCTTGCACAGTTTGGCGTGGTGAATGAACTGCTCGACGCCTTCCTTCATGCTGATGGAGTTGACGATGCCCTTGCCCTGGATGCACTTGAGGCCGGCTTCGATCACTTCCCACTTGGAGGAGTCGATCATGATCGGCACGCGGGAGATGTCCGGCTCGCCGGCAATCAGATTGAGGAAGGTCACCATGGCCTTCTTCGAATCGAGCATGCCCTCGTCCATGTTGATGTCGATCACCTGGGCGCCGGCTTCCACCTGCTGCAGGGCGACTTCGAGGGCTTCGGTGTAGTTGTCTTCACGGATCAGGCGCGCGAACTTGGCTGAGCCGGTGATGTTGGTGCGCTCGCCGACGTTGACGAACAGCGAACTGCGATCAATGGTGAAAGGCTCCAGGCCGGACAGGCGGCAGGCCTTGGGAATGTCCGGGATCGGCCGTGGTGCGTAACCGGCCACGGCCTTGGCGATGGCTTCGATATGGCCCGGCGTGGTGCCGCAGCAGCCGCCGACGATGTTGAGGAAGCCGCTCTGGGCGAATTCTTCGATGACCTTGGCGGTTTCCGAGGGCAGTTCGTCGTACTCGCCGAATTCATTGGGCAGGCCGGCGTTCGGGTGGGCGGACACGTGGGTGTTGGCTTTGTTCGACAGCTCTTCCAGGTAGGGGCGCAGTTCGCTGGCACCGAGGGCGCAGTTCAAGCCGACCGAGATCGGCTTGGCGTGGGCCACGGAGTTCCAGAACGCTTCGGTGGTCTGGCCCGACAGGGTACGGCCGGAGGCATCGGTGATGGTGCCGGAAATCATGATCGGCAGTTCGACGCCCAGTTCCTCGAACACGCCTTGCACGGCGAAGATCGCGGCCTTGGCGTTAAGCGTATCGAAGATGGTTTCGATCAGGATCAGGTCCGCGCCGCCTTCGATCAGGCCCTTGGTGGCTTCGGTGTAGTTTTCCACCAGTTCATCGAAGGTCACGTTGCGATAGCCAGGGTTGTTCACGTCGGGTGACAGTGAGCAGGTGCGGCTGGTGGGGCCGAGTACGCCAGCGACGAAGCGCGGCTTGGCCGGGTTCTCGGCGGTCTTGGCGTCGGCGATCTTGCGGGCCAGGCGTGCGCCTTCAACGTTCAGTTCGTAGGCCAGTTCTTCCATGCCGTAGTCGGCCATGGAAATGCGGGTGGCGTTGAAGGTGTTGGTTTCGAGGATGTCCGCACCGGCATCCAGGTAGGCCTTTTCGATCCCGCCGATCACATCCGGGCGGGTGAGCACCAGCAGGTCGTTATTACCCTTGACGTCGCTCGGCCAGTCGGCGAAGCGTTTGCCACGGTAGTCCTGTTCCTCGAGCTTATAGCTCTGGATCATCGTGCCCATGCCACCGTCCAGGATCAGGATACGTTCCTTGAGGGCGTGGTGAAGGGCTTGCAGACGAACGCTACGATCGGACATGGGACTACTCTGGTCAGGCATTTCGGGGGGCGTGAATGATAACAAACCTGTGCCGGATTTAAGCAAGATGGGTTCTGCATGAATATCGCTCATGTTGCAGGCAGTCATGGCTAGGTAGAATCATCGCCACTTTCACTGCACGCCTTGAATCGGGACCGGATACATGTCACTTCGTTTAATTGTCAGCGCCGTTCTGGCTTTGATGGCCAGTACCGTGCAGGCAGAGGCTGTGCCGGTAAATCACCCCGCTTCGACGATTTCCTATACCCGCGACATCCAACCGATCTTCACCGAGAAGTGCGTGGCGTGCCATGCCTGCTACGACTCCGCCTGCCAGCTCAACCTGGGCAGTGCCGAGGGTGCGACGCGGGGCGCGAGCAAGATGCCGGTGTATGACGGCGAGCGCAGCACCGCCACGCCGACCACGCGCTTGTTTTATGACGCGTTCGGCAAACAGGCCTGGCAGCAGAAGGGCTTCTATTCAGTGCTGGATGCCCAGGGCAGCCAGGCCGCCTTGATGGCGCGCCTGCTGGAGCTGGGCCATAACGCGCCGCTGCAACCCAATGCCAAGCTTCCCGACGAGATTGTGCTGGGCTTGAACCGCGCCAATATGTGCGCGACCCCGGGTGAGTTCAGTGCCTACGCCGGTAGTCACCCCAGGGAAGGCATGCCGCTGGCGGTCACCGGCCTGACCGACCAGCAATACCAGACGCTGCAACGCTGGCTGGCCTCCGGTGCGCCGATCGACGAGCAAGGCCTGGCCCCCAGTGCCAGGGAAGCCCTGCAGGTACAGCAGTGGGAAAACCTGTTCAACCAGCCGGGCGCTCGTGAGAGCCTGGTGGCACGCTGGTTGTTCGAGCATTTGTTCCTCGCCCACCTCTATTTCGAAAACGGTGAACCGGGGCATTATTTCCAGTGGGTTCGCTCACGCACGCCGAGCGGCCAGCCCATCGACCTGATCGCCACGCGGCGCCCCAACGACGACCCCGGCACCCAGGTGTACTACCGACTGTGGCCGGTGCAGGGCGTGATCGTGCATAAAACTCATATTACTTACCCGTTCAGCGCCGCGAAAATGGCGCGTATCAAGGCGCTGTTCTACGCCGGTGACTGGCAAGTGACAGCCCTTCCGGGCTATGGCCCCGGCAGCCGTGCCAACCCGTTCGCCACCTTCGAAGCGATCCCGGCCAAGGCCCGCTACCAGTTCATGCTGGATAATGCCGAGTACTTCGTGCGCACGTTCATCCGCGGGCCGGTGTGTCGTGGGCAGATCGCGACCGACGTAATTCGCGACAACTTCTGGACCCTGTTCCAGGACCCGGACCACGACCTGTACATCACCGACGCCCGCTATCGCGGCCAGGCCACGCCGCTGTTGGCCATGCCCGGGCAGAACGATGACGTGGGCAGCGTGCTGAACCTGTGGTTGGCTTATCGCGACAAGCGCAATCAATACGAAGCCCTGCGCCGTGACAACTATGCGGACCTGCCGGCGCCAGGCTGGTCGACCCTATGGGCGGGCAATGACAACGCCTTGCTGAGCATCTTTCGCCATTTCGACAGCGCCTCGGTGAACAAGGGCCTGATCGGCGCAGTGCCGCAGACAATGTGGCTGTTCGACTATCCGCTGCTGGAGCGCACCTATTACCAGTTGGCGGTGAATTTCGACGTGTTCGGCAATGTGTCGCACCAGGCCCAGACACGCTTGTACTTTGACCTGATCCGCAACGGCGCCGAGCAGAACTTCTTGCGCCTGATGCCGGCCGATACCCGCGAGGATTTCCTCGATGACTGGTACCAGAACAGCGGCAAGCTCAAGCTGTGGCTGGACTACGAAGCCATCGATGACGACAAGCCAAGCGGCTTGCACCTCAACGAAACCGATCCGAAACGCGACTTCGCCAACCAATTGTTGGCCCGCTACGGCAACCTCAATGCCAGCCCGGACCCGATCAACCGCTGCGCCGGCGCCTTTTGCTCGCGTGACGGTATCGCATCGGCCCTGCAGGACGCGGAGCAGGCGCTGAGCCGCCTGACATCGCGCCCGGCGGCGGGTCTCAAGGTTATCGAGCAACTGCCTGAAGCCACCATGCTGCGCATTGAAACGCCCAGCGGCGAACGGGTGTTCTACAGCATGCTGCGCAACCGGGCTCACAGTAACGTAGCGTTTCTGTTGGGCGAGGCCTACCGCTATCAACCGGGGCTGGACACTGTGACTATCTACCCGGGCGTATTGAGCAGTTACCCGAACTTCATGTTCAACATTCCCACCCAGCAAGTGCCGGAGTTTGTGGCGCAGATGGAGCAGGCCAAGAGCGCCAAACGCTTCGAGAAAATTGTCGATCGCTGGGGCGTGCGCCGCAGCCATCCGCAGTTCTGGAACTACTTCCACGACCTGTCACGGTACATCCACGAAACCACGCCCGAGGAAGAGGGCGTATTGGACATGAACCGGTATGAGAACCTGTAGCTACGTTTATTGATACGGTCGGCTAATCGGTTGTGGCTGGCGCGGCGCTGGATCACTGGCCGATGTATTTCCAGTAGTGTTTGCCGTAGTCCATCAGCAACTCTGTCCCGGCAGGAATTTTCTTCGAGGCGACGAGAAAAATCATATAGTTGCCGACCCTCACGGACCTTACGTTTTCGATCCCCTGGCTTACAGCATTAGGCACGCGGGTCGCGTTGATCAGGCTCAGCACATTGCTGTTGCCGTGGCCGCTGAGGGTCGCACCCTGGGTGGCCGTCTCGAATAAAAAAGTGCTGACGGCTGTCGCTCCCTCTTTACCTTTCGCCACTATTTCTTCATTCAGCGAGTGCCGGTTGACATGCAGTTTGCCGGTATAGGGCCCAATGACCTCAAAGGGTTCAATGTCCACCCTGGCGACTACCGAGAGGCCTCGTTCCGGGCCGTAGGGTAACTTCGCCACCTGCAGGGTACGGTCGAGCCTGTCATGATGCCGGCCTTCTTCGGTGACCCATTGCTGGATACTCTTGGTCACCGCATTGCGCACTTTCATACGGCGCGGGGCAGGCAAGCTGTTGAACAGGTTGTGGTCGGCAACGATTTCGATGTTTTCAACCGGCCCTTCCAGACGACTCGTCAAGCTGAGTTCGACGTTGTTGGGGTCCTGGAGAATCGCAGCATTGTTGTTGATCTGATGACCGTAGGACGGGGCAACTGATGTCGAGGGGAGTTGGCCGGCTATTTCCGGGTCTTCGGTACGCGGGCGCTTCGGACTGCCTGGCCCGTCGATAAGTAGCGAACCTTTGCGCGCGATCAACGGCCCTGACGGCGTGTTGGGCCAGAGCTGCAGTAGGTTTTTACCAGCCCTGGTCAGGCTGCCGTTCTCTTTGACATAGATACTCCATTGCACTGGGTTGAGGTCATGCTGTTCGACAAACGTCGTCATCAAAGGCTTCAGGTCCCTGGAGTTTCGAAGGTTGTTCCAGTCGTTCAAGTGTTTGTAGGTCAGCAGGTTGAACGACTCGTTTTTGGCGTTTTTGGCGAAGACTTTTCCATGAGCGCTATAGACACCCTGCAGGTTTATGTACTCGCCAAAGAGTCTGGGGTCCAGGTTGCGTTGGGCACAGAACCCTGAAAGGGTCAGTGCATTACGTTCTGTTTGCGACAGCGCGCGCCAGCTTTCTGTGTCGGTGTAGCTCACCTCCGTGCGAGCATGGGTTGCACGGTCGAGGACCTTGCGCCCAAGGGGTGTCAAGTGGTCTGAAGCGTGAACGAATTGTCGAAATACAGAGGGGTCCAGCTTGTGTTTTCTTTCGAATGCACGCATCGCGCGATTCAGCGTGTTTTCACTTTCTTCGGACCATTTGGTCAGCACTGATGGTGGGATGATGCTGTCCTTGTCTGGCGCCCCGCCTTGCAATCTGACCGAGTACCAGTGCCCAGATTTCACCGACGTCAGATTGACAGGCAGGGTCAGGTTGTTGCGCCGGTTTACCAGGGCCACCGAAAAACTGTTCTGCGTGCCTTCTGCAATCTCCTCCAGGTAACCGTAGCCCTGCTCTCTGATCTGGTATACCGCAATGCGGCCTTTGTGATCGACGTTGCAGATGAACTTCTGGTTGTATTCTGGTCGGAAAAACACACCGCGGATGTCTGGCTTGAGGCCACTGATCAAGTGTGGCTTGACCGCGTATTGTTTGATCAGCGGGTTATTGTTGCTGATGACTGTCACAGGCTCGCGAAAGCGTGGGCCGAATACGCTATTGGAGTCAGCGTTGATCAGCCGGTAGTCGGGGGCGTCAACGGTGCCGACGTTGCGCATGGGGATGTTCGCAAAACCATCCACTGTAAACAATTGATCACCGACCTGACGCGGCGTCCATACCGCCGGGTCGACTGAAACCATATGGCGGGCCGCAACCGCTCCGTCACGCAACTGCGCAATGCCCAGGCGAGCATGCCGCAGCGCAATGCTGCCCAGGCTGATGAGGCCGAAGCGTCCCAGTTTGAGTATCGCGGATACTGCCGCCAGAGGGTTGAGTTCCTGAAAAATGGAAATGACCAGCTTTTTGGTCAAACTGGACAGATGAGGTAAAGCGAGACGGATACCCGACTGGCCGGCGTGGACCACCCACCGCGTGCACCCTGCAATGTATTTGCCGACAGGCACACCAAAGGACACGATGTCGGTGAAAAGACCAAGGCTTCCAGACTCGATTCGCTGTGGATCGCCGGAGCTCAGCTCATCAATTGATCCCCAGAACGGCACAAACATTTTTCCCCAAAACGAAATGTCTTCCACAAAGTCGCGGCTGATATCCATCTCTCTGGTGGCTTTGCGGGTTTGCTCGAGCAATGTTTGTTCATCGCAGAAGAACAGTTCGCGCGCGATCATGCTCGCCAGCGCCTCGGCACGCGTCGAGTGCAGCGTGTTGGGGGCAAACGACTGCACCTGTGCCGGCTGGCCGGATGCGCTCGGCGGCTGTGTGGGTGGGGCGGTGATGACGCCGGGCAGAGGCTGGCCGAGTTGCTCGATGATCAAGGTAGCGGTCTGGTCGAGGGCAGGTCTTGCGGCGTGGCGATAAGCATTCCAGTCAAAGGGTACTTCGGTGCCTTTCCTGAAGCTGCCTCGGCCCGGTCGGGTGCTGGAACCCACCCGTTCAACTTTGATTTCTCCGCCTGTCAGCAGGTTTTTGATGTCATCACGCAGGCGAACGGCGCCGATGCCGGGGAACATTTCGATGTACTTGGGAGGGCCGGGAAGCTGCGGGCATTCCATGCGGATGATAAACCCGGCGCGCCCGCGTACGGCATCGGTGTTGCGTTTGTTTTCGTGTTCAAGCTGCGTGTCATGCAAGGGCTCTCTCAGGGTATAGATCGTTACTTCATCGCAGTCGATGTTGCCTTGCCACAAGGGTAAATACTGCGCAAGCAACCCCTTGATCAGGGTTTTGTAAGCTGCACGGGGGGTTTCCAGGTACTCACCAAATGCCCGATCAAACTCGACATCCGAGGCGAAACGAAAGCGGCTGGGCGGCTTGAGTACAAGGTTCTGCACGGCGGTCTTCATTTCGCTTTCGTGTTGCTCCAGCGCGTGCAGTGCCTTTTCGATGTCGCCGCGCGAATAGCCTGAGCGGCTCACGGGAAGTACGCCGTTTTCCACTGCCCAGGTCAGCGTCGGTGTGACTTTGGCGGCCGCCACCAGCGCCTGCTGCCTCGGGCTGTCAGCATGCACGCGTAAAAGCTCGGCCGGCAGGTTGAGCAATTGCTCGAACGTCAGGTGCCGAGACGATCCGGGAGCAATGGCCTCGGCCAGGATAAAACCGCTTTTGAAGTTGACCCACGCACTGGAGGTGCCATAGGGCAAATCGTCAGGAACGTCCTCAACCCACACTTCGCTGGCAACGTTTGCCTTGGCCACACACATGGCGAGACGCGCGGCGTGCGGGCTCAGCGCCAGTGTGCGTTGGTAGTCCTTGATTAATGATTGACGAATCCGCCGGTAGTCGACCGCAGGAGGTATGAACGCTTTGAGTTCATTATCGTTGTAGGAGTGGGGATCGGGCGTGATCGTCAACCAGAGCGCCCGCAATAGAAGCTTTACCTTGACCTCGCTCGGGCACTCTTCGCCGTCTTCGGCGCCATACCAGTCCAGCGCCGTGGCGATACGTTGGCCCAGCGCCAAATTCCTTGGCCGACTGAGAATCCACTCCAGCAGCACAGTGGGCCGGCTGTCGAGGTCGGTTTGCTGTGCAGGCGTGAGCAGTTTGGGCATTACCCGGGCGAACAGCGCCTGTTGCGCCTCACTCTCTATTTGCCGTATGACGCTCAGGATGCTCTTGTCATCTTCGGGGTCCAGCAAGTGCTCCAGGTCACTGACATGCCCATCATGCCCCAGGGCATACAGCGCCCGATGTTCTCGCAGGTTATTTTCAACGGCCTTCCAGTGCGCCTCGGTGGTGGGTGTGAAGGGGGTGATCGAGTAATACGCAAGGACCAGATCCACCCGTACGGTGCCATCGCTTTTGATCCCGTTCCCGACGGTTTGGTGGATCGCCAGCAACACATCAATCTGGTTGGCGAAATACAGCGGGGCGTGACGTAGCACCACCGGCTTGCCGCCGATGTCGAACACTTCGGGCAGCGAGGGAATGGGCGACCTGCTCGAACTCAGCAGTTGGGATAGAAAGTCGTAAGGGAAGTCACCGAGTGGAGAGTTGTTGGTTTTCGGTGTTTGATTCACAAACGCCAGGAAATCTTCATCGGCCTCAAGGAGGCCGAGAACGCGAAAGGCGTCTTTGCATTCGCGGCCTAATTCGGAGTCCACCGGGGGCCGATAATAGGCGGTGGACGCCGTTGCGCCGGGAACGTCGAACATCAGTTTTGTTACGAAATCGAGTAGATGATCAATGTCCGATGGCCGCCTCGGTGCGGTTCTGGACAGAAGTTGGGAGAGGGTACGGTTCATTAAAACCTCGTGAGGTGTTCAGGAACGCTGATGTAGGGGACAGGGAGAGCGTCGCGCGCCATGAATCCCTTCAAAGCGCTGGATGTGAGAGTTGACGCGCCCCCGGAATCAACGGTTTCCCAGGGAAAAAGGAGTGATGCGGTGAACAATCCCGCTGGGCCTGCCGGAGTGACCTGCTGTACGGGCAAGGGGGGGACGGTCTCAGGGCTTTATGTACTTCCAGTAATCTTTCCCATAGTCCATCAGCAACTCCGTCCCGGCAGGAATATCCCTCCACGCGAGCAGGAACACCATGTACTTTCCTACATGCAAGGAACCCACGTTCTCGATACCGACGTTGGGGATGCCCGGTACATTGACCGCGTTAACCAGGCTAAGGATATTGCTGTTGCCGTGACCGCTGATAAACGCGCCGTTGGTGTTTGTCCTGAATAGATAAGTACCGACGGCCTCTTTACTTTTTTCCATTATCTCGGCATCCATCGACACCTTATTCAAGTGCAACTTGCCGGTGTAGGGGCCGAGGACGTCGAAGCGTTTGATATCGGTCCTGGCGACCACCGACAGACCCCGTTCCGGGCCCTCACCGAGCTTCTTGACCTCAAGCAATCGATCCAGCGTGCGATGGTGACTGCCTTCCCTGGCGATCCAGTCGCGAATGCTTTTGGTTGCAGCGCTCTTGACCTCCATATGTTGGTGGCCCATGAACTCATCAAAAAAATGATTGGCATCGGTGATCTTGATTTTCTCAGGTGCGCCTTCGAGCTCCCGGGTCAGGCTGTGCCGGACATCGTTCGGGTCCTGAAGGATCGGCGCGTTATTGTTGATTCTGTGATCGTAGGAAGCGGTGATAGACGTGGATCGGCGCCGTAAGGGGGGCGTATCGTTTTCCAGGCGCGGCCGCTTCGAACCGCCCGGCCGGGGCTCGGGCGGGGCTGGGCGTTTCCTGGCGATCTGCTCGTCGACGATGTCTCCTGAGCCGAAAACCCGCATTTCTCTTCCCGCACGGGTCAGGCTGCCGTTGTCGTTGACATAGGTGCGCCAGATCAACGGGTTGAGATCGTTTGCTTCAACAAAGGTGGCCATGGAAGAGCTTGAATTATTGGAGTTGTAGAGGGTGTGCCACGCTTGCAGATGGGTGTGGTTCACCGGGGTGAACTGCCCGCCGCTGGCATGCCGGGCGAGTACCTTTCCGGCTGCCCGATAGCTGCCATCCAGGTTTACATACTCTGCAAAGGCCCTCGGGTCCAGGTTGTGGTCGGCGGCGAATCCCTCCAGGGTGAGCGTGTTGCGGTTTTTCTGGGAGGTCGTGCGCCAACTCTCCAGATGATCAAAGGTGACATCCGTGCGCGCGGTGCCTGCTCGGTCCAGCATCGTGCGCCCACGACTCGTCAGGTTGTCGCCGGTATGTACAAACTGCCTGAATGCGTCGGGGTGCAGGTTGTAGGTCCTCACAAAGTCATCCATGGTTTTTTTCAGGGCATTTTCACTGGTTTGCGTCCATTTCGTCAGGATCAGGGGCGTGACGAAGTCGGGCTTTTCCGGAGCGCCACCCCTGACTTTGATCTGGCTCGAATACCAGTGTCCCGGCTCCACGGACGATAGCGTGATCGACAAGTCCCGGTTTTTCCTGGGGTTGACCAGCACCACGGAAAAACTGTTGTCGGCGCCAGCGGCGGTCTCCTGGATAAAACCGTAGGAGTTGTCCCGCACCTGATACACCGAGATCGTGCCTCTGTCATCGATATTGCAGATGAACCGTTGGTTGTACTCCGCACGGAAAAAGATCCCGCGGGAATCGGGCTTGAGCCCGGCAATCCAGTGAGGGTCCACGGCGTACTTGCGGATCAGCGGGCTTGTGTTGCTGATAACCGTGACCGGCTCGCGAAAGCGTGGCCCGAAAACACGGTTGGAGCCGGCGTCAATCAGCCGATAGTCCGGTGCTTCCAGGCTGCCGACATTGCGCATGGGGATGTTGGGGAAACCGTCCACCGTAAACAAGCGGTCGCCGGCCTGGCCCGGTGACCAGATGCGCGGGTCGACGGAGATCATGTGGCGGGCTGCGACACTCCCGTCGCGCAACTGCGCGAGCCCCTTGCTGGCCTGGCGCAGGGCTGCCGTGCCGAGTTTGATCAGGGCGAATCGCCCCAGCTTCAATACCGCGGCCACGGCAGCCAGGGGGTTGAGTTCCTGCAACGTGGCGGTGATCAGCTTTCTGGTCAGTGCGGTGAAGTGCGGCAACGCAAGGCGGATGCCGGCCTTGCCTGCCTGGACCACTACGCGCGTGCAGCCGGCAATGTACTTGCCGATGGGCACACCGAACGACACGATATCGGTAAAAAGGCCGAGCCCACCTGACTCGATACGTTGAGGATCGCCTGAGGCCAGGTCGTCGATGGAGCCCCAGAACGGCACGAACATTTTTCCCCAGTAAGAAATGTCTTCAAGAAAGTCACGGCCGATATCCATGGTCCGTGAGGCTTTACGTGTTTTCTCCAGCAGGGTCTTTTCATCGCAAAAGAACAACTCACGCGCGATCATCTCAGCCAGTGCCTCAATCCTGGGGGATTGGCGGAAATTGGCGGCCCGTGACAGGGGTTGTGCAGGGGGCAGCGGCGGTGGGGCTTGTGACACTTGCTCATCCTGGGATGCGATGAGCGCCGGCATCACCTGCCCGACTTGCTCGACGATCAGGGTGGCTGTCTGGTCGGGCTCAGGCTTCACGGCGTCTTTATAAGCTTTCCAGTCGAATGGCAGTTCGGTACCTTTTCTGAAGCTGCCTCGACTTGAGCGGGTGGCCCTGCCAACACGTTCGACTTTTACCTCGCCGCCCACCAACAGCGTTTTGAGGTCTTCGCGCACGCGAACAATGCCGGCGTTCGGAAATACCTCGATGTAGCGCAGGGTGTACGGATGGTCAGCCCTCGCCAGACGCAGGATAAACCCCGAGCGCCCGCGAACGGCGTCAGTGTTGTGCTTGTTTTCATGCTCGACCTGGACGTCATGCAGCGGTTGGCGTAACGAATACACCGTGATCTCGTCACGGTCGCTATTGCCCGGCCATAACGGCGCAAACTGCGCCAGCAAGCCTGTTATCAGGGTTTTGTAGGCCGCTCTTGGGGTTCGCAGGTAGTCATTGAAAGCCTGGTCATACTCAGTGTCCGAGTTGAAACGAAAACGACTGGGTGGTTGCAGTACGAGGTTTTGCGTCGCCGTCACCGTCTCGCTTTCATGCTGCTCCAGGGCAGCCAATGCATGTTCGATATATTTGCTGGAGTGGCCGTTCCGGCTTACGGGCAGCAGGCCAGTGTTTACTGCCCAACTGAGCGTCGGTTGGATTTTTGCCGCAACCACCAGCGTTTGTTGTGCTGGTTCGTCGGCATACACACGAAGGAACTCACCTGGCAGATTGAGCAGTTGCTCGAACGTCATATGCCTTGATGAGCCCGGGGCGACCGACTCGGCCAGGATAAATCCGCTTTTGAAGTTGACCCATGCGCTGGAGGTGCCGTAAGGCAATTCATCTGGAATGCCCTCGACCCATACTTCACTGGGAATATTGGCCTTGAGCACGCAGACGGCCAGGCGCGCCGTCGAGGCATTGAGGCGTAATGAGCGCTCATACTCCTTGTTCAGCGACTGACGAATGAACCCATAGTTGATCGCCGGGGGGATGAACGCTTTGAGTTCGTTGTCGTTGAGTGAATGGGCGTCTGGCGTGATCGTCAGCCAGAGTGCGCGCCAGAGCAGTTTGACCATGACGGCTTGCAGGCACGCTTGGCCATCGCTGGCGCCATACCAGTCCAGGGCCACGGCGATGGATTGGCCCAATGCCAGGTTTTCGGGGGTATTGAGGATCTGTTCCAGGAGTACGGTGGGGGTGGTGTCGAGTGCTGCTTGTTGCGCAGGGGTCAACCGCTGGGGGACGACTTGTGCGAACAACGACTGGGCCTTGTCGCGCTCGAGGTCGCGCACGACTTGTTTGATGATTCTGTCATCCTCAGGTCCTAGCAAGTGTTCCAGGTCGCTGACATGGCCATCGTGACCTAGTTGGCAAAGCGCCCGATATTCCTGCAGGTAATATTGCACAGCTTTCCACTGGGCCAGGGTTGCTGGGGCGGCGGGTATGATTGCGTAATAGGCCAATACCAGATCAAGGCGCACTGAGCCGTCGCTTTTGACGCCGTTGCCGACTTTGCGGTAGACGTCCAGCAGGATGTCTATCTGGTTGGCCCAGTAGAGCGGCGCTTTGCGCAACACAACCGGATGACCGCCAATGTCGAACACCTCCGCCGGGTCAGGGATAGGTGATTTCGACGTACTGAGCAGGTCGGACAGAAAGTCGTAAGGGAAATCGCCGAGCGGAGAGTGGTTGGGCGAGGGTTTTGCACTGAGGAACGCCTTGAAGTCGTCATCTTCTTCCAGGATTTTAAGCACGCGAACAGCGGCTTTGCATTCACGGCCCAGTGCCGAGTCTGCTGGAGGGCAGTAGTAAGACTTCAGCGCGTTCTCAAGGGTCGGGCCCTGGATCAGGCTCGCCAGATGGTCCAGCAGGTGATCGAGGTCCGACAGGCGCGCAGGTGGGCTCTTGGACATGAGTCGGGAAAGTGTGGGCTTCATTAAAACCTCGCGAGTGAGCAATTAAGATCGCGATGTCATGCTAGAGAGATGTGCATTCTCGCAAGTGCTACATAGATAGGTATTGCTGAAGGACTCAGCAGGACGCGGCCCCCGGGATGCTTTTCCGACAAAAACACTCGGACTTTGTACCTGCGTAATAATTTGGCGTAAACTGCCGGCAAGCCTGTGAGGAGTTTCCATGACTGCCATAACCATTACCGACGCCGCCCACGATTACCTGGCTGACCTGCTGTCCAAGCAGAACACCCCGGGTATCGGTATCCGCGTCTTTATTACCCAGCCTGGTACCCAGTACGCCGAGACGTGCATTGCCTACTGCAAGCCTGGGGAAGAGAAGCCTGAAGACACCGCATTGGGGCTCAAGAGCTTCACCGCGTACATCGATGCCTTCAGTGAAGCCTTCCTTGACGATGCCGTGGTCGACTACGCCACTGATCGTATGGGTGGCCAATTGACCATCAAGGCGCCCAATGCCAAGGTGCCGAACGTCAACGCTGACAGCCCGGTCAATGAGCGTATCAACTACTACCTGCAAACCGAGATCAACCCGGGGCTGGCCAGCCACGGCGGCCAGGTGAGCCTGATCGATGTGGTGGATGACGGTATCGCCGTATTGAAGTTCGGCGGCGGTTGCCAAGGCTGCGGCCAGGCGGACGTGACCCTGCGTGAAGGCATCGAGCGCACCCTGCTCGAGCGCATTCCCGAGCTCAAGGGTGTACGTGACGTGACCGACCATACGCAGAAAGAAAACGCCTACTACTGAGTAAGGTGTTCACTGCGACGAAAAAACGGCGCCCCGTGAGCGCCGTTTTTTTATGCTTAAAAAAGGATTAAGTGTGGGAGGGGGCTTGCCCAATATTGTAGGAGCGAGCTTGCTCGCGAAAAACTCACAGGCGCCGCGTTGATTCAGAAAGCCCGCGTTATCGTTGACGTTTTTCGCGAGCAAGCTCGCTCCTACAGCTTTATTGGATTTATTGATTTAAATCAGCGGATTGATTGGGTTTTGTGAAGTAGAAACTCAAGGTCGGTACAGGTGCGCATGCCCCGCCCGATACAGTGACGACTCGCTGAACGTGTCACTGGCCAGCACTCGACCCACCACAATCAACGCGGTACGCCGAAACCCCTTGGCCGCGACTTTTTCGGCGATATCCGCCAACGTTCCCACCACCCAATCCTGATCCGGCCAGGTCGCGCGGTGCACCACGGCGATCGGGCAATCGGCGCCATAGTGCGGCAGCAGCTCCGCGACGATCTTCTCCAGGTGGTTGACCCCCAGGTGAATCGCCATGGTCGTGCCGTGGCGGGCCAGGCTGTCGAAGTCCTCGCCGGCGGGCATGCTGGTTTTATCGGCATAGCGGGTCAGGATCACGCTCTGGGCGATGTCCGGCAGGGTCAGCTCGGTTTCCAGCAGCGCCGCGCAGGCCGCCACTGCGGTGACGCCGGGAATGATCTGGAAGGGGACGCCCAGCTCACGCAAATGGCGAATCTGCTCGCCAATCGCCCCATACAGGCTCGGGTCGCCGGAGTGCACGCGTGCCACATCCTGGCCTTGCGCATGGGCAGCCTTGATCAAGTCGATGATCTGTTCCAGGTGCAGCTCGGCGCTGTTGACCACCTGGTGTGCCTGATGACCTTCGAGCACCGCCGCAGGTACCAGTGAGCCGGCGTAGATGATCACCGGGCAGCTGCGGATCAGCCGCTGGCCCTTGACGGTAATCAGTTCCGGGTCGCCGGGGCCTGCGCCGATGAAGTAGACGGTCATGGGGAATTCCTGTTGTAAAACGGGCGAGCATGAAGATTGCTCATGATCGAGAGCGGCAATTATCGGGATTTTAACCGGCGCAGGCTAATGCAAAGGTAGCCTGGGCGGTTTTCCTGCGGGTAATCAGCAGGCGGGCCGGGCCGTGGGCGAGTTGCTCGGCCAGGGCCAGCGCGGCGCTTTCGGCGATGCCGTAACAGCCGGTATGGCTGAACGCGACGGCTGATTTGTGGCTCAGCCGATGTTCATAGCCAGCCAGCTCTTCGGCGCTGAAACACTGCAAGGGCAGGTTCAGCAACCGGGCCAGGGCCAACAACCCTGGCTCAGCCTGTTTGCGATCAATGCTCGCCAGCGCGGTAATGCGTTGGCGTTCAATGCCGCCCTCGGCGAGGGCGCTATCAAGGAGCTCCAGCAGGGTGCGCACGTCACAACCGCGCTGGCAACCCAGGCCGACGACGAGGGTCATGCCGCGTAGTGTTCATCGCGGTTACGGCGAAACAGCCAGGCACTGATCAAGCCAAGGGCCAGCCAGAACGCCACATTGGTCAACTGCGATGCGATCTTGAACTGGGCTTCGAGGGCCTCCGGGGCCAGCATGGCGTGGACTTCCGGCTGCGGAGCGCCGATCACGTGAGGCACGGTAAGGATCGCCACACCCAGCACCTTGAGCACCCAGCCGCGACCGAACACCAGCAAGGCAATACCGGCAGCGGTAGACGCAGCGGTGCCGATCCACCAGATCTGTCGTTGCGCCAGATCAGCGGCGGCGGTGCCCGGCAGCTCGGGCGGCAGGCCCAGGGTCGGCGCGAGTACGAAGGTGGCATAACCGGCCAGGCCCCACAGCAGCCCTTGAGCTGTGCGGGTGGGTGCGCGCAGGGTGTACAGGCCGGCCAGCATCAGCGCAAACCCGACCGCTACTACCAGGTTGCCACCGGTGGTCGACAGCACGCGCTGCCAGCCATCTTCCGGTTCCCAGGCTTCGGCGTCGTGGGTGTGGGCAGCAGCCCCTGCGGCATGTTCATGGGGCACTTCGGCCACGGCTGGAGCCTTTTCAAAGGTCTCCGCCTGCAAAATCAACGGCGCGACCCACAGGCTTTGCAGCAGGGTCAGCAGCAGGGCGGCCAACAAGCCGGTGAAGCCTGCGGTTTGGGCAATACGCTTGATCATGTCGACAGGTCTCAGTGGCACGGGAACGCGGCGCTGTGGCGGGTATCGTGGGCCGCGTTGTGCACGGCCTCGATATGGGAGAAGCCGGCGAAATACACCAGGCACGCGCCGAGGATCGACGCACCGATAGCGGCGGTCAGGCGTTGGCTCAAGGTGGCAGTGCCGCTGGCTGCGGGCGAAGTGCTGCTGATGATCGACATGGCGCGTCCCTTTCAGGTGTCAGGGTGAAACGAGCGCATGCAAACCCCACGCGCCAGGCACGCAGGGTTTCGAACAGCGCCCGCCCACCGCGGGTTTGTTATCTGATTTTTTCGGGCCGGTCTCCGGGCTTGCGAGGGGCGCTCTTGAACAAAGAGTGGGCCTTATCAAGCATCTCCTTCCCATGCATCCGCACAGTGGATTTGACGCTTCGCTCGCTTACCGTTGCGGGGGCAGCACCGGACTTGCCATGGGTCTATGGCGCACCGGTTTCCCGTTTCACCCTGTGAAGGGCACCCGAAACAAGATGAGTAGGAGAGCATGGGCCGGGGACGGTAGTCAAATGCCGCGAGCCCCTGTAGCCTTGCACCCTCGAGGTTCTTCGGCTGCGGTCGAAGCTAAGAAGGGAACGCGGTTCAAGCCGCGGCTGCCCCCGCAACTGTGAAGGGTTCAGTTGACTGCCACGCCACTGCCGAGACGGCGGGAAGGCGCAGTCAGCATGGGTCGCAAGACCTGCACGCCCCAAGCCAGGAGACCTGCCTCGTCACTGATTTTTCAATTCAACCGGGCGGGGTGATCCGGTGACGAAATCCGCTGCTGCGCGTCGCCGCAGGGCCTGTCGTCCCGTATGCCCGCCCCAAAGGGCATCCGATGAAAACACTGGCCAAACTCCCCGTCACCATCGTTACCGGCTTTCTCGGCTCGGGCAAAACCACCTTGCTGCGCCATATGCTCGACAACGCCCAGGGCCGTCGCATTGCCGTGATCGTCAACGAGTTCGGCGAGCTGGGCATTGACGGTGAAATCCTCAAGCAGTGCTCCATCGGATGCACCGAAGAAGAAGCCAACGGCCGCGTCTACGAGCTGGCCAACGGCTGCCTGTGCTGCACCGTGCAGGAAGAGTTCTTCCCGGTGATGCGTGAGCTGGTCGCCCGTCGCGCCGACCTTGACCACATTCTCATCGAAACCTCGGGCCTGGCCCTGCCAAAACCGCTGGTACAGGCTTTCCAGTGGCCGGAAATCCGCAGCGCCTGCACCGTCGACGCGGTGATCACCGTGGTCGACAGCCCGGCCGTGGCCGCCGGCACCTTCGCCGCGTTCCCCGACCAGGTCGATGCCCAGCGCAAGCTCGACCCGAACCTGGACCACGAGTCGCCGTTGCACGAGCTGTTCGCCGACCAATTGGCCAGTGCCGACCTGGTGATCCTCAACAAAGCCGACCTGATCAGCGCCGAAGACCTGGCCCGCGTGCGCCTGGAAGTGGCTGAAGAGCTGCCGCCGGCGGTGAAGATCATCGAAGCCAGCAGCGGTCGCGTGCCGTTGGACGTGCTGATTGGCCTGGGCGCCGGCTCCGAGGAGCACATCGACGCGCGCCACAGCCATCATGATCAGCACCACGACGGTGAGGACGACCACGATCACGATGCCTTCGACTCCATTTCCATCGACCTGCCGCAAGCCGATGAAGCCCTGTTGCTCGACGCCTTGACCCAATTGGTGGTGCAGCACGGCATCCTGCGCGTCAAAGGTTTCGCCGCGATCCCGAACAAGCCGATGCGCCTGCTGATCCAGGGCGTGGGCACGCGCTTCGACAAGCACTTCGACCGTGCCTGGGGCCAGGAAGAAGCACGCACCACGCGCCTGGTGCTGATCGGCCAGGAACTGGATGCTGCCGGCCTTGAAGCGCAACTGCGCGCCGCCCTCAGCGTTTAACCATGCACCTGCTCAGGACCCAACCCGGTGGCTTCGTC
The DNA here is from genome assembly GCF_019891515.1 of Pseudomonas sp. Wu6. NCBI lineage: Bacteria > Pseudomonadati > Pseudomonadota > Gammaproteobacteria > Pseudomonadales > Pseudomonadaceae > Pseudomonas > Pseudomonas sp. Wu6. The sequence goes on along the minus strand of NZ_JAFLXH010000016.1, from coordinate 73,282 downwards.
GCGGACGACAATATCGCCGACCTTGGCCAAACCCCCGCCGAGCTGGTGATCCTGTGCAGCGGCGATTCCAGCCTGGCGCTGCTCGCCGAAGCGGCGCAGCAACTGCCCGAGGATTACCCCAGCCTGCGCCTGGCCAACCCGATGCAGGTGCAGAACCACGCCTCGGTCGACCTGTACGTCGATGAGGTGTTGCGCCACGCCAAGGTCATCCTGATTTCCCTGCACGGCGGCATCGGTTATTGGCGCTACGGCATCGAGCGCCTGGTGGAACTGGCCGGGCGCGGCGTCACGCTGATCCTGGTGCCGGGGGATGATCGTCCGGACCCGGAACTCAGCGGCCTGAGCACCGTCGCCGCCGAACAGCGCGAGCGTCTGTGGCACTTTCTGCGCCAGGGTGGTCTGGGCAATGCGCTGGACTTTTATCGCTGCCTGGCCAGTGCCCATCTGGGCCGCGACTACGCCTGGGCCGAACCGCAAACCTTGCCGCGTACGGCGATCTATCACCCGCACACCGCCAATGCCCGCCTCAATGACTGGCAGGCGCAGTGGCACGCCGACTTTCCCGTGGCTGCGGTGCTGTTCTACCGCTCGCACTTGCAGGCGGCCAATACCGGGTTTATCGATGTGTTCTGCCAGCGCTTGCAGGCCGCGGGCCTGAACCCGTTGCCCATCGCAGTGGCCAGTTTGAAAGAGCCCGGTTGCCTCACGGTGGTCGAGGACCTGTTGGACGACATGCAAGCCGCAGTGATACTCAACACCACAGGCTTTGCCCAATCCAGCCCGGAAGCACCGCACCTGCGCCCGTTTCGGCGCAATATCCCGGTGATCCAGGCGATCTGCGCCCAGGATAACCAACCCGGCTGGGAGGCCAGCGCACAGGGGCTCGGCCCCCGCGACCTGGCGATGCACATTGCCTTGCCGGAGCTGGACGGGCGCATCATCAGCCGGCCGATCAGCTTCAAGGACCTGGCCTGGCGCAGTGAGCGCAGCCAGTCGGACGTGGTGTGCTACCGCGCCGCGCCCGAGCGCATGGATTTTGTCGCCGAACTGGCGCGCCGCTGGGTCGAGCTGGCGCGGCTGCCGAATGCGCACAAGCGTGTGGCGCTGATCCTGGCCAATTATCCAACCCGCGACGGCCGTATCGGCAATGGCGTGGGCCTGGATACGCCGGCGGCAGCGCTGAACATCCTGCGCGCGTTGCAAGCCGAAGGGTACCCGGTGCCGTCCACCTTGCCGGACAGCGGCACCGCTTTGATCCACGCCTTGCTGGGCGGCGTCACCAACGACCTGGACAGCCTCGACCTGCGCCCGTGCCATCAAAGCCTGGCCCTGGACGACTATGACGCAATGTTCCAGCGCCTGCCCGAGGCCAATCGTCAAGCCGTACTCGCGCGCTGGGGCGCACCGCATCAGGACCCGATGTGCCGCGACGGCCGTCTGATGATCGCCGGCCTGCGCCTGGACCAGACCTTCGTCGGCATTCAACCGGCGCGGGGTTATCAGGTTGATCAGAGCGCGGTGTATCACGACCCTGACCTGGTCCCGCCCCACGGCTATCTGGCGTTCTACTTCTGGCTGCGCCAGACCTACGGCGCCCACGCGCTGATTCATGTGGGCAAGCACGGCAACCTCGAATGGCTGCCGGGCAAGGGCGTGGGCCTGTCGGAAAACTGCTGGCCGGACGTGCTGCTCGGCCCGCTGCCGAATATCTACCCGTTTATCGTCAATGACCCGGGCGAGGGCGCCCAGGCCAAGCGGCGCACCCAGGCGGTGATCATCGACCACCTGATGCCGCCCCTGACCCGCGCCGAAACCTACGGCCCGCTACGCGACCTGGAATTGCTGGCCGACGAATATTACGAAGCGCAGTTGCTCGACCCGCGACGCGCGTTGGAATTGCAGAAAGACATCCTCAAGCTGGTGCGCGAAACCCGTATCGACCAGGAACTTGAGCTGGACGGCGAGGCCGATGCCGACATCTGGTTACCGCGCCTGGACACCTACTTGTGTGATCTGAAGGAATCACAGATCCGCGACGGCCTGCATATCTTTGGCGAGTCGCCGGCGGGGCGCTTGCGTATCGATACCTTGCTGGCCTTGCTGCGCATTCCCCGTGGCGATGGCCGTGGCGCGCAATCGAGCTTGTTGCGCGTATTGGCCAAGGCGTTCGAGCTGGGTTTCGATCCGCTGGACTGCGCACTCGCAGAACCGTGGACCGGGCGTCAGCCCGAGGTGTTGCGCAAGCTCGACGCACAGCTGTGGCGCACCGCCGGCGACACCCGCGAGCGCCTGGAGCTCTACGCGACGCGCCTGATCGAGCAGGCGCTGGAGGGGCCGCTGGAACAGTTGGAAGAAGCCGGCTGGGAAGAGGTGAAGGCGGTGGTCGAGAGCCTGCGCATTGTTGTGGCGCCGCGCCTGGATGCCTGCGGCCCGGCAGAAATGCGCGGCCTGCTGGACGCCCTGGGCGGTCGCTTTGTGCCCGCCGGCGCCAGTGGCGCGCCGAGTCGCGGCCGCCTGGATGTGTTGCCCACGGGGCGTAATTTCTTCACCGTGGATGTGCGCAACTTGCCGACCACCACGGCCTGGCGCATCGGTTTCCAGTCGGCCAGTCTGTTGCTTGAACGGCACCTGCAGGACCACGGCGACCATCTGCGCCAGCTGGGCCTGTCGGTGTGGGGCACTGCCACCATGCGCACCGGTGGCGACGATATCGCCCAGGCCATGGCGCTGATGGGCGTGCGCCCGGTATGGGCCACCGGCAGCCAGCGCGTGGACGACTTCGAGATTCTGCCGATCAGCCTCTTGGATCGTCCGCGTGTCGACGTGACGCTGCGCGTCTCCGGCTTCTTTCGCGATGCGTTCGCCAATCTGATCCGCCTGTTCGATGCGGCGGTGCAAGCGGTGGCGGCCCTCGACGAGCCGGATGACATGAATCCGCTGGCCGCCAAGGTGCGCAGCGAGCGCCAAGCCCTGCGTGAGTCGGGCCTGGACGCAGAGTCCGCAGCGAAACAGGCCGGTTGGCGCATTTTCGGCGCCAAGCCAGGCGCCTATGGCGCGGGCGTGCAGGGCGCAATTGACGGTCGTCTGTGGCAGAGCCGCGAGGACCTGGCCGAGGTCTACCTCAACTGGGGTGGCTACGCCTATGGCGGCGCCGACGAAGGCACCGCCGCCCGTGGGCAATTCGCCCAGCGCTTGAGCCAGGTGCAGGCGGTGTTGCAGAACCAGGACAATCGCGAACACGATGTGCTCGACTCCAACGATTACTACCAATTCCAGGGCGGCATGCTCGCCGCCGTGGAAACCCTGAGCGGCGACAAGGCCGCCAGCTATCATGGCGATCACAGCCAGCCGGACCTGCCGAAAATCCGCACCTTGAAGGAAGAGCTCAATCGGGTGGTGCGCTCCCGTGCGGCCAACCCGAAGTGGATCGAAGGCGTGAAGCGTCACGGCTATAAAGGCGCGTTTGAAATGGCCGCGACCGTGGACAACCTGTTCGCCTTCGACGCCACCACCGCATTGATCGATGATCACCAATACGCGTTGCTCGCCGACGCCTACCTGCTCGACCCTGACACCCGCGCGTTTGTGCAGCAGCACAACCCCGACGCCCTGCGCGACATGACCGAGCGCATGCTCGAAGCCCAGCAGCGCGGCATGTGGCAAGAGCCGGGCGCCTACCGCGAAGCGTTGGAAAACCTGTTGCTGGATATGGAAGAAGACAGCTGATGACCGATATTGCGCATTTCCCGCTGGCCGCCGTGGTCGGTGCCGATGAGCTGAAACTGGCGCTGTGCCTGAACGCGATCGATCCCCGGATCGGCGGTGTGCTGATCGAAGGCCCGCGCGGCATGGCCAAATCCACCCTGGCCCGTGGCCTGGCGGACCTCCTCGCCAGCGGGCAGTTTGTCACCTTGCCCCTGGGCGCGACCGAGGAGCGCCTGGTCGGCACCCTGGACCTGGACGCCGCGCTCGGCGAGGGCCGTGCACAATTTTCCCCCGGCGTGCTGGCCAAAGCCGATGGTGGCGTGTTGTACGTTGATGAAGTCAACCTGCTGCCTGATCATTTGGTCGATCTGTTGCTCGATGTGGCCGCCAGCGGCACCAACCTGATCGAACGTGACGGCATCTCCCATCGGCATGCGGCGCGTTTTGTGCTGATCGGCACGATGAACCCGGAAGAGGGGGAGTTGCGCCCGCAGTTGCTCGACCGCTTTGGCTTCAACGTGGCCTTGAGCGGGCAAACGGTGCCGGCCGAGCGCGGGCAGATCATCCGTCGTCGCCTGGATTTCGACAGTGACCCCGTCGCGTTCTGTGAACAGTGGGCCGAGCCGCAAGCCGCATTGCGCGAGCGCTGCATTCAGGCGCGCGCACGCCTGGACAGTATCGAGCTGGATGACCAGGCCCTGGCGCAGATCACCCAGCGCTGCTTTGCCGCAGGCGTGGACGGGATGCGCGCCGACCTCGTGTGGCTGCGCGGTGCCAGGGCCCATGCCGCCTGGCGCGGGGCCGACGCTATCACTGAGCAAGATATAGACGCGGTCGCGGAATTTGCCTTGCGTCATCGACGCCAGGAGCAGGCACCTGCGGCCAGTCCGCCCAACCCGGCCCAAGCCCCGCAACCCTCTGACTCCTCGCAGGGCCAGGGCCAATGGGGCGATATGCCCGCGCCAGCGCTGCCCACCGGCCCGCGCCGCGATGTGCCCGCCTGGCCAAAAAAGCCCTAGGCATTCGCCCTCGACCTGACGCGGGGGCGGATGCGCGGCCCCAGGCGGGGCAATTGGAAAACGGCAGGCAAGGCAAGGCGCGCAGTGCGCGACAGGGCCTGGTCAATTGGCCGGGCACCTTGCTCGGTGGCCGGCCGCAGCGCCGTGAAGATCTACGCTGGCATCTGCGCAGCCGCTCGGCGCATGAACTCTGGCTGGTGATTGTCGACGCCTCGGCTTCCACCCGGCGGCACCGGGCCTTGAGCGATGCCAAAGGCCTGCTGGCGCAAGTGTTTGATGACGCCTACCGGCAACGTACGCGCCTGGCCTTGCTGACGGCCAGCGGGCAATCGCCGCAGTGGCAGGTGCAGGGCTTGAAAGCGGCAAAAAGTTTGGCGCACTGGCTTGAACAACTGGGCGCCGGTGGCGGTACGCCGCTGCTGGCAGCCTTGACCGAGGCGGGGCATTGGCTGGTGGCGCGACGTAAGCGTTACCCGGCAGAGCAGCAGCGTTTGCTGGTGATTACCGATGGGCGGCTCAAGGTGATTGAAGGGTTGCCACCGCTGGCGTGCCCTGGATTGCTGATGGATATCGAGCGCGGGCCGATCCGGTTGGGACGGGCGCGAGAGCTGGCTATCGGGTTGCAGCTGGATTATCGGCATATCGATGATGTGTAGTGCCTGGCCAGCCGCCATCGGGGGCAAGCCCCCTCCCACAGTTGGAATGCATTCCCCTGTGAGAGAGGGCTTGCTCACGATAGCGGCCTTCAATCCACCAGCCCGGCCCACACTCTTCCCCTGTGCGAGGGGGCTTGCCCCCGATGGCGGCCTTCAATACACCACAGATTGATCAGCCTGCCCCCGGTACATTCGGCCAAAGATCGGCGACTAAAAACAGCCGCTCAGCTTCTTCCCAATCGTCACCGCTCTGCACCAGCCGCACCAGCAACTGCGCGGGCGCCATCGGGTCCAGGTCTGCCAGCCAGCCGGCGATCTGCTCCTCACGCCATACCTCATCCGTCCGGTAATGCGCCGGCGCCAGCCATGCATGGCGAGGCAGGGGTTGCCAGCGGCCGGCGGGGCGGGTGTTCACAAAGTCCGGCCAATCGCGCTGATGCAACCAGCGCCCACGCAAATGCTGCGGGTGGGCGCCCAGCGGTGGCTCGGCCTGGCCCGGCCACGGGTAAAGCAGGTACCCGCCCAGCCACAGGTGCGCATCGAACTGCTGGATATCCAGCGCCGCCAGCGCTTCGCGGCTCTCCGGGCGTGCCGAGATCGGTAATTGATGCTGGGCCAGGTGCGCCAGCTTGCGGTCCAGCCGGTCATGGCAGCCGGGGCCGAGCCATTGTGCGGTGTCCTGGCCGTTGCCGTCCTGTGGGCCAAGATAGAGTTTGATCGCCAATTCCAGGTGATGCACGCCATCGCGGTCGCGCAGCAGCATGTCCAGCTCGCCAAGAGTGTGTCCGGCGCGGCGGATCGGCAGGTTGGCCGCCAGCAGCTCCACGCCGGGCGCATGCTGCACGGCGAACTGCCACAGGCGCTCATAGTAGAGGCCCAGGCGCCGGGTGCGCGACAGGCTCAGCCACTGCTGTAACGCGCGGCTGTCCTGATCGAGCGCACGTAACCAGGCGTCGAGCACGTGCGGCGCCTGTACCCAGTCACTGCCCGCCAGCGGATGGCGTTGCGGCCACGGCGTCTGTGCGAGCATGGGGGGCGCGAGCATCACCCACGCCAGGTCGCGCACCTCGGGGTGTCGCAGTTGGCGGGGCAGGGCGTGCAGGTCAGGGAGCAGAGTCATGGTGCGAGCATAGCCTCTTAAGTCGCGTGCAGGTGCCTGAGGGCCGCCTGAGAACCATTGTCATCACAGCCGGGCGGCGACAAAGGATTTTGCCTGACGCGGCCTTTCGCCCATAATCCTTTCTTTTTGCCACACCCCTACGCCCGCAGGAGCCCCATGGAGCAATTTCGCAATATCGGCATTATCGGTCGCCTGGGCAGTACCCAGGTGCTGGACACCGTCCGCCGACTGAAAAAATTCCTGCTGGAACGCCACCTGCATGTGATCCTCGAAGACACCATCGGCGAAATCCTTCCGGGCCACGGCCTGCAGACCTCGTCGCGCAAAATGCTCGGCGAAGTGTGCGACATGGTCATCGTGGTCGGCGGCGATGGCAGCCTGCTCGGCGCGGCCCGTGCCCTGGCGCGGCATAACGTGCCGGTGCTGGGGATCAACCGTGGCAGCCTGGGGTTTCTCACCGATATTCGCCCCGACGAGCTGGAAGTCGAAGTGGCCAAGGTGCTCGACGGCCACTACCTGGTGGAAAACCGCTTCCTGCTGCAGGCCGAAGTGCGTCGCCACGGCGAAGCCATCGGCCAGGGCGACGCCCTCAATGACGTGGTGCTGCATCCCGGTAAATCCACGCGGATGATCGAGTTCGAGCTGTATATCGACGGCCAGTTCGTGTGCAGCCAGAAGGCCGACGGCCTGATCGTCGCCACGCCCACCGGCTCCACCGCCTACGCGCTCTCGGCCGGCGGCCCGATCATGCATCCCAAGCTCGATGCCATTGTGATCGTGCCGATGTATCCCCATATGTTGTCGAGTCGGCCGATTGTGGTCGATGGCAACAGTGAGCTGAAGATCGTGGTGTCCAAAGACATGCAAATCTATCCGCAAGTCTCCTGCGACGGGCAGAACCATTTCACCTGCGCCCCCGGTGACACCATCACCGTGAGCAAGAAGGCACAGAAGTTGCGGTTGATCCATCCGCTGGACCACAACTACTACGAAGTGTGCCGCACCAAGCTGGGCTGGGGCAGCCGCTTGGGGGGTGGAGGCGACTGATGCTCGATCCCGCGCGCAGCTACGACCTGATTGGTGACGTGCACGGTTGCGCCCATACGCTGGAGCACTTGCTCGACCGGATGGGTTACCACAAGCAGGGCGGCACCTGGCGTCATCCGTCGCGCATGGCGGTGTTTCTCGGCGATATCATCGACCGTGGGCCACGCATCCGCGAAGCGCTGCACATCGTCCACGACATGACCGAGGCCGGCCAGGCGCTGTGCATCATGGGTAACCATGAGTTCAATGCGCTGGGTTGGACCACGCCGGCACCGCCGGGCAGCGGCAAGCAGTTCGTGCGCGAGCACAACCCACGTCATGCGCGGTTGATCCAGGAGACACTGACCCAGTTCGAACAGCACCCGGCCGACTGGCACGACTTCCTCGGCTGGTTCTACGACATGCCGCTGTTTGTCGACGCCGGGCGTTTCCGTGTGGTGCATGCGTGCTGGGACGAGGGCTTTATCCAGCCGCTGCGCGCGACCTTCCCGGATGGCTGCATCGATCAGCATTTCCTGCAGGCCGCCGCCGTACCGGGCAGTTTTGCCTGCAACGCGTTCGATCGCCTGCTGCGCGGCACCGACATGCGCCTGCCCCACGGACTCACGTTGACCGGTGGCGATGGCCTGACGCGCTCGTTCTTTCGCACCAAGTTCTGGGAAGACGACCCGAAAACCTACGGCGACATCGTGTTCCAGCCCGACGCCTTGCCCGAGCCCGTGGCGCGCACGCCGTTGTCCTCCACTGAAAAGAATTCCCTGCTGCGCTATGGCGTCGACGAGCCGCTGTTGTTCGTCGGTCATTACTGGCGCAGCGGCAATCCGGCGCCGATTCGCCCGAACCTGGCCTGCCTGGACTACAGCGCGGTGCTGTACGGCAAGCTGGTGGCGTATCGCCTGGACCAGGAAACCCGACTGGATCCGCATAAATTCGTCTGGGTCGACGTTGAGCGACCTGAGGTTATCCAATGAGTACCGTGGCTGTATTGCGCCTGCCCCTGAGCGTCGACCTGGGCGGTTTCGTCAAATTGCTGCAACGCATGCAGGTGCCCCATCGCGTCAGCGAGGAAGCGGGCGAGCAAGTGCTGTGGGTGCCCGAGAGCATCAGTGACGACGTGCGCGTGTTGTACCAGCGCTTCCCCGCCGGCGACCCGGACCTGCAACTGGATATTCCCGAGCAGGCGCCGGTTGCGCGCCCCGGCTTTATCCAGCAGGTCCGGCATAGTCCCGTCACGACACTGGTGCTGCTGGCAAGCCTGATCGTTGGCGCGGTGACGCTGCTCGGCGAAAACCTGCAAACCATGGCCTGGCTGACGTTCCTGCCGTTCCGGGTGCTGGGCGAGTACATCCAGTTCACGCCGTTGGCCGACAGCCTGGCGTCCGGGCAGTGGTGGCGGTTGGTCACGCCGATGCTGATTCACTTCGGCATCCTGCACCTGGCCATGAACGGCATGTGGTACTGGGAACTGGGCCGACGCATTGAAGCGCGCCAGGGCGGCATCAACCTGCTGGGCCTGACCCTGTTGTTCAGCCTGGTCTCCAATTACGCGCAGTACGCTTACGGCGGTCCGGGCCTGTTTGGCGGGTTGTCCGGCGTGTTGTACGGCCTGCTCGGGCATTGCTGGATCTTTCAGTTACTCGCGCCCAACCCGGCGTATCGTCTGCCCCGTGGGGTGCTGGTGATGATGCTGGTGTGGCTGGTGCTCTGCCTGTCGGGGCTGGTCTCGATGATCGGCTTCGGTGAAATCGCCAACGCGGCCCATGTGGGCGGCCTGGTTATCGGTTGCCTGACCGGTTTGCTGGGCGGGCTGTACAACCGCCGCAAATCGTCTATTTGATAAGGAAGAGCCTTATGTCCTCTTTTGCTGAAATGATCGAAAACATCACCCCGGACATCTACGAGAGCCTCAAGCTCGCCGTGGAAATCGGCAAGTGGTCGGATGGGCGCAAGCTCACCGCCGAACAGCGCGAGCTGTCGTTGCAGGCGATGATCGCCTGGGAACTGCAGAACCTGCCCGAAGACCAGCGCACCGGCTACATGGGCCCGCAGGAATGCGCGTCGAAATCGGCACCGGTGCCGAACATCCTGTTCAAGTCGGATGCGATCCATTGATTGAAATCGGTCGCGGTGCAGTCAGCAAAATGTCGGCGAAACTCGGTGAGCCGACCGTTCAATACGCGTTTCGTCTTGGCGACACCGAGGTTGCGGTCAACCCGTTGATCGGTACCCATATTCGCCTGGAATACCTGGGTGCCATTCATTGCAGCCATTGCGGCCGCAAGACCAAGAACAGCTTCAGCCAGGGTTATTGCTACCCGTGCATGACCAAGCTGGCCCAGTGTGACCTGTGCATCATGAGCCCCGAGCGCTGCCATTACGACGCCGGCACCTGCCGCGATCCGGGCTGGGGTGAAACATTCTGCATGACCGACCACGTGGTGTACCTGGCCAACTCGTCGGGGATCAAGGTCGGCATCACCCGCGCCACGCAGTTGCCGACCCGCTGGCTCGACCAGGGCGCCAGCCAGGCGCTGCCGATCATGCGCGTGGCCACGCGCCAGCAGTCGGGCTTTGTCGAAGATCTGTTTCGCAGCCAGGTAGCCGACAAGACCAACTGGCGCGCGCTGCTCAAGGGCGATGCGCAGTCCGTCGACCTCAAGCAGGTGCGCGATGAACTGTTCGCCACCTGCGCCGAAGGCTTGCTGGGTTTGCAGGAACGCTTTGGCCTGCAGGCCATCCAAACCATTGCCGACGTCGAGCCGATCGAGATCCGCTACCCGGTGGAGCAGTATCCGGCCAAGATCGTCAGCTTCAACCTGGACAAGAATCCGATTGCCGAAGGCACGCTGCTGGGAGTCAAGGGCCAATACCTGATCTTCGACACCGGCGTGATCAATATTCGTAAATACACGGCCTACCAGCTCGCCGTGCATCAGTAGAAGGATGCCACCCATGCGCACCGAACAACCGAAGATGATTTACCTGAAGGACTATCAGGCGCCGGACTACCTGATCGACGAGACGCACCTGACCTTCGAGTTGTTCGAGGACCACAGCCTGGTCCACGCGCAACTGGTGATGCGCCGCAATCCCGAGCGTGGCGCCGGTTTGCCGCCGTTGGTGCTGGATGGCCAGCAATTGGAGCTGTTGAGTGTCAACCTGGCCGACCAGCCGCTGACGGCCGCCGACTACCAGTTGACCGACAGCCACCTGACCGTGCAGCCCACGCGTGAAACCTTCACCCTCGACACCACGGTCAAGATTCACCCGGAAACCAACACCGCCCTGGAAGGCCTGTACAAGTCCAGCGGCATGTTCTGCACCCAGTGCGAGGCCGAGGGTTTTCGCAAGATCACTTACTACCTCGATCGCCCCGACGTGATGAGTGTGTTCACCACCACGGTGATCGCCGAGCAGCACCGCTATCCGGTGCTGCTGTCCAACGGCAACCCGATTGCCAGCGGCCCCGGCGAAGACGGTCGGCACTGGGCGACCTGGGAAGACCCGTTCAAGAAACCCGCCTACCTGTTTGCCCTGGTGGCCGGTGACCTGTGGTGTGTCGAAGACAGCTTCACCACCATGACCGACCGCGAGGTCGCGCTGCGCATCTACGTCGAGCCGGAAAACATCGACAAGTGCCAGCACGCCATAACCAGCCTGAAAAAATCCATGCGCTGGGATGAACAAACCTACGGCCGCGAGTATGACCTCGACATCTTCATGATCGTGGCGGTGAACGACTTCAACATGGGCGCCATGGAGAACAAGGGCCTCAATATCTTCAACTCCAGCGCCGTGCTGGCCCGCGCCGAAACCGCCACCGACGCCGCGCACCAGCGCGTCGAGGCCATTGTTGCCCATGAATACTTCCACAACTGGTCGGGCAACCGCGTGACCTGCCGCGACTGGTTCCAGTTGTCGCTCAAGGAAGGTTTCACCGTGTTCCGCGACTCGGGCTTTTCCGCCGACATGAACTCGGCCACGGTCAAGCGCATCCAGGACGTGGCGTACCTGCGTACCCACCAGTTCGCCGAAGACGCCGGGCCGATGGCCCACGCGGTGCGCCCGGACAGCTTTATCGAAATCTCCAACTTCTACACCCTGACCGTGTACGAAAAGGGCTCGGAAGTGGTCGGCATGATCCACACCTTGCTTGGCGCCGAGGGCTTTCGCAAAGGCAGCGACCTGTACTTCGAGCGCCATGACGGCCAGGCCGTGACCTGCGACGACTTCATCAAGGCCATGGAAGATGCCAATGGCGTCGACCTCAGCCAGTTCAAGCGCTGGTACAGCCAGGCCGGTACGCCGCGTTTGGCGGTGAGCGAGTCCTACGATGCGGCAGCCAGGACCTACAGCCTGACGTTCCGCCAGAGCTGCCCGCCGACCCCGGACAAGGTGGAAAAACTGCCCTTCGTGATCCCGGTCGAGCTGGGCCTGCTGGACGGGCAGGGCGGCGCTATCCCCTTGCGCCTGGCCGATGAACCGACGGCTGGCGCTACCTCACGAGTGATCTCGGTGACGCAAGCCGAGCAGACGTTCACCTTCGTCGATATCGCTGAAAAGCCGTTGCCTTCTCTGCTGCGCGGTTTCTCTGCGCCGGTGAAACTGAGCTTCGCCTACACCCGCGACCAACTGATGTTCCTGATGCAGCACGACAGCGACGGTTTCAACCGCTGGGATGCCGGCCAGCAACTGTCAGTGCAGGTGTTGCAGGAGCTGATCGGCCAGCATCAGGCCGGGCAACCGCTCAAGCTCGATCAACGCCTGATCGACGCGCTGCGCACCGTGTTGAGCGACGAAAGCCTGGACCAGGCCATGGTCGCCGAAATGCTCTCGTTGCCGAGCGAAGCCTACCTGAGCGAAATCAGCGAAGTGGCGGATGTGGATGCGATTCACGCTGCCCGTGAGTACGCCCGCAAGCAACTGGCCGAGAACCTGTTCGAAGGCTTGTGGCTGCGCTACCAGGCCAACCGTGAGCTGTCCCGGCAAACGCCGTACGTGGCCGAGGCCGAGCACTTTGCCCGGCGTGCCCTGCAGAACATTGCGTTGTCGTACCTGATGCTCAGTGGCAAGCCCGAAGTATTGACGGCCACCCTGGATCAGTTCGACACCAGCGATAACATGACCGAGCGCCTGACGGCCCTGGCCGTGCTGGTGAACTCGCCGTTCGAAGCGGAAAAAGCCCAGGCCCTGGCGGTGTTTGCCGAGAACTTCAAGGACAACCCGCTGGTCATGGACCAATGGTTCAGTGTGCAGGCCGGCAGCACCCTGCCGGGCGGGCTGGCACGGGTCAAGGCGCTGATGGAGCACCCGGCGTTCACGATCAAGAACCCGAACAAGGTACGCGCCCTCATCGGCGCATTTGCCGGGCAGAACCTGATCAACTTCCATGCGGCGGATGGTTCGGGCTACCGTTTCCTGGCGGACCTGGTGATCCAGCTCAATACGCTGAACCCACAGATTGCTTCGCGCCAATTGGCGCCCCTGACGCGCTGGCGTAAATACGACGCCGCCCGGCAAGCGCTGATGAAAGCGGAGCTGGAACGCATTCGTGGCTCGGGCGAGTTGTCCAGCGATGTGTTCGAGGTGGTCAGCAAGAGCCTTGCCTGACCTGGCTATCTTCCTGAAGATGGGTGCCGATGTGGGAGGGGGCTTGCTCCCGATGGCGGCCTCTGGGCTGGCCGGGATGTTGGAATGGGTTGAGTACATATCCGTTTCTGCGGTAACGGCTGCTAATGGTTCCGCTTTTACAGCGGCTCACTTTTGAAAAGCGCAAAAGTAAGCAAAACGCTCTTGCCCCACCACTCGGCACCTCGCTAATGCTCGGTGTGCCCGAACGAAGGCTTGAATCCGTGGGCCGCCGCAATGGGCCATCCATGGCCCAGTGCGGCTAACCCGGCGTCCTGCCGGGTTACCCGCGGATTCAAGCCTGCGTTCGGCCAGCGTGGTTTAACGGGGCGCCTAAGATCAAGAGCGACTCGCTTCGCATCGTGGTTGCCGTTGAGCGCTACAGAGTTGTGTAGATACCTATGCCCGATAGCGGTGGGTCAGTGGGCTTATTCAGTGACTGATACGCTGCCATCGGGGGCAAGCCCTAATGCCAGTCAGTTAAGCGTAGACGGCCCTCTGTAGGAGCGAGCTTGCTCGCGAAAAACTCACAGGCACCGCGTTCATTCAGGAAGCACGCGTTATCGTCGACGTTTTTCGCGAGCAAGAGCTAGGCGCCCCCCTCGCTCCTACAAGAAGCCAGGGCGAGCCCCCTTCCACATTGATCGGAACGGGATGCCGCTTATTGGGCAAGCGGCGTCAACACCTCGGCCTTGTCATCCAGCACCATCACCACCAGTAGCCTGGCGGGCCGGGTCTGGCTGGCGTTGCTCGATTCGAAGTGCCGCGAGCCGGCGGGCTCGTAGAACGAGTCACCGGCCTTGTAGGTAATGGCTTTCTCATCGTTGACCCGTGAGGTGATTTCGCCTTCCAGCACATACGCCACGGCGGTGCCGGTGTGGCTGTGGGGCACGGTGGCCTGGCCGGGAGCGTAGTTCACGGTAAGCATGATGGTTTTCTTGCCGGGCACGTTGGCCAGGGCGTGCTCCTGCAGCACCTTGAGCGTTTCCTGGTGGTACACCGGTTCGTGAGCGTAAGCGTTGAGCGAGGCCAGTATCGCAGCGGTGGCGAGCAGTCGTTTCATGGGGATTTCCACGTAGTTCGAGACCCGTTCACCCTACGCTGGCGGTCTTGTTCGACCAATGACCAATCCTGCGCAAAACCACCTAGCCAATCTGCCGCAGAATGTCGCGGACCTTGTCCAGCGCCGGGTCGATATCAAGGGTTTCGATGGCGCCGAAGCCGAGAATCAGCCCGGCGCGTGGCGCCGTTTCGTGAAAAAACACCTCCAGGGGGTACAGCCCCACTTGGGCCTTGCGCGCCAGTTGCATCAGCAACGGGATATCCACCGGCACCTTGCACAGCGCGGCCAGATGAAACCCGGCCACCGTCGGCACCGCCTCGAACCAGGGCGACAGGTCACCTGCCAGGCGCTGCAGAATCCGTTCGCGGCGTCCCGCATACACGCTGTGACAGCGGCGAATATGTTTGAGCAGATAGCCTTCGCTGATGAACTTGGCCAGCGCCCACTGCGGCAGGGTAGAGCTGTGCTGGTCGGTCAATTGCTTGGCCTTGAGTACCGCGCCATGGATCGCCGGCGGCAGCACCGCATAGCCCAGGCGCAACTCGGGCAGCAGGGTTTTGGAAAAGGTCCCGACGTAGGTCACCACGCCTCGCGTGTCCATGCTTTGCAGGGAGTCGGTGGGACGGCCTTCGTAGCGGAACTCACTGTCGTAGTCGTCTTCGATGATGATGGCGCCGAGCGCGATGGCGCGGTCGAGCAGGGCCTCGCGCCGCGCCAGGCTCATGGGCATGCCGAGGGGGAACTGGTGCGAAGGCGTCACATAGATCAGGCGGGTGCCGTCGGGGATCTGGTCGACCTGTATGCCCTGCGCATCGACCGGCACGCTGGCGACCCTGGCCCCCATCGCCACGAACAACTGGCGCGCCGGGCTGTAGCCGGGGTCTTCCATGGCGACGATGCTGCCTGGCTCCAGTACCACGCGGGCGATGAGGTCCAGCGCCTGTTGCGCGCCATTGGTCACCACGATGTCGCCGGCGCGACCTTTCACCCCGCGGGAAAAGGCGATATGCCCGGCGATGGCTTCGCGCAGCGCCGGCAAGCCTTCCGGTTGGCTGTAGAAACCACTGTTCTGGGCGATACGCCGCAGCGCATCCAGCGTGCAGCGCCGCCATTCTTCCTGGGGAAACTGATTGCGCGTGGTTGCGCCGCCGATAAATTCGTAGCGCAGGACTTCGTCGTGGGCGGGATGATGCATGGGCGAGGGCAGTGCGGCCCATCTGCCCAGGTGGGCGGCGCAGGCCAGGTCGGTGGCGGTCTGCACGCGGTCAGGCTGAGGCGCCCACGCGTTGACGAAGGTGCCCCGGCCAATCCTGCCGATCAGCAGGCCTTCGTACGTCAAGGTGGCGTAGGTGTCCGACACGGTTTTGCGCGAGACCCCCAGTTGCTCGGCGAGCAGCCGGCTGGGCGGCAACTGCGCGCCGGCTGAAAGGCGCCCGCCGGTGATGGCTTCGCGCAGTTGCTGGTAAAGCTGGGCAGCCAGGTCCTTGCGGCCATTGATGACGAGGTGCAGTTCCATGTTTCATCCCGGGACAGATCGATCTGCGCCAAGGTTACGCGCAAATCGATCTGAAGAAACCAGGCGGGGTCAGGACAGGAAACCACCGTCCACATTCAGCGACACCCCGGTGGTGTAGCTGGACGCATCGCTGGCCAGGAACAACACGGCGCCGGCCATTTCGCTGGGGTCGGCCACGCGCTTGAGCGGGATCTGCGCCAGGGCCATCTTCAGGATCGCGTCGTTCTTGACCAGCGCCGAGGCGAACTTGGTGTCGGTCAGGCCCGGCAGCAATGCGTTGCAACGGATGCCGAACGCGGCGCATTCCTTGGCGAACACCTTGGTCATGTTGATCACGGCGGCCTTGGTCACCGAATAGATGCCCTGGAATACACCTGGGGAAATGCCGTTGATCGAAGCCACGTTGATGATGCTGCCGCCGCCGTTGTCGCGCATCAGCTTGCCGGCTTCCACCGACATGAAGAAGTAGCCGCGGATGTTCACGTCGACGGTCTTCTGGAACGCACCGAGGTCGGTGTCCAGCACGTTGCAGAACTGGGGGTTGGTCGCGGCGTTGTTGACCAGGATGTCGAGGCGGCCGAACTGTTCGCGGATGCCGGCGAACACCTGGGTGATCTGTTCCATTTCACCGATGTGGCAGGCAATCGCAGTGGCCTTGCCGCCGTCGGCGATGATCGCGTCGGCAACGTGCTGGCAACCCTCCAGTTTGCGGCTCGAGACAATCACGTGGGCGCCTTGCTGGGCCAGCAACTTGGCGATGGCCTCGCCGATGCCACGGCTGGCGCCGGAAACGAAAGCAATCTTGCCGTCGAGGTCGAACAGGTGGGTCTTGGACATGAGCGGTTCCTTGTGATTGTTATCAGAGGGCGGATTTGCCGATGACTGCCAGGCTCATCTGCTCCAGCAGCTTGTTCATGTGGATGAACTGGGCAAAGCGTTTGTCCTGGGTCTGGCCGTGGAAGAAACGGTAATAGATCTGCTGCACGATGCCGGCCAGGCGAAACAGGCCGTAGGTGTAGTAGAAGTCAAAATTATCGATGCGGATGCCCGAACGTTCGGCGTAGTAGTCGACGAACTGGCGTCGGGTGAGCATGCCGGGCGCATTGCTCGGCTGGCGCCGCATCAACTGTACGGGCGCAGGGTCGGCGGCTTCGATCCAGTAGGCGAGGGTGTTGCCCAGGTCCATCAACGGGTCGCCGAGGGTGGTCAGTTCCCAGTCCAGCACACCGATGATCTGCATCGGGTTGTGCGGGTCGAGGATCACGTTGTCGAAGCGATAGTCGTTGTGCACGATGCTGGAGGTCGGGTGGTCGCCCGGCATCTTGTCGTTGAGCCAGGCGCGCACGGCTTCCCAGCGCGGGGCATCGGGGGTCAGGGCTTTTTCGTAGCGCTCGCTCCAGCCACGGATCTGACGCTCCACATAGCCGTGCGGCTTACCCAGGTCGGCCAGGCCGCAGGCGCTGTAGTCGACCTGATGCAGTTCGACGAACTTGTCGATAAAGCTTTTGCACAGGGCTTCAGTGCGCGTTGGGTCCAGGCCCAGCTCGGCGGGCAGGTCCGAGCGCAGGATGATGCCGTTGACGCGCTCCATCACATAGAACTCGGCACCGATCACCGACTCATCGGTGCAATGCACGTAGGCCTTGGGGCAGTAGGGAAAGCCGTCTTTGAGCTGATTGAGAATGCGGTATTCGCGGCCCATGTCATGGGCGGATTTGGCCTTGTGTCCGAACGGCGGGCGACGCAATACAAATTCCTGGTCCGGGTATTCCAGCAGATACGTGAGGTTAGAGGCGCCGCCGGGGAACTGGCTGATCTTGACGGTGCCGTGCAGGCCGGGAATATGCGCCTTGAGGTAGGGATCAATCAGGCTGGCATCAAGCTCTTCGCCGGGGCGAATCTGGGTTGATTGGTCGTTAAGCGCCATGCTTATCCCTTCTGCTTATTTTAAAGGCCTTGGACTATTGGCTAATCTAATGCGCGTCGACATGCATCGACAAGGTTGAGGCGGCTTAATAGGCTAGCGTGTTGAAGCAGGATCAGCGTGCCTGATGGGTCATTTATTGGGCGTCGGCAAGGCTACCGGCGTAAGCACCGGGCGGCCGGCAAAGTATTCCACCAGGTTGTCCGCGACCCGTTGCACGGTATCGTGGGCGGCTTCCGGCGACAGGCCGGCCACATGGGAGGTCAGCACCGTGTTGCTCAGGTGCTTGAGGGCGTCGGGCACCTTGGGTTCGTCATCGAATACGTCCAGCGCGGCGCCGCCGATGCGCCGCTGTTGCAGGGCCGCTACCAGGTCGGCGGTAACCACCACGCTGCCTCGGCCGATGTTGACCAAAAAGCCGTTCGGCCCCAAGGCGTCGAGGGCGTGCCGATCAATCAGGTGGCGAGTGCTGGCGCCGCCGGGCGTGGCCAGGATCAGAAAATCCGAGGTGCGCGCCAGCTCCACGGCGGTTGAGCAGTAGGTGTAATCCACGTCATCGCGAGGTTGGCGGTTGTGGTAACTCACCTCCATGCCAAAGCCCAGCGCCGCGCGCTTGGCGATCTCCAGGCCGACGGCGCCCAGCCCGAGAATGCCCAACTGCTTGCCGCCCAGGGAAGGGCGCATTACCTTCGGCCATTCGTCGCGGCGCACGGCGGCGTCAGTCTGGGTGATACCGCGCACCAGCGACAGCAGCAACGCCATGGCGTGGTCGGCCACCGACGGTGCATTCACCCCGGCACCATTGGTCACCACAATCCCACGGTTGGCCGCTGCCTGCAGGTCCACATGCTCGTAGCCGGCGCCGATCACGCAGATGATTTCCAACAGCGGCAGCGCGGCGATTTCTTCGGCATACAGCCCCAGTGGCCCACGGGTCAATACCGCCTTGATCTGCCCGCCGTGGAGCTTGATTGCCTGCGCGCGTTCAGCGGGCGTCGGCGCCAGGATCACATGGAAATCGTTGCTCTCGATGATTTGCAGGTATTCATTGATGGTTTCAACCAGGACCAGAACGGTGGTGGGCATGGGCAGCTCTCCGGTGAGTTCGATGCCCGGATTATGCTGCATTTTCGCTGCATGAAATGCCGCAGGCCTGAGAAAGCGCCACTGATTTTGCGAAAAGTACCAGCGTCTCGGCGAGTACGAGACGCTGTTTACGCGCGCTGATTATTTGGCGGACGTGGTTTTTCGTACCTTGCTCTGTTCTGCCGCTACGATGTCCATGTAATCGTAGGTAGGAAAGAACTCCGTCCTGAACGGCCCCCATGCAGAGCGCTCGATCGCAAGATTCACTTCGCGCAGGCGTGAGGCGGGGAAGCGTAGAACGATGACGTGACCGATTCCCATGGCAATGTTCCAACTGACAATTTCTACCCCTTCAGGAGGAAACACCTTGAAGAGTTCCTGCTCCGTGAGTTTGGCTCTTATTTCGTTCAAGTTGCGAGATTGATCATGCTTGAGAAAGACGGTCAACATGACGGCATTGTCAGCACTGACGGCGACAGGTTTTCCAGGGGCGGAAGCTTGTGCATGAACGCCGGTTGAAACAAGGGTAAATAGCAGTAAAGCATAAGCGAATAAAGGTTTTAATATTGTTTTCATTGGGTGAGGCCTTTTATGAGTGTTGTTTTTAGTCGTGAAGTTGACGGTTCAAGGCTGGCGTGTTGGCGTGGTTTTTATTGAGCCTGTATAAGGCGCATGCACAACATATATTCGAACCAGTGGGTTGGAATCGATCATGTCGCGCGGCACTTCGCGGGAATAAGTGAATTCTTGCGTATTCAATGTCTCAAGTTTCCGGACGATGGTTCTTGTTGTCCCTTTGTCGGGTATCAGGATATGGCTTTTTTTGTCACCGGTTACCATGAAGTAACCGCCGCCGCCGTTCTCGTACTTGGACAGCCCGGTATCGCTGTAGAAAAATTCATAGCGGTTGCGGTCGGGGTCCCACAGTGATATGCCGACCACGCCTGGGTACTTGTCCTTTACGTCAATGTCCGGCGCGCCCTCTACATATACTTTTGTCGTCAGCCAGCGGGGGGACGTCGCCAGGGCGCTGGCGTCGGAGTTTTCGGCTGTTGACTGTGCCTGGCTGGTAAGTGGGGAGATTATTCCAACGAAAAGTAACAGGGTGAACAGTAGGTTGTATTTTTTCATAGAGTCGCTCCTGGCGAATTCAGTGTTCGCTTTTGTTGTCATGGTTTCAGAAAGACGGCTTGTTCGTGCTGGGTTGGAATATAGGCTTGACAGGATGAGCGCTCAATACCTGGGCAAATCCTTGTAACAAAAGCGGCGGTTAATAAATTAATAGAAAGTGCGGTGATAAACTCTATGTAGGAATTGTCTTACTTGGGCTGGTTAGTTAAATACTAGTGGGTGCCTGTCAGTGGGTTTAAATCGCAGAACAACGAGCGACTGGGCTGATTTAAATAAATCGAGTTGTGTCAGTGTGCTCATTTTCATCGCGCGTCATGCCCGGCGGGCGGAATCGACGAATGAGGCGCTCGGCTCAGCCTGGCAGGTAATGGCATAAGCGCGAGATCAACGAACAAAAATCGCTCTCAAGCCCCTGCACTGAGTTGCCGTTCCTCAGCTAAGTCTTTGCTTATTCTCAATAATCCCGGACAATCGCGCCCCTGTTGAGGTCGGGGCGCTGCCTGTCAGGTTTTTCTGACTCGTCCCGGCCGTGTGAATGCGGAGATCCGACCGGATGAATGATCAGGCCAATAGCGTCAACGATCGCTATGCAACGACACCTGCAACGCTCACAAGCTGGAGCCGCCAGGACACCACCTGGATGCTTGGGCTGTTCGGCACCGCCATCGGCGCCGGCACTTTGTTCTTGCCGATCAACGCGGGCCTGGGGGGCTTCTGGCCGTTGGTGATCCTCGCGCTGCTGGCCTTCCCGATGACGTTCTTTGCCCACCGTGGGCTGACGCGTTTCGTTTTGTCCGGCCGCGAAGGTTCCGACATCACCGATGTGGTCGAAGAGCATTTCGGGCTCAAGGCCGGTGCCCTGATTACGTTGCTGTACTTCTTCGCGATCTTTCCGATCCTGCTGATCTACAGCGTGGCCCTGACCAATACCGTCAGCAGTTTCATGGAACATCAACTGCACATCATGCCGCCGCCGCGAGCTGTCCTGGCGTTTGTGCTGATCCTGGGCCTGCTGGCGGTGGTGCGTTGCGGTGAACAGGTGATCGTCAAGGCCATGAGCCTGATGGTGTACCCGTTTATCGTGGCCTTGCTGTTCCTCGCCGTCTACCTGGTGCCGCATTGGAATGGCGGCATCCTCAGCATCGCCAGTGAGGTTCCGGCGCCGTCGGCCTTGCTCAACACCTTGTGGCTGGCGATTCCGGTGATGGTGTTTTCGTTCAACCATTCGCCAATCATCTCGGCCTTTGCGGTGGACCAGAAGCGTCAGTACGGCGCACATGCCGACGAGCGCAGTTCAAAGATCCTGTGCCGCGCGCACCTGTTGATGGTGGCAATGGTGCTGTTCTTCGTGTTCAGCTGCGTGCTGACCCTGTCCCCGGCGCAGTTGGCCGAGGCGAAGGCGCAGAACCTGTCGATCCTGTCGTACCTAGCCAACCATTTCGATAACCCGACCATTGCCTTCGCCGCGCCGTTGATTGCGTTCGTGGCGATTGCCAAGTCGTTCCTGGGCCACTACATCGGTGCCAGCGAGGGCCTCAAGGGCCTGGTGCTCAAAACCGGCCGCCGCCCGGCCGCCAGGTCGCTGGACCGCATGACCGCCGCCTTCATGCTGGTGGTGTGCTGGATCGTCGCCACGCTGAACCCGAGCATTCTGCGCATGATCGAGACCCTGGGTGGGCCGGTGATTGCGTCGATTCTGTTCCTGATGCCGATGTACGCGATCCGCAAGGTGCCGGCCATGGCCAAGTACCGAGGGCAGGCATCGAATGTGTTTGTCACCGCCGTCGGCCTGGTGGCGATTACGGCGTTGGTATATTCGCTGGTTGTCTAAGTGCTGACACTCGCTTCAAAATCGGCAGAGATCCAAATGTGGGAGGGGGCTTGCCCCCGATAGCTGCGTATCAGTCACTTGTGAGTTGACTGAACCACTGCTATCGGGGGCAAGCCCCCTCCCACATGTGTTTTGTGGTGCTGCTGATACTTTATTCCAGGCGTAAAAAACCGCGTAACCTGCGATACGCGGCGTTTGTTTACCCGGTACAGGATTACCGTGTTGGTATATTCGCTGGTTGTCTAAGTGCTGACACACGCTTCAAAATCGGTAGAGATCCCAATGTGGGAGGGGGCTTGCCCCCGATAGCGGAATATCAGTCACTTGTGAGTTGTCTGAACCACTGCTATCGGGGGCAAGCCCCCTCCCACATGTGTTTTGTGGTGTTGCTGATACTTTATTCCAGGCATAAAAAACGCCGCGTATCTTGCGATACGCGGCGTTAGCTACATCAACACACCGTTAAGCTTGAATCACCGGGATGTTGGCGCTTGCCGCGATCTTGCGGAACTCGGCAATCTGGTCGAAGTTCAGGTAGCGGTAGACGTCACTGGCCATAGTGTCCAGTTTCGCTGCGTAGCCCATGTACTCTTCCACAGTCGGCAGGCGACCCAGGGTAGAAGCCACTGCCGCCAGCTCGGCCGAAGCCAGGTAGACGTTGGCGCCGTCACCCAGACGGTTCGGGAAGTTACGAGTCGACGTCGACACTACAGTCGAGTTCGGCTCTACGCGTGCCTGGTTACCCATGCACAGCGAGCAGCCCGGCATTTCCATGCGTGCGCCAGCCTTGCCGTAGATGCCGTAGTAGCCTTCTTCGGTCAGTTGGTGAGCGTCCATCTTGGTCGGCGGCGACAGCCACAGACGGGTTGGCAGCTGGCCCTTGACCTGTTCCAGCAGCTTGCCGGCAGCGCGGAAGTGACCGATGTTGGTCATGCACGAACCGATAAACACTTCGTCGATCTTCTCACCGGCAACGCTGGACAGCAGACGGGCATCGTCCGGGTCGTTCGGCGCGCAGAGGATCGGCTCGTTGATTTCGGCCAGGTCGATCTCGATCACTTCGGCGTATTCGGCGTCGGCATCGGCTTCCATCAGCTCCGGATTGGCCACCCAGGCTTCCATCGCTTGGGCGCGACGTTCCAGGGTACGCGCATCACCGTAGCCTTCACCGATCATCCAGCGCAGCAGGGTGATGTTGGAGTTCAGGTACTCGGTGACGGAGTCCTTGGACAGCTTGATGGTGCAACCGGCAGCCGAACGTTCGGCCGAGGCGTCGGACAGCTCGAAAGCCTGCTCCAGCGTCAGGTCGTTCAGGCCTTCGATTTCCAGGATGCGGCCGGAGAAGGCGTTTTTCTTGCCTTTCTTCTCTACGGTCAGCAGGCCAGCCTGGATCGCGTAGTAAGGAATGGCGTGCACCAGGTCACGCAGGGTGATGCCAGGCTTCATCTTGCCTTTGAAACGCACCAGGATCGATTCCGGCATGTCCAGTGGCATCACGCCAGTGGCTGCGGCAAACGCCACCAGGCCGGAACCGGCCGGGAAGGAGATGCCCATCGGGAAGCGGGTGTGGGAGTCACCACCGGTACCCACGGTGTCCGGCAGCAGCATGCGGTTCAGCCAGCTGTGGATGATGCCGTCGCCTGGACGCAGCGATACACCGCCACGGGTCATGATGAAGTCAGGCAGGGTGTGGTGGGTGGTCACGTCGATCGGCTTGGGATAGGCCGCGGTGTGGCAGAACGACTGCATCACCAGGTCGGTCGAGAAGCCCAGGCACGCCAGGTCTTTGAGTTCATCACGGGTCATTGGACCGGTGGTGTCCTGGGAGCCGACGGTGGTCATCTTCGGTTCGCAGTACGTACCTGGACGAACGCCTTTGCCTTCCGGCAGGCCGCATGCCTTGCCGACCATTTTCTGTGCCAGGGTGAAGCCTTTGCCGGTGTCGACAGGCGCTTCAGGCAACTTGAACAGGTCGGTAGGGCCCAGGCCCAGTTCGGCACGGGCCTTGTCGGTCAGGCCGCGACCGATGATCAGCGGAATACGGCCGCCGGCGCGCACTTCGTCCAACAGCACCGGGGTCTTCATTTCGAAGGTGGTGATCACTTCGTCGGTGCCGTGCTTGCAGACTTTGCCAGCATGGGGGTACAGGTCGATCACGTCGCCCATGTTCATGTTGCTGACGTCGAACTCGATCGGCAGTGCGCCCGCATCTTCCATGGTGTTGTAGAAGATCGGTGCGATCTTGCTGCCGAAGCAGAAGCCGCCGGCGCGCTTGTTCGGCACGTAAGGTACGTCGTCGCCGAAGAACCACAGCACCGAGTTGGTGGCCGATTTACGCGACGAACCGGTACCGACCACGTCACCGACGTAGGCGATCGGGAAGCCCTGGCCGCGCATCTCTTCGATCTGCTTCATCGGGCCGGTCTTGCCTTGCTCGTCCGGCACGATGCCTTCGCGGGCCATTTTCAGCATGGCCAGGGCGTGCAGCGGGATATCAGGGCGGGACCAGGCGTCCGGGGCAGGGGACAGGTCGTCGGTGTTGGTTTCGCCGGTGACCTTGAACACGCGCAGGCTGATCTTGTCGGCCAGGGTAGGGCGGTTGCGGAACCACTCGCCGTCAGCCCAGGACTGGATCACGCCCTTGGCGTGTTCGTTGCCGTTGCGGGCTTTTTCCGCGACGTCGTGGAAGGCGTCGAACATCAGCAGGGTGTGCTTGAGCTGGGCGGCCGCGACAGGCGCCAGGGTGGCGTCGTCCAGCAGCTCGACCAGCGTCACGATGTTGTAGCCGCCCTGCATGGTGCCAAGCAGTTCAACCGCGCGCTTTTTGTCGATCAGGGGGGAGGTGGCTTCGCCTTTGGCCAGGGCGGACAGGAAGCCGGCCTTGACGTAGGCCGCTTCATCAACGCCTGGTGGAATACGGTTGGTGATCAGGTCAACGAGGAATTCTTCTTCGCCAGCCGGAGGATTTTTCAGCAGCTCGACCAGGCCTGCGGTTTGTTCGGCGTTAAGCGGCTGGGGAACGATACCCAGGGCGGCACGCTCTTCGATATGTTTGCGGTAGGCTTCAAGCACAGTTATTACCCTCATCAGTGGTCCCACGGGACGCTCATCCAGGAATGACCGGCACGCGTGCGCTCGGGGGCTTTTTGGCGCATCCAGCTCACCGTAATGCAGCATGATCGGCGCCTTGATGCGCGGCACGTCCCTGGCTTCGGGCTGGCGTCCATAGAACGACACGGCCGCGCCCAGCTCCGGGTAGGCCACTGCCGCTGCGTTGGTCACGCCGCCGCCATAACAGAAGCCGGTGATGCCGACTTTGCCGGTGCTGCTGTCGTGGTGCATCAGCCACTCGATGGCGGCGAAGAAGTCGTTCATCAGCTTGGTCGGGTCGACGGTCTGCTGCAGGGCCACGCCTTTTTCATCGTTACCGGGGTAGCCGCCCACCGAGGTCAGGCCATCCGGCGCCAGGGCGATAAAGCCGGCCTTGGCCAGGCGCCGTGCGACGTCTTCGATATAGGGGTTCAGACCACGGTTTTCATGCACCACCACCACCGCAGGTAACTTGCCGACGGCCTTGGCCGGCCGCACCAGGTAGCCGCGTACGGTGCCGTTACCCTTGGGTGACGGGTAGGTGATGTAGTCGGCGACGATGTCGGGATCGGTGAATTTCACCTGTTCGGCCAGCGCATAGTTGGGGCTCAGGGCTGCGAGCAGGGCCGAGGCGGTCAGGCCACCCAGGGTAAACAGTGCGGCGCGGTCGAGAAATTCGCGGCGGTTAAGCGTGCCGTGGGCGTAGCCGTCGTAGAGTTCCAGCAGCTCGGGCGCAAAGTCTTTGGCGGTGAGACGCGTCATCGGTGCAGTCCTCGATTGGCAATAGGGTGGGGGACGACACTTCTGTTTAGCAGGCCTTGGGCCGTCGCGCTAGCGTGCGAACCTTTTGGCTCCGGCCACGCAACCGATCACCGCCAACGTGACCACCAGCATCCCCAGGCTCACCTGCTCATGCAACAGGCCCGCCGCCAGGGCCAGGCCGAAGAACGGTTGCAGCAGCTGCAACTGGCCGACTGCGGCAATGCCTCCCTGGGCCAGGCCGCGATACCAGAACACAAAGCCGATCAACATGCTGAACATGGCCACGTAACCCAGGCTCAGCCAAGCCGGCAGGCTGATGCCGGTGAACGAGGCGGGTGCCAGCAGCAGGCTCAACGGCGCGACGATGGGCAGCGCCGCCACCAGGGCCCAGCAAATCACCTGCCAGCCGCCGAGGCTACGTGACAGCGTGGCGCCTTCGGCATAGCCCAGGCCGCAGACCAGCACCGCCAACAGCATCAGCACATCCCCGGCGGGCGCGGCGCTCAGGCCCTGGGCGAAGGCGTAACCCACCACCAGCGCACTGCCCAGCAGCGAAAACAACCAGAACACCCGCCCTGGCCGCTCACCGCCGCGCAGTACAGCGAAAAGGGCCGTTGCCAGTGGCAGCAGGCCGATAAACACAATGGAGTGCGCCGAGGTCACGTATTGCAGCGCGAGCGCGGTCAGCAACGGAAACCCGATCACCACGCCGAGCGCGACGATGGCCAAGGGCGCCCATTGTTGGCGGGTGGGGCGTTTTTCCTTGAACCTCCGCAGCAGGCACATCCCCAGGATGGCCGCGAGTGTCGCGCGGATCATGGTCAAGAACACCGGGTCGAACTCCATCACCGCCAGGCGTGTGGCCGGTAACGAGCCGCTGAAAATCACCACGCCGATAAAACCGTTGATCCAGCCCTGGGTGCGGGTGTCCAGGGTGTCGAACAGGGAGGTGCGTTGCATGGCGATGTCCAAAAAAGGAAAGTTGCGTAAGCGCCATCCTAGGGACGAAGATTGGAGCAATCAAAAAATTGTCATGGATACAGCGACTATGCCGCGTGCTCGCTATAAATCCTTGGTCGATACGTTCGCCGAGGCCATTCGTTCAGGGAAGATGCCACCCGGCACACGCCTGCCCACCCACCGTCAACTCGCCGCCGACCATGGGCTGGCGCTGGCGACGGCGAGCCGGGTGTACAGCGAGTTGGAGGCGATGGGACTGGTCAGTGGTGAGACCGGGCGTGGCACCTTCGTGCGCGAGATAGCGTTGCCGCCGGGGCAGGGCAGCGGGCAGATGCCTGTGGCGACCGGCATGCTCGACCTGAATTTCAACTACCCGTCATTGCCCGGCCAGGCAGACTTGCTGCGCAACGCGCTGCGCCAACTGGCGTTGTCCGGCGACCTTGAAGCGCTGTTGCGTTATCAACCCCATGCCGGCCGCCTGCATGAGCGTGCGGTGGTCGCGCGGCACCTAGTGGATCGCGGACTGGCAGCGCAGGCAGAGCAGGTATTGCTCGTCAGCGGGGCCCAGCACGGCCTGGCAGTGACGATGATGGCGCTGCTCAAACCCGGCGACGTGATTGCCGTCGACGCGTTGACCTATTCGGGTTTGAAAGTGCTGGCCGAAACCCTGCACCTGGAAATCGTCGCAATCCCGGCCGGCGCCACCGGCCCGGACCTGGATCACCTGCAGGCCCTGTGCCGCAAGCGCCCGGTGCGCGCGGTCTACAGCATGCCGACCGTGCATAACCCGCTGGGCTGGGTGATGAGCCTGGCGCAGCGCGAGCGCCTGGTGGCGATCGCCCGACAGCATCAACTGATGATCATCGAGGACGCCGCCTACGCGTTTCTCGCTGAACACGCACCGCCGCCGCTGGCGACGCTGGCGCCTGAGCGCACGGTGTACGTGGGTGGGTTTTCCAAGAGTGTCGCCACTGGCTTGCGCGTGGGTTTTGTCGCGGCGCCCCTGGCGTGGGTCAAACGCCTGGAGCGCAGCCTGATGGCAACCACCTGGAACGTACCGGGAGTGATGAGCGCGATCGCCGTGGCCTGGATCGAAGATGGCACCGTCGCGCGGCTGGAGGCGCAAAAACGCGAAGATGCCCAGGCCCGGCAACGCCTGGCGGCGCAGGTGCTCACGGGGTTGACCTGCATCAGCCATCCTTCGTCGTATTTCCTGTGGCTTCCGCTGACCGAAGACACCCGCGCCGACCAAGTAGCCATGAGCTTGCAGCGCGAGGGCATCTGCGTATCCACCGCCGAACCGTTTGCCGTCTCCGCCCATGTACCCCATGCGCTGCGCCTGGCCCTGGGGTCGGTGTCGATGACAGCGTTACGCCAGGCATTGATGACCGTGCGCAAGGTGGTGCAATGGTGATCCGTGGCTGATTTGCGGTTATGTTGGTGCCCAGCATCCCACCCGCGAGGCATAACATGGATTTCGACTGGCACAGTGGCGTCATCACCCGCGATACACCCGTAACCCCGAGCTACAGGAATACCCAAAACGTGCGCCGTTTCATGCTTGAACACTGCGGCCCGGCATTCAAGTTCAACCGTCCATTCATGGCCTGGATACGCAACGGCGCGCCCAAGACACTGGGCGATGTGGTGGACGAGTGGCAGCGTCGCACTGCTTGAGGCTACAGCCAAAGTGTTGACGCCACTGCAGGAGCGAGCTTGCTCGCGAAAAACGTCAATGATACCGCGTGCTTCCTGAATCAACGCGGCGCCTGTGCGTTTTTCGCGAGCAAGCTCGCTCCTACACAAAGCAGCCGCGCCCACCCGTAACCACGATGCGCAGCGAGTCGCTTTTGATCTTGATCTCAGGCGCCCCGTTAAACCACGCTGGCCGAACGCAGGCTTGAATCCGTGGGCAACCCGGCAGGACGCCGGGTTAGCCGCCCCGCGCCATGGATGGCGCGTGGCGGCGGCCCACGGATTCAAGCCGGAGTGAGGGCACACCGAGCATGAGCGAGGTGCCGAGTGGTGGGGCAAGAGCGTTTTGCTTACTTTTGCGCTTTTCAAAAGTGAGCCGCTGTAAAAGCGGAACCCTAAGCGGCCGTGACCTACATAATGGATATGTACTCGGTCTGATCCAAGATACTGGCCAGCCCTGAGGCCGCCATCGGGGGCAAGCCCCCTCCCACATTTGGGCCTCGGACATGACAAATCGGCCTACAGCGGCGGTGTCCGCGGCGGAATTACCCGTTTGTTACCAGTGGCCTCAAACGCCGCCGCAAAGCGCAACAGCGCCGAATCATCATAGGCCCGCCCGGCAAACGTCAGCCCGACCGGCATGCCAATGTCCGCCATCACCCCCATCGGGACGGTGACCGTAGGCACGCCGAGATGGCGAATGGCAAGGTTGCCATTGGCCACCCACACGCCATTGCTCCAGGCGATATCGGCAGAAGCTTCGTTGACATCCGCATCAGCGGGCCCAACATCAGCCACAGTCGGAAACAGCACCGCGTCGAGGCGCAGCGTGTCCATCCAGTCCTCCAGGTCCAGGCGACGGGTTTGCTCAAGACCGCGCAAGCCGTCAGGCAATGTGTCGATCTCGTTCCACGGCGTGATACCGCGCTGGGCCATGCGCACGTATTCGTCCATGCCGGCGGCCAGGTCGTCTTCGCGGTTGGGCAGGGTGCCGGGGTCGTGGGGGAAGATTTTCGGGCCATCGACATCCGCCAGGCGGTTCAGGGCCGGATCGCCGTTGGCGCGCAGGAAATCATCAAAGGCCCAGGCCGACAGTTCCCACAACTCATCGTGCAGAAACTGCCGGGGCACCAAGCCACGGGTGAACACCGTCGGCGCGCCGGGGCGGTCGCCTTCGCAATTGGACACCAAGGGGAAATCCACCTCGATGATTTCCGCGCCGGCGGCTTCCAGAGCCTGGCGCGCGGCCTGCCACAGCTCGATCACCGAGGCGCGGGTGTGGATTTTCTGCCCGGTCGGCCCGCCGATCCCCGGTTTTTCGCTGGTGCCGGCCTCGGGGTCGGCGTTGATGTACATGCGCGGCACACCGAAGCGTTTGCCGGCGAGGGCCGCGCTGCCCTCTGCGAGTTCGGCATACGATGCCGGGCGTACCGAGCTGACGCTGGGAATCGGCACCCAGGGTTGCAGGCGCCACAGGTCGCCACGGGTGTCCGGGTCGTCGGCGACCACCACGTCGAGCACTTCCAGCAGGTCCGCCATGGTGCGCGCATAGGGCACCACCACGTCCATGGTCGGGGTCAGCGGCCAGTTGCCGCGCACCGAAATCACCCCACGCGAAGGCGTGTACGCACACAAGCCGTTGTTGGAGGCCGGGCCGCGACCGCTCGACCAGGTTTCTTCGGCCAGGCCGAATGCGGCGAAGCTTGCCGCTGTCGCCGTGCCGGCGCCATTGGACGAACCCGAGGCGAACGGTGCAGTGAGGTAGGCAGCGTTGTACGGGCTTTCGGCACGGCCATAGACACCGCGCTGCATGCCGCCGTTGGCCATGGGCGGCATATTGGTCTTGCCCAGGCAGATGGCGCCGCCGGCGCGCAGGCGTTCAATGGTGAAGGCATCGCGCTGGGCGATCAGCTTGGCGAATGCCGGGCTGCCGGACGCGGCGGTGAGGCCCTTGACCAGGTAACTGTCCTTGGCGGTATAGGGAATGCCATCCAGCGGCCCCAGGGTCTGGCCGTGCGCCCGGCGTGCATCGGACGCTTGGGCTTCCTTCAAGGCGTCGGGATTGCGCACCACCAAAGCATTCAGCGCGGTAGCGGTCTGCGGGCCGTCATAGGCTTCGATCCGCGCCAGGTAGGCGCGCACCAGTTCAACGGCAGTGGTGTGGCCGGATTCAAGCGCAGCGCGCAATTGGGCAATGGAGACTTCGGTAACTTGCATCAGGTTTTTTTCGCCGCCTTCGAATGGAGGTATGACGGCAGTCTACGTACAGATATTTGCCAGTGCCAGCTTACTGCTAAGGTAAGCGGCCTGATCATCCACATTGCACTTCAAGGAGGAGAACATGCCTAAACCCTACATCGCCCTGGCCGCTTTGCTCGGCTTTTCGTTGTATACCGTGGCGACGATGCTGACGGCCGAGCAATCGCTCATTGCGTTCGGCCAGGAACTGATGTCGCGGCCGGACACCGCGCAAGTGGTGATTGACCTGTACCTGATGGCGATCCTGGCGTGTGTGTGGATGTACCGGGACGCGCGCGGGCGAGGGCGCTCCGTGGCGTCGTTGATCCCCTATTTCCTGTTGACGGCGGTGTTCGTGTCGGTGGGGCCGTTGTTGTATATCGTCGTCAATGGGTTTACGCGACGCACCTAGACGACACGTACCAATGTGGGAGGGGGCTTGCCCCCGATAGCGATGTGTCAGTCGGCATCTACTTGACTGAAACACCGCCATCGGGGGCAAGCCCCCTCCCACAGAGTCAGACGCCTTTGGTCGAAGGCAAAAAGATCGTCAGGATGCCCGCCAGCGGCAGGAACGAGCAGATTTTGTAGACGTATTCGATGCCATGGTGATCCGCGAGCAAGCCCAGCAACGCCGCGCCAATCCCGCTGAAACCGAACATCAGGCCGAAGAATATCCCTGCGATCATGCCGACATTGCCCGGCACCAGTTCCTGGGCGAACACCACGATGGCCGAGAACGCCGAGGCGATGATAAAGCCGATGACCACGCTGAGTACGGCGGTCCAGAACAGGTCGACATAGGGTAGGGCGAGGGTGAACGGCGCGGCGCCGAGAATCGAGAACCAGATGACTTTCTTGCGGCCGATCCGGTCGCCGATCGGTCCGCCGGCGAAGGTGCCCACGGCCACCGCGCCGAGGAACAGGAACAGGTACATCTGGGAGCTGGCGACCGACAGCTGGAATTTTTCGATCAGGTAGAACGTGAAGTAGCTGGTCAGGCTGGTCATGTACCAATATTTGGAGAACACCAGCAGCGCCAGTACCACCAGGGCAAAGGTCACGCGGCCTTTGGACAAACCGTGGGTCGCCTGGCCGCCTTGCTTGAGCTTGAACAGGTTGAGGTGGTGACGGTACCAGCGGCTCAAGCCGTACAGCACCCCGATTGCGAACACCGCGAACAGGCCGAACCAGGCGATATGGGACTGGCCGTAAGGAATGATGATGGCCGCCGCCAGCAACGGGCCGAAGGCGCTGCCGGTGTTGCCGCCGACCTGGAAGGTCGATTGCGCCAAACCGTAGCGGCCGCCGGAGGCCAGGCGTGCCACGCGGGACGTTTCCGGATGAAACGTCGACGAGCCGACTCCCACCAACGCCGCCGCCAGCAGAATCGCGGGGAAGCTGCCGACGAATGCCAGCATCAGGATGCCGATCAAGGTGCAGACCATGCCCGCCGGCAACAGCCAGGGCTTGGGGTGACGGTCGGTGTGGTAGCCGATCCACGGTTGCAGCAGGGAGGCGGTCAGTTGGAAGGTCAGGGTGATCAGGCCGACCTGGGTAAACGTCAGGCCATAGTTGGCCTTGAGCATCGGGTAGATCGACGGCAGCACGGCCTGAATCAAGTCATTGATCAGGTGCGCCAGGGCGCAGGCGCCGAGCACGCGCATGACCAGCGGGCTTATCTGGGGCGTGGTGGTTGCAGCGGCGGGTGTCGCAGTGAGGGTCGACATTCAGGCATTCCATACAAGGCAGCTAACAAGGGCAGACAGTACGTGAGCCGACGGCCCATTTCTAATTGTTTCGGGCGCTATGCTAGAGTCGGCAAAAATGCCTGTCTCGCGAAATTCGGGCAGAAAACCTCGCAAAAAGGGCGAAATCATCAAATCCCTCGACAAATTCCTTCAGGAGATCGATGAAGGCGATTGGGCCGTCATCAGCTCGGCCACTGATTATCCGCAAAACTGGGTGATTCCCGAACACAGTCATAACAAGCATCAGTTGCTCTACGCCATCGAGGGCGTGATGGTGGTGAATTCGGCGCTGAACCAGTGGACGGTGCCCCCCAACCGTGGCTTCTGGATACCCTGCGGGCATGTGCATGCGCTGCGCTGCGTGGGCACGCTGAAAATGCGCAGCGTCTTCGTGCGCCCGGACAGCTTTCCCAACCTGCCGACCGAGCCGAAGGCGGTGACGGTGTCGCCGTTGCTGGGTGAATTGATCAAGGCCTCGGTCAGCTTGAAACCGCCCTATGCCGAGAACTCGCGTGACGCCAGGATCATGCGCCTGATGCTCGATGAGCTGGCGATCCTGCCCGCACTGCCCTTATCCCTGCCGCAGCCCGCCGACCCGCGTATCAACCGCATCTGCCTGACCTTGCAGCAAGACCCAAGTGATGCGTCCACGGTCGCTGACTGGAGCGCGCGTTTGGACCTGGATCAAACCACCATCCAGCGCCTGTTCCGTCGCGAAACCGGCATGACCTTCGGCCAGTGGCGCCAACAGGCACGCTTGCTGTTGGCGCTGGAGCGCATCGCGGTGGGCGAGAAGATTATCGATGTGGCCCTGAAGCTTGGGTATGACAGCCCGAGCGCCTTTACCAGCATGTTCAAGAAACAGTTTGGCAAGACGCCGAGTCATTTCTTCAAGTAGCGCTGTTGGCAACACGAGGATGCAGCGAGCGATGCTGGACGGGCAGGGCGGCGGTCACTGATCGGCCGGGGCCAGGTTAGCGTAGAAGATGCAGCCGATCAGTCGGGCGAACAGGCTCAGGGTTTCCGGCAGGTTGGGATCGTCGAACAGCATGGCGCGTGAATCGAGCGCGCACAGCGCACCGAACAGGCGCCCGTCGGGCAGGAAAATCGGCGCGCCGGCATAGCTTTCGATGGCGTATTTCTTGACCACCGGGCGTGTGGCAAAGCGCCCGTCGACGCTGATCTGCGGCACGAACAGGGTTTGGGGATTGATGCAGAATTCACTGCACAGGGTGGTTTCCAGGTCGAGTACGTCGTCGACGTGGATGCCCATCTGCAGAGGGTCATAAGCCGAGCACACCACCCACTCCAGGTCGGTGAATTTGGCGATGCCGGCAAAGCGCATACCGGTCAGGCGGGTGACCAGCTTGAGAATATTGGTGCTCGCTTCGATTTCGGCGATGGCCGCGCGTTCGTCGGCGCTCAGGAGCGATTGTGCATAGGTGACGCTTGGAACCATGTGATCACTCCAATGTGCGTGGCCGCAGGCCGCGACCACGCACAGTCAGGTCTTAATTAATCCGTGGGTGCTGCTGCACCAGGTTTTCCCGCTTGGCCTGAAGGGCTGCAATTTCGGCATCGATGTCCTCGATCTTCTGCTCGATATTGTCATGATGCTCTTGCAGCAATTCCTTGGCCTCTTCCATATCCGACGCCGCCGGAGCCGCGCCGCGCAGGGGTTTATTGGCGGTTTCCTTCATGGTCAGGCCGGTAACCAGGCCTACCACGGCGAATACCATCAAGTAATAAGCCGGCATGTACAGGTCGTTGGTGCTTTCCACCAGCCACGCCACCGCGGTGGGCGTGACGCCGGCAATCAGTACCGAGACGTTGAACGCACTGGCCAATGCACTGTAGCGCAGATGTGTAGGAAACATAGCTGGCAGCGTGGAGGCCATTACGCCGATAAAGAAGTTCAGCACGATCGCCAGGATCAGCAGGCCGCTGAAGATCAGCCCGGTCTTGCCGCTGGTAATCAGCATGAACGCCGGAATCGACAGGCACAGCAGGCCGATGCTGCCGGCGATGATGAAGGGTTTGCGGCCGATCTTGTCGCTGACAAAACCGATGAACGGTTGTACGAACAGCATGCCGACCATGATCGCAATGATGATCAACACGCCGCTGTTTTCGGCGTAATGCAGGTTGTGCGACAGGTAGCTGGGCATGTACGTGAGCAGCATGTAGTAGGTCACGTTGGTAGCCGCAACGATACCGATGCAGGTCAGCAGGCTGCGCCAGTGCTTGGTGGCGATCTCTTTGAACGACACCTTGGGGCCATGGCTGAGGCCCTCGCGGTCACCCTGTTCGAGCTTGTCGACATGTTGCTGGAACGCCGGGGTCTCTTCCAGGGCGTGACGCAGGTACAGGCCGATGATGCCCAGCGGCAGGGCCAGGAAGAACGGCAGGCGCCAGCCCCAGGCCTCGAATTCGGCTTCACCGAGCACTGTGGAAATCAATACCACCACGCCCGCGCCCAGCACGAAGCCGGCAATCGAGCCGAAGTCCAACCAACTGCCCAGGAAGCCGCGTTTGCGGTC
This sequence comes from Pseudomonas sp. Wu6, assembly GCF_019891515.1. Lineage (NCBI taxonomy): Bacteria > Pseudomonadati > Pseudomonadota > Gammaproteobacteria > Pseudomonadales > Pseudomonadaceae > Pseudomonas > Pseudomonas sp. Wu6. The sequence goes on along the minus strand of NZ_JAFLXH010000016.1, from coordinate 38,520 downwards.
CGGGGCGTATTCGGCAACGAAAATCGACGCGCCGGTGTATTCGCCGCCCACCGAGAAGCCCTGGGCCATTTTGCACAGCAGCAACAGGATCGGCGCCCAGATACCAATGGACGCATAACCGGGAATCAGTCCGATGGCGAAGGTGCTCAGGGACATGATCACGATGGTGGCGGCAAGGACCTTCTGCCGCCCGTATTTGTCACCCAGGGCGCCAAAGAACAGACCGCCCAGTGGACGGATCAGGAAGGGCACGGAGAAAGTGGCCAGTGCAGCGATCATTTGTACGCTGGGGGACGCGTCCGGGAAGAACACCTTGCCCAGCACATAGGCGACAAAACCATAGACGCCAAAGTCGAACCATTCCATGGCGTTGCCCAATGCGGCGGCGGTGATCGCCTTGCGCATCTTGTTGTCGTCGACGATGGTGATGTCGTTCAATCCGATCGGACTGACGCGTTTCTTACGTAATTTCATGCGGGCCACTCTAGAAGCTGAACGGGGAGGTGCCATCGCTGCGATGGCACCGCTCTGTCACTTCAGATACAAGCGGACACGAAATAATTCACCCATCGGCAGATTTTTTCTCACGGCCGGCGCGGCAAGCCTCAGCAACGCCGTGAAAATGTGCGCGCTGACGGGTGAATCGAGCGTCGCACAGCACCTGGCAAAGCCACCAATTTGACGTCAGAAAAATCAGCCCGCCGTCCGTAAGCAATTAATCGCCAGCCCTGAAATATTCTCGCTACAATCCGCCGCTTTGCCACCCGGCCCGGGCTGTCAAACCGCGAGATACCCCATGCTGACCGGTAGCTACACCACCTCCCTTGTCGTGATTTCCCTGTGCGTCGCCATCCTGGCGTCCTATACCGCGCTGGACCTGGCGGGGCGGATCGCGACCGCCAAGGGACGTACGGTTTATCTATGGATCACCGGCGGTGCCGTCGCGATGGGCGTCGGGGTGTGGTCGATGCACTTTATCGGCATGCTGGCCCTGCGCCTGCCGTTCGAAATGGGCTTCGACCTGGACATTACCGCGCTGTCGTTGCTGATTGCCGTGTTATCCAGCGGTTTTGCCTTATGGCTGGTCAGCCAGCCACGCCTGCCGGCCTGGCAACTGGCATTCGGCGCGTTGGTCATGGGCGCAGGCATCGCCAGCATGCACTACACCGGCATGGCCGCGATGCGCATGACGCCGGGCATCGATTACGACCCGGCGTTGTTCGGCGCCTCGTTGTTGATCGCGGTGGTGGCTTCCGGCGCGGCGCTGTGGATCGCCTTCAACCTGCGCCGCAATACGCCCTATGTGCGCCTGGCGCGCGGCGGCGCGGCGGTGGTGATGGGCGTGGCCATCGTCGGCATGCATTACACCGGCATGGCCGCCGCGCGTTTTGCCGACGACAGCTTCTGCGCCGCCGCACAGACCGGCTTGAGCGGCAAGGGCCTGGATAACCTGGTCCTGGTGACCTCATTGGCGGTGCTGGTCATCGCCCTGTTGACCTCGCTGCTCGACGCGCGGCTGCAAGCGCGCACCGCCGTGCTGGCTGACTCCCTGACCCTGGCCAACCAGGAGCTGACCCACCTGGCCCTGCACGACATGCTCACCGGCCTGCCCAATCGCACGCTGCTGTCAGACCGGATTCAACAAGGTATCCAGGCGGTGAAGGAGCAGGGCGGTTGCTTTGCGCTGATGTTTATCGACCTGGACGGCTTCAAGCCGGTCAACGACGCCTTTGGTCACCACATGGGCGACCAGTTGCTGCGCGAAGTCGGCCTGCGCCTGCGCGAGGACCTGCGCAGCCAGGACACGTTGGCGCGCATCGGCGGTGACGAGTTTGTATTAATGGTGCACCTGACCCAGCCGGACGATGCCATGGGCCTGGCCGAACGCCAGGTCAGCCTGGTCAATCGCGCCTTCACGGTCGCCGAACACGAGCTGAAAATCTCCGCCAGCATCGGCATCGCCCTGTTCCCGGGCAACGGGACCAACCCCCAGGAGCTGTTGATGAATGCCGATGCGGCGATGTACCACGCCAAGGGCATGGGCAAGAACGGCTACCGGTTCTTCGATGTGTCAATGAACACCAACGCGCGCAAACAGCTGCAGTTATTGCAGGACCTGCGCAACGCCCTCGACGACGCGCAATTTCGTTTGCACTACCAGCCCAAGTTCGACGCGCTCAGCGGGGTTGCGGTGGGGGCAGAGGCGCTACTGCGCTGGCAGCATCCACAGCACGGCGTGTTGCTGCCGGCCACGTTCATTGAGCTGGCGGAAAAAACCGGGCTGATCATTCCCATCGGCGAGTGGGTACTCAATGAAGCCTGTCGCCAGATGAGCCTGTGGTACGCCCAGGGTTATGAAAGTTGGCGCATTGCGGTGAACCTGTCGGCGCTGCAGTTCTGCCACCCCGGGCTGGTCGCCAGCGTGGCCGCGGCTCTGGAGCGGCACCAACTGCCGGCCAACCGCCTGACCCTGGAGATCACCGAAACCACCGCCATGAGCGATGCCGACGCGAGCATGACCGTATTGCAGCAGCTCTCGGACATGGGCGTCGACCTGTCCATCGATGACTTCGGCACCGGCTATTCCAGCCTGATGTACCTCAAGCGCCTGCCGGCCAATGAACTGAAGATCGACCGGGGTTTCGTGCGCGACCTGGAGCACGACAGCGACGACGCCGCCATCGTCTCAGCCATCGTTGCGCTGGGCCAGGCCCTGGGTTTGCGGATCGTCGCCGAAGGCGTGGAGACCGAGGCGCAGCAGCGCTTCCTGACCCGCCTGGGCTGTAACTCGCTGCAAGGCTATCTGCTGGGCCATCCACTGCCGGCCGACGGGTTCATGGCCGATATCCAGCGCACCCGGGAAGCGCCGGCGCCAGACGCATGACGGCGATGCTCGCGGCGGCGACCTGCTGACCCTCAAAACGAGCGCACAATCCGCCCCAACGTCTCCATCGCCTTCTCCGACACGTCGGTCCACGGGCTGCCGTAGTTCAAGCGGATGCAGTTGCGAAAGCGCCGGGTCGCCGAAAAGATCGGGCCCGGTGCGATGCTGATGCCTTGCGCCAGGGCCATCTGGAACAGCTTCAATGAATCGGTTTGCTCCGGCAGTTCCAGCCACAGGAAATACCCTCCGGCCGGTTGGCTGACGCGGGTCTGCGCCGGGAAGTAACGGGCGATGGCGGCGAGCATCGCGCTTTGCTGTTCTTCCAGGGCGTAGCGCAGTTTGCGCAGGTGCCGGTCGTAGCCGCCGTGTTGCAGGTAGTCGGCAATCGCGGCCTGGGCCGGCATCGACGGGCACAGCGATGTCATCAGTTTCAGGCGCTCGACCTTCTGCGCGAAGCGACCCGCCGCCACCCAGCCTACGCGGTACCCTGGCGCCAGGCTCTTGGCAAAGGAGCCGCAGTGCATCACCAGGCCCTCGGTGTCGAAGGCCTTGGCCGGTTTCGGCGCGTGCTGCCCGTAATACAGCTCGGCATACACATCGTCTTCGATCAGCGGCACCTGATGACTGCGCAGCAACTCCACCAGCGCCTGTTTTTTTTCTTCCGGCACCGTCGCGCCCATCGGGTTCTGGAAGCTGGTCATGGTCCAGCAGGCCTTGATCGGGTAACGCGAAAGGCTTTGCGCCAGGGCGTTGAGGTCGATGCCGTCGCGCGGGTGCACGGGGATTTCCACGGCCTTGAGTTTCAAGCGCTCGAGCACTTGCAGGCAGGCATAAAACGCCGGGGCTTCGATCGCCACCAGGTCGCCGGGCTCGGTCACCGCTTGCAGGCACAGGTTCAGCGCTTCGAGGGCGCCATTGGTGATCAGCAGTTCTTCCATGGGCAGCATCAGGCCGCCGACCATGTAGCGCAGCGCAATCTGACGGCGCAGTTGCGGGTTGCCGGGGGACATGTCGGTGACCACCAGGCGTGGGTCCATCGCGCGGCTGGCACTGGCCAGGGAGCGGGCCAGGCGCGGCAGCGGGAACAGCATGGGGCTGGGGAAGGCCGAGCCGAAGGGCACGGTGTTCGGGTCCTTGATCGAGTCGAGTACCGAAAACACCAGCTCACTCACATCGACTTCGGTGGACTCGTGCACTTGCTCGCTCACCACCGGCTCGGAAAACGGGCTGGGCGCGTGGGTATTGACGAAGTAGCCGGAGCGCGGCCGCGCGCGGATCAGGCCGCGCCGCTCCAGCAGGTAGTAGGCCTGGAAGACCGTGGACGGGCTGACGCCGTAGGTCTGGCTGGCGTAGCGCACCGACGGCACGCGCTGGCCGGGGCCGAGGACGCCGGAGCGGATCAGTTCTGCGATGTCATCGGCGAATTTTTCGTAGCGTTTCATGGGTGCCTTGAACAGTGTGTGCGCTGGGCAAATGTGGGAGGGGGCAAGCCCCCTCCCACATTGGATCTCTCTACATTGGAACTCTATGCATTCAGGGGATTATCAGCGGTTCAGTGGCGCGACAAAGCGGCTGTCGGCAGCGCTGTAAATCCACGGTTCATCCACATCCGTCACCTTGAAGCGCAGCGTCTGTGAACTGCTCGCCGGTGTGTCCGCCAGCAGCGTCACCGAGACCGGTACATCCACGATTTCCCCCGGCGCCAAGCCGATCCGGGTCTTGCCCTGCAACTGGAAGCCCTCGGCGTCCACCAGCTCCAGGCGATAGTCCTGGTGCTGCTGAGTCTTGTTGATGACCTTGAGGCTGTAGATGTTTTCGATCAAGCCCTGGCTGTTCTCGCGGAACAGGCCGCGGTCCTTGGTCACGTCCAGCGACACCATCGGCCGTTCGACCAAAGCCAACGCCAACGCGGCGAGCATGACCAGCAGCACGGCACTGTAGCCGATCAGGCGCGGCCTTAGCAGCCGGGTCTTGCCACCTTGCAATTGATGTTCGCTGGTATAGCTCACCAGGCCACGGGCATAGCCCATTTTGTCCATGATCGAATCGCAGGCGTCGATGCACGCCGCGCAACCGATGCATGCCATTTGCAGGCCATCGCGGATATCGATGCCGGTGGGGCACACCTGCACGCACAGCTGGCAATCGATGCAATCGCCGAGGCCGACATCCGCCGATTTGACTTCGCGTTTACGCGGTCCACGGCGTTCGCCACGGGCGGCGTCATAGGCAATGGCCAGGGTGTCCTTATCGAACATCACGCTCTGGAAGCGCGCGTACGGGCACATGTGCATGCACACCGCTTCGCGCAGCCACCCGGCGTTGAGGTAGGTGGCCGCGGTAAAGAACAGCATCCAGAACAGACTGACGCCGCCCAGTTGCCAGGTCAGCAGTTGCGCAGCCAACGGACGGATGGGCGTGAAATAGCCGACAAAGGTCAGCCCGGTCAGCACGCTGATGCCCAGCCACAGCGTGTGTTTGGCCGAACGCCGTGCCAGCTTGTCCAGGCTCCAGGGCGCCGCGTGCAGCTTGATGCGTTGGTTGCGCTCGCCTTCGGTGATCTTTTCGCACCACATGAACAGCCAGGTGAACACGCTTTGCGGGCAGGTGTAGCCACACCACACACGGCCGGCAAACACGGTGATCGCAAACAGGCCAAAGGCGCAGATGATCAACAGTGCCGACAGCAAAATGAAGTCCTGGGGCCAGAACGTTGCGCCGAAAATATGGAATTTGCTCTCGGCCAGATCCCATAGCACCGCCTGGCGTGCGCCCCAGTTCAGCCACACGGTGCCGAAAAAGGCCAGGAACAACAACGCGCCACCGCTCATGCGCAAGGTGCGGTAGAGGCCGGTGAAGCTGCGGGTATGGATCAGGTTGTCGCGGGATGCGGCCTTCACCTTCTTTGGGTGAATGGGCACAAAAGTTTCCACGGTGGGGATTCGTTCGCTCATCAGCCTCCATCAGGCGGATGAACTATGGGCGGCGCGCTGTTTGCGTAACAGACTCAGGTTGGCGGTTAAAAAGCGGATCAGATGGCAAGCCGCGCCTTGATGCGAGACCCTGTAGGAGCGAGCTTGCTCGCGAAAAACCCACAGGCACCGCGGTCTTGCAGGAAGCACGCGTAATCGTTGAGGTTTTTCGCGAGCAAGCTCGCTCCTACAGAGGCATCGATTAAATGACCGAACCCGGTTCGTCGGCCTTCACATGCTGGCGTCCGTCATGGGCACCCGCGACGGTGAGTGCATCGGCCTCGGCTTCGGTGATGTAGATGCGTTCAGCCGCCAGTTCCACGTACGACATGGATTTTTCGCTATCGGTCACGATATTGACGCGGGTCGCAGGCACGCTTTGTTCCTGGCCATTGTCATTCAGCGTGAAATAACACAGATGGTTGTCGATACGGATAGGCATACCGGTCTCCTTTTCATGGGCTCTGATCATTTAGGAGCCAATGAGCATTGAGGGTTCCACGCAACTGACTGACGGTCGCCGCTGTCCATCTTCTATCAATAATCACAAAAAGGATGGCATTGATGGACGCTTGGCTACATGAAGCATGGCTAACCCTGCAGGCTGAGTTTGCCGATATCGGCGACGCCCGGCAGGTCACCCAGATTACCGTGCGCCTGCTGATGGCCGCGATCCTCGGCGGAATCCTGGGGTTTGAACGCGAGAGCAAGGGCAAGGCCGCCGGCGTGCGCACCCACATGCTGGTGGCGCTGGGGGCTGCACTGTTTGTGATGGTGCCGCAGATGTCCGGCAATCAGGCCGATGCCATGAGCCGGGTGGTGCAGGGCGTGATTGCCGGGATCGGCTTCCTCGGGGCCGGCACTATTATCAAGGGCAAGGATGAGGACGCCGGCCACGTCAAAGGCCTGACCACCGCCGCCGGGCTGTGGATGACCGCTGCGATTGGGGTCTCGGCCGGTTTGGGTCGGGAATCGACAGCGGTCCTGAGTACGTTGCTGGCCTTGGTGGTGTTCAGCGTGATGCCGAAAATCGTCAAGCGTTTCGAGAAGGACTGACGATAACCGGCGGCATGGTGGTTGGCGGCTCCTGCACCGGTGGCGGCTCGTTCTCCGGCGGTTCCTGTTCCGGAATCGGTGCAGGCTCGGTGGGTGGCAGGGTCGGGTTGTCGATATTCGGGTCGGGCGTCTCTGCCGGGATCGGGATAGTCATGGGTGTGGCCTCCTTTGTGCTTTGCTCTATCGGTGGACAGCCACGGGAGGGAATTGATTCCCCGCCCGGTGGCGACATATCCGCCTGAACTTTTGCCCGCACCCCGGGCTCGGACCTAATACGGGCCTGCTCAGGGAGTGCGCCGCCATGTTACGAATTCGGATCAAGCACAGAGCGTCCACTGGGCGTAAGGGGAATATGCTCGATGACTGCTGAAACACTGGTTCCAGAACATTCCTTATTGCCGTTGTCCCAGGCACTGCTGTTACCCAGAATCGCCATTGAAAGCACCATGCCGGTGATTGACGGCGGCGAATTTGCCGTCAAGGCGGTGGTGGGCCAGCAGGTCAATGTCACCAGTAAAGTGTTCGCCGATGGTCATGACAAGCTGGCGGTGTTGGTGCGCTGGCGCCCGCTGGGGCAGGAAAACTGGCACAGCGTGGTCATGAATGATGTGGGCAACAACGGCTGGGAAGGTGCGTTTACCGTCACCACCCAGGGGCCCCATGAATTCTGCATTGAAGCCTGGATCGATACCTTCGCCAGCTTCTGCTATGAACTGCGTAAAAAGCATGAAGCCGGAGTGCCGGTCAGCCTGGAGCTGCAGGAAGGCCGCAGCCTGGTATTGCAGGCCGCCGAGCGCAGTGACAACGAACTGCGCGATCGCTTGATGCTGCTGCACCACGAACTCTCCGGCCTGCTGGAAACCGAGCAGGTCGCGCAGTTCCTGCACGAAGACAGTGCACACCTGATGACCCAGGCCGACCACCGTGCCTATTTGAGCATCAGCACGGTGTACCCGATCGACGTGGAGCGCGAGCGTGCCCAGTTCGCCAGCTGGTACGAGCTGTTTCCCCGCTCGATTACCGATGATCCGGCCCGTCATGGCACCTTCAACGATGTGCATTCACGCCTGTCGATGATCCACGACATGGGGTTTGACGTGCTGTATTTCCCGCCTATCCATCCCATCGGCCGCAGCCATCGCAAGGGCAAGAACAACTCCCTGACCGCCGGTCCCGACGATCCCGGCAGCCCTTACGCCATTGGCAGCGAGGAGGGCGGACACGAAGCGATTCACCCGCAACTGGGTAGCCGCGAGGATTTCCGCCGCCTGGTCAAGGCCGCCGCCGACCACGGCCTGGAAATCGCCCTGGATTTCGCCATCCAGTGCTCCCAAGACCACCCGTGGCTCAAAGAGCATCCGGGCTGGTTCAACTGGCGCCCGGACGGCACGATCAAATACGCGGAAAATCCACCGAAAAAGTACCAGGACATCGTCAACGTCGACTTCTATGCGGCGGACGCCATCCCCGGCCTGTGGACCGAACTGCGTGACATCGTGGTGGGCTGGGTGGAAGAGGGCGTGAAGACCTTTCGCGTGGACAACCCGCACACCAAGCCGCTGCCGTTCTGGCAATGGTTGATCAGCGACGTGCGCAGCAAATACCCGGAAGTGATCTTCCTCGCCGAAGCCTTTACCACCCCGGCCATGATGGCGCGCCTGGGCAAGGTCGGTTATTCCCAGAGTTACACCTATTTCACCTGGCGCAATACCAAGGCCGAACTGAGTGAGTATTTCACCCAGTTGAACCAGTCGCCATGGCGCGAGTGCTACCGCCCGAACTTCTTCGTCAATACGCCGGACATCAACCCAGGCTTTCTGCATGAGTGCGGCCGGGCGGGCTTTCTGATCCGCGCCGCGCTGGCCACCATGGGCTCGGGCTTGTGGGGCATGTACTCCGGGTTTGAACTGTGCGAGTCCGCACCGGTGCCGGGCAAGGAGGAATACCTGGACTCGGAGAAATACGAGATCCGCCCGCGCGACTTCACCGCACCCGGCAACATCATTGCCGAGATCGCCCAGCTCAACCGCATCCGCCGCCAGAACCCGGCGTTGCAGACGCACCTGGGGCTCAAGCTCTACAACGCCTGGAACGACAACATCCTGTACTTCGGTAAGCGCAGCGAGGACGGCAGCAATTTCTTGCTGGTGGCCGTCAACCTCGATCCGCACAACGCTCAGGAAGCGCACTTCGAGCTGCCGCTGTGGGAGATGGGCCTGCCGGACGATGCCCAGACCCAGGGTGAAGACTTGATGAACGGCCATCGCTGGACCTGGTATGGCAAGACTCAATGGACCCGACTGGACCCGCAAATGCCGTTCGGAATCTGGCGCATCACTGCTCAATAGACGAGTGGAGAACAGAGTGTGGGAGGGGGCTTGCCCCCGATTGCGGTGTATCAGTCACCGAATCACCAACTGAGCCACCGTCATCGGGGGCAAGCCCCCTCCCACATTGATGGCATTTGCGTCTGCAGCATTTCAGGAGTTTCAAATGGCGAAGAAACCCAACGCAGCCACCTTCATCAAAGACCCGCTCTGGTACAAGGACGCGGTGATCTATCAGGTGCACGTCAAATCCTATTTCGACTCCAATAACGATGGCATTGGTGACTTTCCCGGGTTGATCGCCAAGCTCGACTACATTGCCGACCTTGGCGTCAACACCATTTGGCTGCTGCCGTTCTACCCCTCGCCGCGCCGCGATGACGGCTACGACATCGCCGAATACCGTGGCGTGCACAGCGACTACGGGACCATGGCCGACGCCAAACGCTTTATCGCCGAGGCCCATAAACGCGGGCTGCGGGTGATTACCGAACTGGTGATCAACCACACCTCCGACCAGCACCCCTGGTTCCAGCGGGCGCGCAAGGCCAAGCCGGGCTCGGCGGCGCGGGACTTCTACGTCTGGTCCGATGACGAGCAGAAATACGACGGCACGCGGATCATTTTCCTCGACACCGAGAAGTCCAACTGGACCTGGGACCCGGTGGCCGGCCAGTACTTCTGGCACCGTTTCTATTCGCACCAGCCGGACCTCAACTTCGACAACCCGCAGGTCATGAAAGCGGTGCTGTCGGTGATGCGCTACTGGCTCGACCTGGGCATCGACGGCCTGCGCCTCGACGCGATTCCCTACCTGATCGAGCGTGACGGCACCAACAACGAGAACCTGCCCGAGACCCACGGGGTGCTCAAGCAGATCCGCGCCGAAATAGACGCCAATTACCCTGATCGCATGCTGCTGGCCGAGGCCAACCAATGGCCCGAGGACACGCAACTCTACTTCGGTGACCGCAAGGGCGACGACGGCGATGAATGCCATATGGCCTTCCACTTCCCGTTGATGCCGCGCATGTATATGGCGCTGGCCCAGGAAGATCGTTTCCCCATCACCGACATCCTGCGCCAGACCCCGGAGATTCCGGCCAATTGCCAGTGGGCGATCTTCCTGCGCAATCATGATGAATTGACCCTGGAAATGGTCACCGACAAAGAGCGCGACTACCTGTGGAACTACTACGCCGCAGATCGCCGCGCGCGTATCAACCTGGGCATTCGCCGACGCCTGGCACCCCTGGTGGAGCGTGACCGGCGCCGCGTGGAACTGCTCAACAGCCTGTTGCTGTCGATGCCCGGCACGCCGACCCTCTACTACGGCGACGAAATCGGCATGGGCGACAACATTTACCTGGGCGACCGCGATGGCGTACGTACGCCAATGCAATGGTCCATCGACCGCAATGGCGGCTTTTCCCGCGCCGACCCGGCCAGCCTGGTATTGCCGCCGATCATGGACGCGCAGTACGGCTACCAGTCGGTCAACGTCGAAACCCAGGCCCAGGACCCGCATTCATTGCTGAACTGGACGCGGCGCATGCTGGCGGTGCGCAAGCAGTCCAAGGCGTTCGGTCGCGGCAGCCTGAAAATGCTCTCGCCGAGCAACCGCCGCATCCTGGCGTATACCCGTGAATACACTGGGGAGGACGGCCGCAGCGAAATCATCCTGTGCGTGGCCAACGTCTCGCGCAGCGCCCAGGCCGCGGAACTGGACCTGTCCGCGTTCGCCGGGATGGTGCCGGTGGAGATGCTGGGCGGTAACGCCTTCCCGCCCATCGGCCAGCTGAATTTCCTGCTGACCCTGGCGCCCTATGGCTTTTATTGGTTCGTGCTGGCGGCGGAAAACCAGATGCCCAGCTGGCATGTGGAACCGGCCCAGAGCATTCCCGACTTCACGACATTGGTGTTGAAAAAACGTATGGAAGAGTTGCTCGAAGAACCCGGTCGCACCACCCTGGAACAGACCTCGTTGCCGGCCTGGCTGCCCAAGCGCCGCTGGTTCGCCGGCAAGGACGCCACCATCGACAGCGTGCATATTGCCTATGGCGTGCGCTTCGGCGATGCGCAGCATCCGGTGCTGCTCAGCGAAATCGACGTCACCAGCGCGGGGCAGACCAGCCGCTATCAATTGCCGTTCGGTTTCCTCGGCGAAGACCAGCTCACCAGCGCCTTGCCGCAGCAACTGGCATTGGCGCGGGTACGCCGCAGCCGCCAGGTGGGGCTGGTCACCGACGCGTTCAGCCTCGAACATTTTATTCGCAGTCTGATTCAAGGCATGCAGGCCGCTACCGTGCTCAATTGCAGCGAGGGTGACCTGCGCTTCGAGGCGACCCCGCACCTGGCCGCCTTGCAACTGACGGACGAATCAGCGGTGCGCTACCTGTCTGCCGAGCAGTCCAACAGTTCGGTGGTGGTCGGCGAGAGCCTGGTGCTCAAGTTGATCCGCAAAGTCAGTGCCGGGGTCCACCCGGAACTGGAGATGAGCGCCTACCTGACCGAAGCCGCCTACCCGAACATTTCGCCGCTGATGGGCTCGATGAGCCGGCGCGACGCACAGGGCGAGGACAGCCTGCTGATGATTGCCCAGGGCTATCTGAGCAACCAGGGCGATGCCTGGAGCTGGACCCAGAACAACCTCGAGCGGGCCATTCGCGACGAGTTGGCCGAAGCGATGTCCGAACAGGAGCAGCACTACAACGCCCTCGGCGAGCTGGCGGACTTCGCCGGCCTGCTCGGTCAGCGCCTGGGTGAAATGCACGTGGTGTTGGGCGCGCCCACCCAGAACAAGGACTTCAAGCCCGAAGTCACCTCGGCCAGGGACACCCAGGCCTGGTCCAAGGACGTAGGCGCGCAGATCGAACGTGCCTTGCACTTGCTCAAACTAAATCAAAGCCAGTTGAACCCCGCCGATCAGGCGCTGGTCAGTGAATTACTGGCGCAGAAAAAAGCCATCGGCAGCCACGTCCAGGCATTGGCGAAGGCCACGCTGGGCGGATTGCGGATTCGCGTCCACGGTGACTTGCACCTGGGCCAGGTATTGGTCGTCAAGGGCGACGCCTATTTGATCGACTTTGAAGGCGAGCCGGCGCGACCGCTGCATGAACGGCGAGGCAAACACAGCCCGTACAAGGATGTCAGCGGGGTGTTGCGCTCCTTTGATTACGCAGCGGCGATGGCCCTGAATGTGCAGGGGGTTGATCATTCGCCGGAGGCGGACGCCGCGCGTCGGCGTGTGACCGAGCGTTACCTGAGTGAAGCCCGTCAGGCATTTACCCAGGCTTATCAGGCAGCGACGGCTACACTGGCGCATGACTGGCAGGATGCCAATGGCCAGGACGCCGCGCTGACCTTGTTCAGCCTGGAGAAGGCCGCGTACGAAGTGGCCTACGAAGCGGAAAATCGCCCGAGCTGGTTGCCGGTGCCCTTGCAAGGGTTGCACGGTTTGCTCAGCGGGCTTACACCTGAATCGAAAACTGCACGCGGTGGGGAGACGTCATGAGTTTTACGCATAAAGAACCGCTGCAGCCCAAGTTGACTGCAATGCCGGCATCCAGGGACGTCGAAGCGCTGGTGCGCGCCGAGCACCCTGATCCATTCTCGATCCTTGGGCCGCACGATGATGAGCAGGGCGGGCAGTTTATCCGTGCGTTCCTGCCTGAAGCCCTGAGTGTCCAGGTCCTGGCGCGTGACGGCGGTGAGCCGATCGGCAGCCTCGACGCGACCCAGGTGCCGGGGCTGTTCGTCGGGCACTTCGGCACGCGCCAGGATTACCTGCTGAAGATCCAGTGGGCCGGCGGCGAGCAGATCACCGAAGACCCGTACAGCTTCAGCCAACTGCTGCTCGGTGAAATGGACCTGTACCTGTTTGCCGAAGGCAACCACCGTGACCTGGGCAATTGCCTGGGCGCCCAGGTCACCACGGTGGACGGCGTGCAGGGCGTACGGTTTGCCGTGTGGGCACCGAATGCCCGACGCGTTTCGGTGGTCGGCGATTTCAACGTCTGGGACGGTCGCCGTCACCCGATGCGCCTGCGCCATCCTTCGGGCGTGTGGGAAATCTTCGTCCCGCGCCTGCAACCGGGCGCGGCCTACAAATATGAAATTCTTGGCGCCCACGGCATCCTGCCGCTCAAGGCCGACCCCATGGCCCTGGCCACCCAACTGCCGCCGGATACCGCCTCGAAAGTCGCTGCGCCGTTGCAAGTGCAGTGGCAGGACCATGAGTGGATGCAGGCGCGTGGCGACAAACAGAAACCCACCGCGCCGCTGTCGATCTATGAGTTGCACGTCGGGTCCTGGCAGTGCGAGCTGGACGAAGCGGGCGAAGTGTCACGCCAATACGGCTGGCGCGAACTGGCCGAGCGGCTGATCCCCTATGTGGAGCAATTGGGCTTCACGCACATCGAACTGATGCCGATCATGGAGCATCCGTTCGGCGGTTCCTGGGGTTATCAGGCCTTGTCCCAGTTCGCGCCGAGCGCACGCTTCGGCTCGCCGGAAGATTTCGCCTACTTCGTCGACGCCTGCCACCGGGCTGATATTGGCGTGATCCTCGACTGGGTGCCGGCGCATTTTCCTACCGACACCCACGGCCTGGCGCAATTCGACGGCACTGCGCTGTACGAATACGCCAACCCGCTGGAGGGTTTCCACCAGGATTGGGACACGCTGATCTATAACCTGGGCCGCACCGAGGTGCACGGTTTCATGCTGGCGTCGGCGTTGCACTGGCTCAAGCATTTCCATATCGACGGCCTGCGCGTGGATGCGGTGGCCTCGATGCTGTATCGCGACTATTCGCGCAAGGCCGGTGAGTGGGTGCCCAACCGCCACGGCGGCCGGGAGAACCTGGAAGCCATCGATTTCCTGCGCCATCTGAACGACGTGGTCGCGCTGGAAGCGCCGGGTGCGCTGGTGATTGCCGAGGAATCCACTGCATGGCCAGGCGTGAGTCAAAGCACCCAGCAAGGGGGCCTGGGCTTCAACTACAAATGGAACATGGGCTGGATGCACGACTCGCTGCATTACATCCAGCAAGACCCGGTCTACCGCGCCCATCATCACAACGAACTGAGTTTCGGCCTGGTGTATGCCTGGTCCGAGCGCTTTATCCTGCCGATTTCCCATGATGAGGTGGTGCACGGCAAGCACTCGCTGATCGACAAGATGCCCGGCGACCGCTGGCAGAAATTCGCCAACCTGCGCGCCTACTTGAGTTTCATGTGGATGCATCCGGGCAAGAAGCTCTTGTTCATGGGCTGCGAATTCGGCCAGTGGCGCGAGTGGAATCACGACCAGCAACTGGACTGGTACCTGCTGCAATACCCGGAACACCGTGGCGTGCAAAAACTGGTGGGCGACCTGAACCGCCTGTATCGCGAGGAACCGGCGCTGCACGAGCAGGACGACGCGCCCCAGGGCTTCCAGTGGCTGATCGGTGACGACGCCATCAACAGCGTCTACGCCTGGCTGCGCTGGAGTAAAGACGGCAAGCCGGTGCTGGTGGTCGCCAACTTCACGCCGGTGCCGCGTGAGGCCTACGCCGTCGGCGTGCCGTTTGCCGGGCGCTGGAGCGAAGTGATCAACAGTGACGCCGATATGTACGCCGGGTCCAACTACGGTAATGGCGGTGCGGTGCAGACCGTGGATGAACCTCGCCATGGTCAGCCGGTGTCGCTGTCGTTGAACCTGCCGCCCCTGGGCGTGCTGATTCTGCGGCCACAAGAGTCATAGGTATCCAAACAAGGCTGCGGCGCCAAACGTAACCACGATGCGAAGCGAGGCGCTGTTGATCTTAGGCGCCCCGTTAAACCACGCTGGCCGAACGCAGGCTTGAATCCGTTGGCAACCCGGCATGACGCCGAGTTAGCCGCACTGGGCAAGGGATGACCCATTGCGGCGGCCCGGAGGACGCCATCGGGGGCAAGCCCCCTCCCACATGTGGACCGGAGTCGACACAAAATACCGGTCGGCTCTAAGGCCGCCGCGCTTTTGATCTTGATCTCAGGCGCCCCGTTAAACCACGCTGGCCGAACGGAGGTTTGAATCCGTGGGCAACCCGGCAGGACGCCGGGTTAGCCGCACTGGGCCATGGATGGCCCATTGCGGCGGCCCACGGATTCAAGCCTCCGTTCGGGCACACCGAGCATTAGCGAGGTGCCGAGTGGTGGGGCAAGAGCGTTTTGCTTACTTTTGCGCTTTTCAAAAGTGAGCCGCTGTAAAAGCGGAACCCATTGCAGCCGTTACCGCAGAAAACGGATATGTACTCGGTCCAATCCAACATCCTGGTCGGCCCTGAGGCCGCCATCGGGGGCAAGCCCTCTCCCACATTTGGATTGCAGAGCATCCGCTCAGAAGGGTTAAACGCTCTAGCACGCAGGATCCTGTTGTCCGGGCTACTGGCAGGGTGCCACAATGGCGCCTCTGTCGGAGCAGCCAAACAGGCGAATCGCATGCATAGCCTTGGGCATGGGCAAGACCCGGACCACGTCATCGAAGAACAGGTGCGAACCGACCGTTTGCATCAGCTGTTTCGCCAGTCATTCTCGGCCATCTTTGGCGCCTGCCTGGCCGCCATCATGCTCTGCTGGCTGTGCTGGGAGCGTTTCGATCACCAGGTCATGGTGGTCTGGCTGGTGCTGCTGGCGGGTTCCTCACTGGTGCGCCTGCAGCTGTTCCTTGAATGGTTCCGCTGCCCCAACAGCGAACGCACGCCCGCGCGCTGGGAGCGTCGTTACTGGCTGACACTGATGCTGTCGGCGGGGATCTGGGGCGGCGGGGCGCTGGCGGTGATGCCCGTCGATGACCGCCTGTCCCAAGTGCTGGTCATGCTGTTTGCCGTGGGCATGTCGGTCAGCGCAGTGTCGTGCTATTCGGCTTATCGCTCCATGTCGCTGGGGTCCATGGGCCTGGTGCTGCTGCCGTGTACCCTGTGGCTTTTGTTCCAGCCGTCGCCGATGCAGGTGGGCGTGGCGCTGGCGGTGTTGGTGTTTTCCTCCTTTGTAGTGGGCGCCACGCGCAAGCTCTCCGATGCCCTGGAAAAAGCCTTTCGCCTGACCCGCCAGATGGAACGTGCGCACACCCTTTCAACCCACGCCGCCCAGACCGATGAACTGACCGGGTTGATGAACCGTCGTGCCTTCTTCGAGCGTGCCCAGGCGCTGTACGCCCAATGCCATCGCGAGCAGCAGCCGTTGTGCGCGCTGATGTTGGACATGGATCACTTCAAAAGCATCAATGACACCTACGGTCATCAGACCGGCGATCAGGTGTTGCGCCAGATTGGCGGCGTGATCAGCGCCTCGTTTCGCCAGGTCGATGTGTCCGGTCGTCTGGGGGGCGAAGAATTCGCAATATTGCTGCCCAATACGTCTCTGGAGACCGCGCGCAGCATTGCAGAGCAACTGGTCCAGGCCATTGGCGACCTGCGCGCCGACCCGGTGCAGGGGCTGAGTGCCAGCCTGGGCCTTGCATCGACCCACGCCGAGCCGCTGGACCTGAATGGCTTGATGGACAGCGCCGACAAGGCGCTGTACCGGGCCAAGGCGCTGGGGCGTAATCAGGTCGCCGTGGCGGGCTGATCCTTGGCCATGGCCCTGGCTAACGCCCGCGCGACCTGTTCGGCGGAGTAGGGTTTGGCGAGGAACTCAAAGCCCTCGTACCCATTGTCCGCCAGTTCTTCGCTGTAGCCCGACACGAGCACCACCGGCAGGTCCGCACGGCGCTGACGCAGCAGCCTGGCCATGGCGACACCGGTCATCCCCGGCATCACCACATCCGAAAAAATCGCGTCGAAAGCCTCCGCGTCTTTGCCGGCAAGTGTCAGCGCCTGTTCGGCATTGGTCGCCCAGGTGGTCTGGTAACCCAGGTCCTTGAGGATCTGGCAGGCGAAACGTCCTACCTCAAGGTTGTCTTCGACGATCAGCACATGCCATTGGGTAACGTCCTGCGGTGGTAGCAGCGCTGGATGCTCGGCCTGCGGTGGTGCGACTTCGCCCTCCACCTGGGGCAGGTACAGGGTGAACACCGTACCCAGCCCGAAGGTACTGGCCACATCGATATTGCCGCCCGATTGCTTGGCAAAGCCGAAGACTTGCGACAAACCCAGCCCGGTGCCCTTGCCCACGGCCTTGGTGGTAAAAAACGGTTCGAAAATGCGTTCGAAAGTCTCGCTGGAAATACCGCTGCCGGTGTCGGCCAGGGAAATGCACAGGTGAGGCAGGCGCGACCCGGCGTCACCGCGAATACGCGGCAGTGGCTGCTGCCCGATGACCTTGATGGTCAGGGTGCCCTGGCCGTTCATCGCGTCGCGGGCATTGAGCGCAATGTTGATCAAGGCGGTTTCGAACTGGCTCGGATCGATGCGTGCAAAGCAGGGCTGATCGGGCAATTGCACCTGCACTTGAATGCGTGCGCCGGTAACGCTTTCGAGCATCTCGCCGATGTTGCGCACCCGTTGGCTGACGTCGAACACCTGCGGGTTCAGCGGCTGGCGGCGGGCAAAGGCGAGCAGTTGGCTGGTGAGCTTGCTGGCGCGCTCGACGGTATCGGACACCGCCCACATGTAGCGTTGCCGGCGTTCTTCCGACAGCCCCGGCTGGCGCAGGAAATCCACGGAGGAGCGGATGATCGTCAGCAGGTTGTTGAAGTCATGGGCGACGCCGCCGGTAAGCTGGCCGATGGCCTCAAGCTTTTGTGACTGGCGCAGCGCGGCTTCGGCCTGGGCGAGGGCGCGGGTGCGTTCTTCCACGCGCTGCTCGAGGGTCGCATTGAGTTCGGTATAGGCCGCCAGCCCCGCACGCACCGCGGCATCGGCGCGTACGCGTTCGATATGTGCCCAGGAACGTTCGGTGACTTCGCCCAGGAGGGCCAGGTCATAGGGCGACCAGTAGCGGGGTTGTCTGTCGTGCACGGCCATCAATGCGGTGAGGCGGCCGTCCTTGATCAGGGGCATGCAGAGGGTCGCCGTCACGCCGAGCGCCTGGAAATTCGCGGCTTCATGGGCCGGCAATTCGAGCACGTTATTGCGGATCACCAAGGGCTCGCCGGCCCGCAGGCAGGTCATCGCGCGTTCACCGAACGCGGCCAGGCTGTAACGGCCGACGATGCTCGGCGAGCCTTGCGCCGACCAGTCGCCGCGAATGGTAAAACCGTCCTGATCGTCTTCCATGTCGGCGTAGGCACAAATCGACACTTGCAGGTGTTTGGCCAACAAGCGGGTGGTCGAATTCATGATGGCTTCAGCGTCGGTTGCAGTGGCGACGCTGCTGCCGATAGCCTCCAGCACCGCCAGGCGCCGGGCGAGAAACACCGTGGCAGTGGTTTCCGTGACGGTATCGAGCAACCCGACCACCCGACCCTGGGCATCCCGAATCGGGCTGTAGCAAAAGGTGAAATACGCTTGTTCAGGGGCCTCGCCACGCTGGATCAACAGCGGAAAGTCTTCGATATAGGTGGCCTGACCGGCGAACGCGGTGTCGGCGATAGGGCTGATGTCATCCCAGACTTCGTGCCACACGTCGCTGAACGGACGGCCCAGGGCATCGGGCTTGTTACCCAGGATCGGCACGAAGGCGTCGTTGTAGAGGGTGATCAGCTGCGGCCCCCAGACGATGGCCTGGGGGAAGCTGGAGGCGAAGCACAGCGCAACGGTGGTCTTCAACACGTCCGGCCAGTGTTCAAGCGGCCCCAGGGGCGAATGGGTCCAATCATGCCGACGAACCCGCTCTGCCATTTCGCTGCTGCCTTGCAGCCAATTCATCATTGGGTTCACACCTTTTTCGCTACGCGTAGTTAAGCCTTGAAGAGGTCAGACTGCCTAGCTACAGACCGGTATGACCGCAATCAGTTCAGCACGTTACTCTCCCGGATAGCACTTTGATTTTATTGCTCATTTGGCGGCTCGGCCGCAGGCTTTATTGTGTGCCGAACAGCCCCGTCCAATAGATGCCCGCATCGCTTTTCGGGTCCATCGCGTAGGCCGCGCCCAAATCGCGAAATTGCGGGTTCATCAGGTTGGCGCAATGGCCGGGGCTGGCGAGCCAACCGTCGATTACCTTGCGCGGCGTATCGAGACCGGCGGCGATGTTTTCGCCGATATTTTTCCCGACATAGCCGGCCAGCTCGGCGCGGTCGCCGGGGGTACGGCCATCGTGGTCGAGATGATCGAAAAAGTTGCCGTTGGCCATGTTGCGCGTATGGCTGTTGGCGGCGTTGGCCAGGTCGTCGTTCCACGACAGCGGCGTGGTCGCCGTGAACGCCTGGGTGCCGCACTCGCGCGGCTGGGCGCGGGCGGCGTTGATCAGGTCGAGCAGCTTGCGGCCTTCGGTCTGCCAGTCGCCCAGGCCACTGGTCAGCAGCGGACGCGCCAGTACGATGCGCCAGTCCTGGCCGTTGTTGCTCACGCCGATATCGACGAATTGCGGGTCGAGCACCACGCGACAGAAGCTCTCACGCACCGCCTTCATGGCGGCCTCGGCGTCCCTGGGCCCGGACAGGCTGATGGCCTGCACGTTGACCATCGGGTACGCGGCCCGCGCCAGCGACTGCTGCAAATCGCCGACATTGGAGGCCGGCAGCACCAGCCGTGTGTCACTGGCCAGCGGCGGCAACTCCTGGGAACCCTGGTCGTTGCAGCGCTGCACCTGGCTGCGGTACTGGTTGATCTGTTGCACCAACTGACTTTCTTCATTCGCCATCGCGCTGGCGCAGAACACCGTACTGGCGGCCAGCGTCGTAAGACCCATCATCAATGACAGAACGCGCATGGACGTTACCCTTGAGCTTGAAAGTGCCCATGATGCGCGATCCAGGGGCATGCATGCACCCGTTGGTCCGAACTTTTTTCACTCAATTGTTGAGTGGCGGCTGTCGAGCACTCCGGCGACACGGCGCGCAACAGGTACAATTGCCGCTGCCTCGACGTGAAACCCCAGGAATTTGCATGTTCAGCCTTACCCGCTACACCACGCCCTGTCCCGAACCGGTCAACAGCCAGATCCTGCAGATGGTGGTCGACAACCTCACCGACATCAGCAGCGTGGCCCTGGCGCCCAGTAACCTGCTCTATAACATCTACCAGTACGCCATCGGTTTTGAGGTGCACCTGTATCTCGAGGCGCTGGACGGCTCGAAGGGCATCAGCGTTGAGCTGGTCGTGGCGATGCAGGACGAGACCGTCGTCGGCTTCTGCCTGTACCTGCCGGTGAAGGACGACCCTCAAGCCTGTGGCGTGGCCTTTATGGCCGTGCACGCCGGTTTCAGGCGCCAGGGCGTGGCCCGGGCCATGCTCGATGACGTGTTGGCGCGCTATCCCCATGCGGAACTGGCGTGTTCGGTCGAGAAGGTCCCCGCATTCGAAGCCATGGGCTTCAAGGTGCGCGGCGTGCGCGGCACGCAAGTGCTGATGAATACGCGGGACTACGGGACCGATGGGCTGATGGGGGTGCTGGACGTGGCTGCCATCTACAGCTCGCTGGAAGTGCGGCAGATCCATACCTACCTGCTGCAAAAGCACGGTAAGCGCGCCATGGTCGATGCGGAAAAGCAGCGTGATCGGCATTTGGATCAACTAACGCGCAAGGTACGGATGTTTGTGAGCGAGCGTTTGGCAAGAGGTTCGAACACTGAAGATTAAACTGTGGGAGGGGGCTAGCCCCCGATAGCGGTGTGTCAGTTGCAGATGCATTCACTGGCACTCCCTCATCCGGGCATAGGTATCTACACAACGCAGCCGCGCCCACCCGTAACCACAATGCGAAGCGAGTCGCTCTTGATCTTGATCTGCTTTTGATCTCAGGCGCCCCGTTAAACCACGCTGGCCGAACGCAGGCTTGAATTCGTGGGTAACCCGGCAGGACGCCGGGTTAGCCGCACTGGGCCATGGATGGCCCATTGCGGCGGCCCACGGATTCAAGCCTGCGTTCGGGCACACCGAGCCTAGGCGAGGTGCCGAGTGGTGGGGCAAGAGCGTTTTGCTTACTTTTGCGCTTTTCAAAAGTGAGACGCCGTCAGGGCGGAACCCTAAGCAGCCGTTACCGCAGAAACGGATATGTACCCGGTCCAATCCAACATCCTGGTCGGCCCAGAGGCCGCCATCGGGGGCAAGCCCCCTCCCACAGTTGATCTGGTTTATCAGACAGACCTCATCCTGCTATCTACCAAAAGTAACTTAAGAATGGTAACTTACTAAAGGTAGATTAAGCCCAAAAGGACGCCATGCCATGCACGCACTGATCGTTGTTGCCCATCACGACCCGCAATCCCTCACCCGCAGCGTGGCCGAGCAGGTCGGCGCGGGTTTGAGCGCTTGCGGCCACACCTTTGAAATCGCCGACCTCGCAGCGGAAGGTTTCGACCCACGCTACACCGCCGCTGACCACCGGGTACACCGCAGCGGGGCAATGCCGCCGGCGGATGTGCGGGCCGAACAGGCACGCATCGACCGCGCCGACGCGTTGGTGCTGGCGTTCCCGATCTATTGGTGGTCCATGCCGGCGTTGCTCAAGGGCTGGATCGACCGCGTCTTCGTCAACGGCTGGGCGATCGAGTACGGCCCGGACATCCCCATGACCAAGAAACTGCGGCACTTGCAGGTGCATCTGCTGGCCTTGGGCGCTGCGGATGCAAGCGCCTTTGACCGGCACGGCTATGCCAAGGCCATGCGCACGCAGATCGATTACGGGATCTTTGACTATTGCGGCGCGCAGGTGCTGACCTCGGAGCTGCTGCTGGACTCGGAAACCGACAGTGCCCAGGCGCATTTGCACAAGGCCAGGATGGTCGGGCAGGGGCTGTTTGAGCGTGAGACAGTCGCCGGGTGATTCAAGCGTCGCGAAACAGGTCGTGGGCGTCCAGCAAGCGGTAGGCAATCTCGGGCTGCTTCTCCATGCCGCGACGAATCGCTGCCGGGATCGATTGCCGGGTCTTGCGACACAGGCCGGGCAGTTCGTCGATGACGATCTGGATCCCGCGCATGCTCTTGACCTCGGTATGGCCCGGCGCGATATGCAGGCGGATGCCCAATTGTTCGTACATACGCTGCTGCATATGCTCCAGGTCCTGCAGGCTCTTGAGGTTTTCCAGGCGCTCGAGCAGGCGTTTTTCTTCCTGGCGTGTCAGGTTGAGAATGCGCAGGTCGGCGCCGGGCGCCTCCAGCAAGCGTTCGCGCTCGCAGACGCAGGCGCCGGGCGGGCAGGGTTGGCGAATGGTCATGTGCGTGCCCTCCCGTAACCTGCGCGGTGGCCTTAGTAGCTGAGCGTCACGCCGAGGCTGCCCAGGGCCTTCCAGTACCCAGGATAGGTCTTGGCCACGCAGTCCGGATCTTGAATGTGAATGCCCGAGACTTTCAGCCCGGCCAGGGCAAAGCACATGGCGATGCGGTGGTCGGCATGGGTGTCGATCGATGCGTTGCACGATGTGCCGGCCAGGGCCGGGTCGGCGGCCACCAGCAGATCGTCGCCCTCGATGGTCGCCAGGCCCGCACGGATTGCGTTGAGGCCGTCATGCAGCGCCTGCACGCGGTCACATTCCTTGACGCGCAGGTTGGCCAGTTCAGTAAAGCGCACCGGGGTGTTGTTGAAGGCGGCGAGCACCGCCAGGGTCGGGATGGCGTCCTGCATCTGCGAGCCCACCACCGTAGCCGGCATGTTCGGGAACTGGGCGATCACTGCCTGGGCCTTGGCGTCCGGCTGGGTGAAATCCTCGGCGGCGACGCCGATGTCGATACGGCCGCCGGTCAATACTTCTGCGGCCCACAAGTAGGTGGCTGCGGAGGCGTCGGGTTCGATCAGGTAATCGTGGGCGGTGTAGCCGGTCGCGGCCACGCGCCAGGTGCTGTCGTCGACGGCTTCAACCTGAGCGCCGAAGGCACGCATGCAATCGAGGGTCAGGTCCACATAGCCACGGGCACCGATGTCCTTGCCGGTCAATGCGACTTCAATCGGCGCTTCGCCGCAGGCTGCGAGCATCAGCAGCGCCGATACATATTGGCTGGACAGCCCGCCATCGATCTCGAAGCGCTTGGCCTGGACCTTGCCCACGCCGTGCACGGTCACCGGTGGGCAGCCGGTCGGGCTGTCGACCCGGATGCCGTTCTGGCAGAGGGTGGCGAGCAGTGGCCCGATCGGGCGCTTTTGCATGTAGTCGTCGCCGTCCAGTACCACGGTGCCTTCCACGGTGGCGACAGCGGCGGTGAGAAAGCGCATGGCGGTGCCGGCATTGCCGAGGAACAGCGGTTGCGCCGGCCATTGCAGTTTGCCCTGGCCGGTAACCACGAAGGTGGTGTCGTCCGGCTCATCGATGATCACGCCCATCTGCCGCAGGGCTACCGACATGTGGCGGGTGTCGTCGCTCTTCAGGGCGCCGCTCAAGCGGCTGGTGCCGTTGGCCAGGGCCGCCAGCAACAGGGCGCGGTTGGTAATGGATTTGGAGCCGGGGGGCGCGACCTTGCCATTGAGAGGAAAGTTGGGCGGTGTAACGGTCACGGTTTTCTGCGAACTCAAGGGACAAGGCTCCTGATCAAGGCGAGGTGGCATGGAGTGGCCGACGGGGCGGACCCGAATAATCGGCCAAAGGTGCGGTGCTTGTCGAGATTTAGCGCTGGCTCAGCCAGTAATCGTGCAGCGCTCGGGCGGCCGGTTCGATTTCGCCGACCTGGTGCTGATGAGCCTGCACATCCAGGTCCGCCGGCAACTCGAAATTATCCTGCTCGGCGCACCAGGAGATTTTTTCGAACTGAACGGCCAGTTCGGCGGGCAGCGCTGGCCAGTTGCCAATGGCGGCGCCACGGATGTAGCCAAAGCACCATTCTTCCGCAAGGGTCACAGACTGGCCGTGGTGCTCTTTTTCATCGAACAGGGCCTTGAACTCACTGGAGTCGCCGGCCAGTTGCGCCGCCAGCGTGTTGAAGTGGCGTACACACAGGTCCAGGAACTGCCCGGCCTCTGCGGGGCTTTCCCAGTCCGGGTTCTGCCCGCCCCAGATTGCCGGGAACCATTCGGCGACCTCCACCTGCGTCGGGCTGGAGACCAAGGCCGTGAAATAACCGTCGAGTTCAGCCAGGTTCAGCACCGAATGGTCGTCGCCGTACTTGAGCAGGGTCTCTTCGATCAGGTCGAAATCGGCGGGGGTGAGGGGCTGGGCGTGCATGGGGCATATCCTTCAAACGTCGAACGCCGCAGTGGGGCGGCTTAAAGCGCCAAGGATGGCGCCTGGCAAGGTTTTTTGCCAGTCCCGCTTTTGGCCGATGCGCCGTTGCCTGGCCTTGTTATAGTTCAGGCCTTATCACTCGCCAGTCAGGGATCACTGCCATGTCCGAATACCAAGCTTTCGTCGTCGAACTCAACGGCAACGTTGCCCATGTGCAGATCAACCGCCCGGAAAAGATCAACGCGATGAACGCGGCGTTCTGGAGCGAAATCATCGATATCTTCCAATGGGTCGAAGACACCGATGCCGTGCGCGCGGTGGTGCTCAGCGGTGCTGGCAAGCACTTTTCCTCCGGTATCGACCTGATGATGCTCGCTTCGGTAGCCAACGAGCTCGGCAAGGATGTGGGCCGTAACGCGCGCGTGCTGCGGCGCAAGATCCTCGAACTGCAAGCCTCGTTCAATGCGGTCGACAACTGCCGCAAGCCGGTGCTGGCAGCGATCCACGGCTAT
The DNA here is from genome assembly GCF_019891515.1 of Pseudomonas sp. Wu6. Lineage (NCBI taxonomy): Bacteria > Pseudomonadati > Pseudomonadota > Gammaproteobacteria > Pseudomonadales > Pseudomonadaceae > Pseudomonas > Pseudomonas sp. Wu6. Next base: position 13,607 of record NZ_JAFLXH010000016.1, on the reverse strand, counting down.
TGCATCGGCGGCGCCATCGACCTGATCAGCGCCTGTGACATGCGCTACGCCGCCGAGGATGCGCTGTTCTCGATCAAGGAAGTCGACATCGGCATGGCCGCCGACGTCGGCACCTTGCAACGCCTGCCGCGCATCGTCGGCGACGGCATGTTGCGCGAACTGGCCTACACCGGTCGTCAGTTCGGCGCCGAAGAAGCGCGCAGCATCGGCCTGGTCAATCGCGTGTATGCCGACTCGACCAGCCTGTTGGCGGGCGTCATGGCCATCGCCCATGAAATCGCCGCCAAGTCGCCGATTGCCATCACCGGCACCAAGGCGATGATCAGCTATATGCGCGACCACAGCATCAATGACGGCCTGGAATACGTTGCCACCTGGAACTCGGCTATGTTGCAATCCAACGACCTGCGCGTGGCCATCGCGGCCCATATGAGCAAACAGACACCCGAATTCGTGGATTGATTGATATGACCCCAGGCTGGATTACCACAACGCTGCTGGACAACGACGCCGCCGGCGGCTGGGCCGTGGCCCGCAGCCGCGATGGCTTTTTGCACGATGCCAACGGGCCGCTGTTCCCCCGCGAATGGCTCAAGCGCCAGGACCTGTCGGTCTTTGCCGAACACGGCATCGGGCATCTCGATGGCGAGCCGGTGTACCTGCTGGAAATCAACGGTACTGCTGAGGTGCCGGGCTGCAGCTGGCAAGGCCTGCGCGGCTTTATGCTGCAAGGCGATCACACGCTGTACAAAGTGCTGGGTTATGCCGCACAGATCGGCACCTGGGCGCGCGAGCATCGCTTCTGCGGCAGTTGCGGCCAGGCCATGGTCCAGGTGCCACGGGAACGGGCGATGTACTGCCAAGCCTGCGACCTGCGCAGCTATCCGCGGATTTCGCCGAGCATGATCGTGCTGGTGACCCGTGGCGATGAAATCCTGCTGGCGCGCTCGCCACGCTTTGTCACCGGGGTCTACAGCACCCTGGCCGGCTTTGCCGAGCCGGGTGAGTCGGCTGAAGACTGCCTGATCCGTGAGGTGCGCGAGGAAGTGCAGGTCGAGGTGAAGAACCTGCAGTATATGGGCAGCCAGTGCTGGCCGTTCCCGCATTCGATGATGCTGGGCTTTCATGCCGAGTATGCCGGTGGCGACATCGTGCCCCAGGCCGACGAAATCGAAGATGCGCAGTGGTTCAATATCCACGACCTGCCGCCGTTGCCGGCGTCACGCTCGATTGCGCGTTACCTGATCGACCTCTATGTGGCGCGCCGCCTAGGCCACGCTGAACCAGTGCTGCCAGGCTAGGCGCACGGTCAGGCCGAGCACCACGGTGATGAACACCGGGCGAATGAACTTGGCGCCGCCGCTGATGGCGCTGCGAGCGCCAAAGAATGCGCCGCCCATCACCGAGATGCCCATCGCCAGGCCGACGATCCAGTCCACCGAACCGTTGATGATGAACACCGTCAATGCCGCCGCGTTGCTGACGAAGTTCATGCTGCGCGCCACGCCGCTGGCCTTCACCAGGTCGATCGGGTGCAGCAGCATCGTGCTCACGGTCCAGAACGCGCCGGTGCCTGGCCCGGCCACGCCGTCGTAGAACCCCAGGCCGAAGCCCTGGGTGGCCTGCCATTTCTTCTTGATGGGTGCCTCGGCGTCCAGCGGCGCCTTGGGCGTGCCGCCGAACAGCAGGTACACCCCGCAGGCAAACACGATCACCGGCAGCATCTTGTTCAGGGTTTCGGCGGGCAAATAGTGCGCGACCACGGCGCCGGTCAGCGCACCGATCAGCGTACCGACGATGGCATGCACCCATTGGCGCGGGTGGAACAGCTTGCGGCGGTAGAAGGTAAAGCTGGCGGTGGCCGAGCCAAAGGTGGAACTGAGCTTGTTGGTGCCCAGCACCAGGTGCGGTGGCATGCCGGCGGTAAGCAGGGCAGGGGTGGTGAGCAGGCCGCCGCCGCCGGCGATGGCGTCGATGAAACCGGCAACAAAGGCCACGACGGCGAGAATGGCGAGGGTGGTCAGGTCAACGCTGAGTTCGAAGGGCATGGGCAGGGCTTATTGTTGGCGGGGCTGCTGGGAAGGCCGCCATCTTACCCCCCGGATGTGCGCAAAACCAAATGTGGGAGGGGGCTTGCCCCCGATGGCGGCCTGAGGGCCGACCAGGATGTTGGATTGGACCGGGTACATATCCATTATTTAGGTAACGGCTGCTTAGGGTTCCGCCCTTACGGCGGCTCACTTTTGAAAAGCGCAAAAGTAAGCAAAACGCTCTTGCCCCACCACTCGGCACCTCGCCTAGGCTCGGTGTGCCCTCTCTCCGGCTTGAATCCGTGGGCCGCCGCAATGGGCCATCCCTGGCCCAGTGCGGCTAACCCGGCGTCCTGCCGGGTTACCCACGGATTCAAGCCTGCGTTCGGCCAGCGTGGTTTAACGGGGCGCCTAAGATCAAAAGCAGATCAAGATCAAGAGCGACTCGCTTCGCATCGTGGTTACGGTTGGGCGCTACAGAGTTGTGTAGATACCTATGGCCATCGGGGGCAAGCCCCCTCCCACATTTTGATCCTGGGTGCTGGGTTATTTATGGGTACCCAGCCATTCCAGCGCCGTGCGCCAGATGCAGATGCCCAGAAAGTACGCCGACATCAGCGACCACAGCCCGAACGTCCACGGGTTGGTGTTCGGATAATCCACCACCATCAGGAAACTGCACAGCAACCAGATCGTGGTCACCGCGATATTGATCGGCATGAAGCGCTTGACCCGGAACGGGTGCAGGAACTTCATCGGCGTCACGGTCAGCAGCGCCAGGCCGATCACGGTCAGCAGGGTGACCCATGCGTCCGGCTGGATGATGTACACGCACAGGGCCACCACGTTCCACGCCGCCGGGAAGCCGACGAAATAGTTGTCCTTGCTCTTCATGTTCACGTTGCAGAAACAGAACAGCGACGACACTAGGATCACCGACACCGCAAACAGGTGGGTAAATTCCGGCAGGTCGATATAGCGGTAGATAAACAGTGCCGGGATGAACACGTAGGTGAGGTAATCGATCACCAGGTCCAGTACCGAGCCGTCAAAGCTGGGCAGCACCGTGCTGACGTTGACCCGTCGCGCCAGGGAGCCGTCGAGGCCATCGACCACCAGGGCCAGGCCTAGCCACAGCAGGCAGGCCTTGGGTGAGTTTTCCAGCAGCGCCAGGGTGGCCAGGAATGCCAATACCACGCCCGTGGCGGTGAAGCCGTGGGCACCCCAGGCTTTGATTCTGGCTACATGCAGGGTCGATATCACGGGCGGTTCTCCAAAGGATCAAACGGGGCAGCCGACAGCGTAACGCCGTCGAGTCTGGCCGGGGAATGCAGGTATCGACCGGGAAGGCGGGGATAAGGTTCACCACCCGGCGTATGGCTTAGCGTAGCAAGCGCAGCAAGTTTCGGCATCAGCCCTGGCGAAACACCAGGGCCTTCAAGCCACTTTGAGGGTCGATATCCGGGAATTCCGGCGGGTTTTCCAGGCGTTCTACAAAGCGCAGGCCCGCTGCCTCGCGGCTGACGCCGTCGATCAGGAAGTCTTCGCCGAACGCCGGATCGTTCATGCACGCCAGCACCGTGCCGTGGGGCGTGAGCAAGTCCGGCAGGCGACGCAGCACGCGCTGGTAGTCCTTGGTCAGCAGGAAGCTGCCTTTCTGGAAGGACGGCGGGTCGATGATCACCAGGTCATAGGGGCCGCTGTGGGTGACCTTGGCCCAGGACTTGAACAGGTCGTGGCCCAGAAAGGTCACCTTGCTCAAGTCGTGACCATTGAGGCGATGGTTGTCGCGCCCACGGCTCAGGGCGCCACGGGCCATGTCCAGGTTCACCACATGCTCGGCGCCGCCTTCGACAGCGGCCACGGAAAACCCGCAGGTGTAGGCAAACAGGTTAAGCACGCGCTGGCCTTTGGCCTGCTCGCGCACCCAGTTGCGGCCGTAGCGCATGTCGAGGAACAGGCCGCTGTTCTGCTTTTTACCCAAGTCGATCAGGTAGCGCAGGCCGCCTTCGGTAATGGTCAGCTCGTCGAGGGCGTCACCGACCAGCCACTCGGTGGTGCTTTGCGGCAGATAGCGGTGTTGCAGCGCTACGGTATGGGCGCCGCAACCGGCCCAGTCGATCTGCAACAACAGCTGCTTCAAGGCCTGCAGATGCTCGGTCTCCTTGAACAGCGCCACCAGCACCACGCCTTGCAGCCAGTCCACCGTCAGTTGCTCAAGGCCCGGCCAGCAGCGGCCACGGCCGTGGAACAGGCGGCGGGTTTCAGCGGGCGGGGTGGCCAGGGCAGTGAGCAGATGGGCGTGCAGGGTAGCGAGTGCGTCTGGGGTCATCGGTGAGCGTCAGTCGTTGAGCGGGCGGCATTTTAAACACAATTGTGCGTCAGAGCGTGGCGATCAGGGCTGGACCAAAGGTTTCGCGCAGAAAAACCGGGGCAATGTAGCGCTCGTAATGGGCTTCGGACAGCAGGAAAAACTCGCGGTCAATCGCATCGCGCAAGTCGGTGAGGGGACGCTCGCGAAACTCCGGCAGCAACGCCAGGCCATAGGCGTCCAGGTTCGACATGACCCGCGCACCCCGGGCAATCAGCTGGTACGCCCAGCAATACGGCGACTGCTGCGGCATGAAGCGAATCTTGCGATCTTCCAGTTGCTGGCGCAGGCGCTGCGGGTCGAAGACTTCCAGCTTGCTGCTCATCACCTGCACCAGCAACTGCTCCAGGCGCAGCCACACCGCGTGCTTTTCCTCGGTGCTATAGCCGTTCCACTGGATCACTTCATGGTGATAACGCTTGCAGCCCCGGCAGACCAGGTCACCGTAGACGGTGGAACACAGGCCTACGCAGGGCGTTTTGATGGTTTGATTGGGCATAAAGGCAATTTGCAAAGTTATGGAACACCGCGTTCCCAATGTGGGAGGGAGCAAGCCCCCTTCCACATTTTGGAGCTGTGCTGTTAATCAATCCCAGCTCAGCGCGCCACCGGTCTGGTACTCGATCACGCGGGTTTCGAAGAAGTTTTTCTCTTTCTTCAAGTCCATAATCTCGCTCATCCACGGGAACGGGTTGGTCGTCCCTGGGTACTCTTCTTTAAGACCGATCTGCGACAAACGACGGTTAGCGATGAACTTGAGGTAATCCTCCATCATCGCCGCGTTCATACCGAGAACACCGCGAGGCATGGTATCCCGCGCATATTCAATCTCCAGCTGCGTGCCCTGCAGAATCATCTGGGTCGCTTCTTCCTTCATCTCGGCATCCCACAAATGCGGGTTTTCGATTTTGATCTGGTTGATCACATCGATCCCGAAGTTCAGGTGCATCGACTCATCGCGCAGGATGTACTGGAACTGCTCGGCCACGCCGGTCATTTTGTTGCGGCGGCCCATGGACAGGATCTGGGTGAAGCCGCAGTAGAAGAAGATGCCTTCCAGGACGCAGTAGTAGGCGACCAGGTTGCGCAGCAGCTCTTTGTCGGTGTCGACGGTGCCGGTTTCGAACTTCGGATCGGAGATCGAGCGTGTGTACTTCAGGCCCCAGGCGGCTTTTTTAGCGACCGATGGGATCTCGTGGTACATGTTGAAGATCTCGCCTTCATCCATGGCCAACGATTCGATGCAGTATTGGTAGGCGTGGGTATGGATCGCTTCTTCGAAGGCCTGGCGCAGGATGTACTGGCGGCACTCGGGATTGGTGATCAGGCGGTACACGGCCAGCACCAGGTTGTTGGCGACCAGGGAGTCGGCGGTGGAGAAGAAGCCGAGGTTGCGCATGACGATGCGACGTTCGTCGTCGGTCAGGCCTTCGGGGTTTTTCCACAGGGCGATGTCGGCGGTCATGTTGACCTCTTGCGGCATCCAGTGGTTGGCGCAGCCGTCGAGGTATTTCTGCCAGGCCCAGTCGTACTTGAAGGGCACGAGTTGGTTGAGGTCGGCGCGGCAGTTGATCATGCGCTTTTCGTCAACGGCGACGCGGGCGGAGGCGCCTTCGAGTTCGGCGAGGCCTTCGGCGACGTCGAGTTTGTCCAGTTCGGCCTTGGCGCGTGCGATGGCGGCCGAATCACTGGCGGTGACGGCGCGGGCTTCGATGGCGGCGGCGGCGCCGGCTCCGTCGAGGCGGTCCATGTTGGCTTCGGTGGCGTGGCCGGCGTTGGCGCCTCTGACTACCGCTGCAACGCTGTCTTCGTTGTCGACTTCATCCCAACTCAGCATTGAAATACTCCTTCCAGATCTGTTCTGACGGTGTGTGGACCCGTCCAAAAAATAGGCGGTTTGCAGGCTTCAGGCATTGAAATACTGCGCAGAGTGTGGTCGGAAAATACCGATACTGCACACTATGTAGTGGTCTGTTCTGTTTGTGGGCACACTATATGGTGTGTAACAGGGGAGGTCAACGCGCAAGAAGATCGTCTTAGTTTTTAAACGTTGCGTTGAAAAGATCGTGGTATAGCGACGCAACATTAAATAGAATGAATCTCATTTGAGACTCAGTCGCGCCGCGCAGGTCGCTTGCCATGAATGATGCTGTTGTACCGACCCATGCCCCCGAACCGACCGTGTCGAGCCTGTACCGCGACCATCACAGCTGGCTGGAAAGCTGGCTGCGCCGGCGTTTGGGCAATGCCTGGGACGCCGCGGACCTGAGCCAGGATACCTTCCTGCGCGTGCTTGCCAGCGCGCAGCCGATCGAGCAGATGCAGGAGCCGCGCGCCTATCTGGTGACCGTCGGCAAACGCCTGCTGGTGAATTTCCATCAGCGGCGCAGCCTCGAACAGGCTTATCTGAATGCCTTGGCCAGCCTGCCGCAGGCCTGCGTGCCTTCGCCGGAACAACGCTGGCTGTTGCTGGAAACCTTGCACGCCCTGGACGACCTGCTTGAGGGGTTACCAGTGCGGGTGCGCCGCGCTTTTCTGTGGAGCCAGCTGGAAGGCCTGGGCTATCGGGAGATCGCCGCACGCCTCAATGTGTGTGAACGCACGGTAAAACGCTACATGGCCCAGGCCTATGAACACTGCCTGCTGGTGAACCTGTGAACCGCGACGTTGCCCGCGCCGCCGCCCAGTGGCTGGCGCTGCTGGAGTCAGGCGCGGCCACCGAGCGCGACCACGTCGCGTTGCAGCGCTGGCGTGACAGCCATCCCCAGCACGAACAGACCTGGCAAAGCGCGCAGGCCCTGCGCCAGCGTTTCAGCGACTTGCCGCAGGCCCTGGCGATGGCCAGCCTTGATCGCCCGCAACCCGGACGGCGTGCCGTGCTCAAGCGCGCGCTGGGCATAGCGGCACTGCTGCCGACGGCCTGGCTGCTCAGCAGGCAATTGCCCATCCAGACCTGGCGCGCCGATCTGCACACGGCCACGGGGGAGCGCACGCGCATGGCATTGGCTGACGGCGCCAGCGTGCAACTCAATACCGCGACGGCGGTGGACGTGGACCCGGCGCAGCGACGCATCACCCTGGTCGAGGGTGAGCTGGCGTTGAATGTACCCGCAGCGACGGCGGTGAGGGTACAGACGCGTTACGGCGAGCTGACGGTCAGCCAGGCTGAAGTGTGTGTTCGGCAACTGGACGCCGGTTGCCTGGTGTCTGTGCTCAAGGGCTCCGTGCGGGTACGCGACCTGGACGGGCGCACGGCAACCTTGCAAGGGGGTCAGCAAGCGCCGTTGAAAAGCACCGGGCTCGGCGCCTGGGTCGCGTTCGATGCGCTGCAACTGGGCTGGCGCGACGGTGTACTGACCGCGCAGAACCAGGCGCTGGGGGATTTCCTGCGGGAATTGGCGCGTTATCGCCCGGGCGTGCTGCGCTGGGACCCGCGCCTGGAACAGTTGCGGGTCACCGGCAGTTTTCGTTTGGACGATACCGATCGCATCCTCGACCTGCTGGCCTCCAGCTTGGGGTTGCACGTACAGGCGCGGACCCGCTATTGGGTCACGCTGTCCTGAAGTGCTGGGATGGGCAATGCTTTATATATCCATATCGAATAAATAAAGAGTTATATATTCCTTTTATTATTTTTCTCGATGGCGCATTTTGAGGGCCTGCGCATTCGTGCGGATTGACCCAACAGCCAAAAGGAAAGCCGACATGACCATCAAAGCGATCAACGTGCGCAACCAGTTCAAGGGCACCATCAAGGAAATTCTGCTGGGGGAAGTGGTGTCGGAAATCGACGTGCAGACTGCGTCCGGCATCGTCACTTCGGTCATCACCACCCGTTCGGTGCGCGACCTGGAGCTGAAAGTGGGCAGTGAAGTGATTGCCTTCGTGAAATCCACCGAAGTGTCGATTGCCAAACTCTGAGACACGCATGAGAACGGGGCCGCCGCGCTGCCCCGGTCCCTCGTCACTTACAGCTGGCGCAGGGCGCGCTCCATGCGTTGCAAGCCTTCTTCCAGCATCGCCCGTGGGCAGCCGAAGTTCAGGCGCACGAACTGTTGGCTGTCATCGCCAAACTCGATCCCGGCACTCAACCCAACCTTGGCCTGTTCAAGGAAAAACTGTTGCGGATCTTCCAGGCCCAGGGCGCTGCAATCGAGCCAGGCCAGGAATGTACCTTCCGGCGCGTGCATGACCACGCCGGGCAGGCGGGTTTGCACGGCGTCGAGCAGGTAGTCACGGTTGCCTTGCAGGTAGTGCACCAGCGCTTCGAGCCAGTCGCCGCATGCGCTGTAGGCGGCGCGGGTAGCTTCCAGGCCGAGGGGGCTGACGCTGTCGACCATGCCGCAGCGAGCCTGGTTGAAACGCTCGCGAATCGCGGCATTCTGGATCACCGCAAAACAGGTCTTCAGGCCGGCGACGTTATAGGCCTTGCTGGCCGACATCAGCGTAATGGTGCGTTGCGCGATCTCGGGGCTGAGGCTGGCGGTGGGAATATGGCGACGGCCGTCAAAGCACAGCTCGGCGTGGATTTCATCGGAAATGATCAGCGCGCCGTTTTCCATGCACGCCTGTGCAATCGCCAGCAGCTCGTCGCGGGGGAAGACCTTGCCGATCGGGTTGTGCGGGTTGCTCAGCAGCAGCGCACCGGCACCGCTCAAGGCATCGCGCATGGCCGCCAGCGGCGTGCGGTATCGGCCATCAATCAGCTCGAACGGCACTTCGATGCGCGGCAGGTTCCAGTGGCCGGGTGCGAGGCGAATCGGCCGATAGTTGGGGGTTTGCAGCACCACCGGCTGGCCCGGCTGGACGAACGCGTGCAGCGCCATATTGAAACCCGGCTCGACGCCGGGCAGGAACAACAGCTCATCCGGTTCAACACGCCAGGCGTACTTGGCCCACAGGTCGGCGATGATCGCCTCGCGCACGTCCGGGCCGGCGACACTGTAGCCGAGCACCTGCTGGTCGAGGCGCGCATGCAGGGCCTCGAGCACGGCGGGCGGGGCGGCGATGTCCATGTCGGCGATCCACATCGGCAACACGTCTTGCGGGTAGCGGTTCCACTTGGTGCTGCCGGTGCCGAGGCGTGGGTGGATCGTGTCGAAATCAAAGCTCATGGGGTGCTCGTATCAGGGGGGGTATAAAGAGTGGCGCTGATTCTAGCGCCATTCGTTTTATAGGCCAGCGCTGAATATTTCGGGCTACCGTTCCATCACCGACAAGCTCTGTCATAAAAACGCCATTGCGCTGGGGATCGAATCAGGGAAGGGCTATTTTGGTGCATCTCAATCACTCGAGTAGTCACGGATGAAATACCAAGCCTTCAACCGCACCTTGATTGCCACTGTCCTGGTGTTGACGGTCAGTGGTGTGCAGGCCGCTTCCCAGGCCCCGGTGGCCGGGGAAAATGGCATGGTGGTCACCGCCCAGCATTTGGCAACGCAGGTGGGCGTGGATGTGCTCAAGGCCGGTGGCAATGCGGTGGATGCGGCCGTTGCGGTCGGTTACGCCCTGGCCGTGGTGTACCCGGCGGCGGGCAACTTGGGCGGCGGCGGGTTCATGACCGTGCAACTGGCGGACGGGCGCAAGACGTTCCTCGACTTCCGCGAAAAAGCCCCTTTGGCGGCAACGGCCAATATGTACCTGGATAAAGACGGCAACGTCATCGAGGGCCTGAGCGCCAAGGGTCACCTGGCTGTCGGCGTGCCTGGCACTGTTTCCGGCATGGAGCTGGCCCTGAACAAATACGGCACGCTCAAGCGCGCCCAGGTGATTGCGCCGGCGATCAAGCTGGCAGAAAACGGTTTTGCCCTGGAGCAGGGCGACATCGACCTGCTGCACACCGCCACCGCAGAGTTTGAAAAAGATCAGGACCTGCGCGCGATCTTCCTGCACAACGGGCAACCGCTGCAGGTCGGCCAGACGCTGGTGCAGAAGGACCTGGCCAGGACCCTCAAGGAAGTGTCCGCCAAGGGCAGCGATGGCTTCTATAAAGGTTGGGTCGCCAAGGCCCTGGTCGACTCCAGCCAGGCCGGCAAGGGGCTGATCACCCAGGCTGACCTGGACCGATACAAAACCCGCGAACTGGCGCCCATCGAGTGCGACTACCGTGGCTACCACGTGGTCTCGGCGCCGCCGCCCAGCTCCGGTGGCGTGGTGATCTGCCAGATCATGAATATCCTCGAAGGCTACCCGATGGCGGATCTGGGCTATCACTCGGCCCAGGGCCTGCACTATCAGATCGAAGCGATGCGCCACGCGTATGTGGACCGCAACAGCTACCTCGGCGACCCGGACTTCGTGAAGAACCCGATCGCGCATCTGCTGGATAAAAACTACGCGGCGAAACTGCGCGACGCGATCGAGCCGCACAAGGCCGGGGATTCCCAGGCGATCAAGCCGGGGGTATCGCCCCATGAAGGCAATAACACCACCCACTACTCCATCGTCGACACCTGGGGCAACGCGGTTTCCGTCACCTACACCCTCAATGACTGGTTTGGCGCGGGCGTGATGGCAAGCAAGACCGGGGTGATCCTCAATGATGAAATGGACGACTTCACCGTCAAGGTCGGCGTGCCGAACATGTACGGGCTGGTCCAGGGTGAAGCCAATGCCATTGCGCCAGGCAAGGCGCCATTGTCGTCAATGAGCCCGACCATCGTGACCAAGGATGGCAAGGCGGTCATGGTGGTGGGGACGCCGGGCGGCAGCCGCATCATCACCGCCACCTTGCTGACCATCCTGAATGTCATCGACTACAAGATGAACATCCAGGAGGCCGTGGACGCGCCGCGTTTCCACCAGCAGTGGATTCCGCCAGCTACCAACCTGGAAACCTTTGCGGTCAGCCCGGATACCCGCAAGCTCCTCGAAAGCTGGTGCCATACGTTCGCCGGGCCGCAGGATGCCAATCACGTGGCCGCCATCCTGGTGGGCGCTCCGGCCCTGGATGCCAAGCCGGTGGGCAACAACCGCTTCTATGGCGCGAATGACCCGCGTCGCAATACCGGGCTGTCGTTGGGGTACTGACACCCGACTCGCTCGCGCATGGAACATCTGCGGCCTTTCCGGGCTCTACCCCAGGAGCCCCGAAAGGACCCCAGCCATGAAAGCGCTGAAAATCGCCACCTTCAACATCAACGGTATTCGTGCCCGCCTGCCTAACCTGCTGGACTGGCTGGCGCGCGAGCAGCCGGACATCGTTTGCCTGCAGGAACTCAAGGCGCCGGAGAGCCTGTTTCCCTATGCCGATTTCGAGGCGGCCGGCTACGGCGCGATTTGCCTGGGCCAGGCCTCGTGGAACGGGGTGGCGATCCTGGCCAGGGACGTGCAACCACTGGAAAGCCGGCGCGGCCTGCCCGGTGACGACGGCGATGATCAAAGCCGCTATATCGAAGCGGCCGTGCATGGCGTGTTGGTTGGTTGCCTGTACCTGCCTAACGGCAACCCGCAACCGGGGCCGAAATTCGATTACAAACTGGCCTGGTTCGAACGCCTGATCGACTACGCCCGGGCGTTGCAGGCCAGTGAACATCCGGTGCTGCTGGCCGGGGATTTCAATGTGGTGCCCACTGACCTGGACATCTACAACCCGCGCTCCTGGCTCAAGGATGCATTGTTGCAACCCGAGAGTCGGGCCTGCTATCAACGCCTGCTGGAACAGGGCTGGACGGATTCAGTGCGGCATTTGTACCCCGAAGAACGGGTGTATACGTTCTGGGACTATTTTCGCCAGCACTGGCAGAAGAATTCAGGCCTGCGCATCGACCATCTGTTGCTCAACCCCGCGCTCAAGCCCTATCTCAAGAATGCCGGCGTCGATGCCTGGGTGCGCAACGAGGCGCATGCCAGCGACCATGCGCCGACCTGGATCGAGCTCGGTACGCGTAAGAAGCGTTAATCGCTCGTTGCAGACGCGAGCAAGCGTTCGACGGCCGCAAACGCCGCCACCCGGCGCGCTTGCCAGTCTCCCCTGATCACCGCCACCGGCTGATGGTGCGCGTGCATCCAGTCCAGGCTGGCCTGGAAGAACGCCCGGCGGTCCGCCAGTTGCGGTTGGCAGCGCTGGCCGTCGGCGCTCCATTCCACGTCTTCCGGGGACAGCAGCAGATGCAGGTCGTAGTGACGGGCCAGCAGTTCGCTGTCGAGCCAGCCTGGGTAATCGCCAAACAGCGTCTGGCTCCAGAGCCGGTTGGTCAGCAGGTGGGTGTCGAGGATCAGCAGCGCCGGGCGCCGGGCGCGCGCCGCATCCTCCCAGGCCAACTGGCCCCGGGCGATCGCCGGGATATCCGCCAGGCAGGTATCGCGTTGATGCTCGTCGATGAAATGGCGCACGTATTCACCCACCATCAGCCCGCCGAAGTGCGCATGCAGCTCTGCGGCCAGCCAGCTCTTGCCGCTCGATTCCGGGCCTGCCAGCACCACCACTTTCATACGTGCAACGCCGGGTCGGCGCGCCATTCACGCCAGCCTTGCACGGCAATCACGGTAAACAGCGCATACAGCGTGGCGGTGAGGTAGAGGCCTTTGTAGAGGAATAACCCGACGAAAATCACATCCAGCACGATCCACAACGGCCAGCACTGCACGCGTTTTTGCGCCATCCACAACTGCGCCACCAGGCTGAAACCGGTCAGCGCCGCGTCGAGCCAGGGCTGGGCGGCGTCGGTCCAGTGAGCCATTGCGGCGCCGAGCAACAGACTACCGACAGCGCCCACGGCCAGGCCGGTCATGACCGCCGGCATGCCCAGGCGAGTCACCTGGCGTCCCTGCCTGACCGCGCCTGCGCGGGTCCATTGCCACCAGCCATAGAGCTGAAGGACGGCATACACCACTTGCAGCAACATGTCGGAGTAGAGTTTTACGTCGTAGAACACCCAGGTATAGAGCAGCACCATTACCAGGCCGATGGGCCAGCACCAGGGGTTCTGCTTGACCGTCAGCCAGACGGCGATCACCCCCAGTGCGGCGGCGAACAGTTCAAGCCCGGACATGGCGGTTCCTTGGGGAGTGGGAGAGGGCGGTGATTGTACCCAGAGGTGGACGATCCTCAAAACACAGCAGGTAAATGTGCGAGGGGGCATGCCCCCGATGGTTTGAGGTGGTCAACTTTTTCCGGACACCTCAATCGGTGTTTTCAGGCTGTTTGCCGCTCGTACTGATTGGGCGGCAAATAGTCTAACGATGAATGCATTCGTCGTTCATTG
>NZ_JAFLXH010000015.1:0-129105 GCF_019891515.1 Pseudomonas sp. Wu6 | reverse complement strand
CATGTGTTAGGCCTGCCGCCAGCGTTCAATCTGAGCCATGATCAAACTCTTCAGTTCAAACATCTTTGGGTTTTTAAGAAACCCTAAACTTGGCTCAGCAATCGTTGGTTATTCTTTGATTTCTCGCGGAGTAACTTGTGATGCTGATAATCTTGTTGACTATCAGTCTGACTCCACAAGCACCCACACGAATTGCTTGATTCAGTTGTTAAAGAGCGGTTGGTTAAGATGTTTCGTCTCAACCGAGGCGCGCATTCTACAGCAGCCTCATTTGCTGTCAAGTGGTTATTTTCAGAAGTTTTCGAAGATTTCTTCAACAACTTCAACCACTTGCGCTTGCGATCTCTCGTAAGCGGGAGGCGAATTCTACAGCGTTACACGCTGCTGTCAACACCTCTTTTTCAACTTCCTTTTGGCTTCGATGAACTGAAGCGGCCTGCTGTCGAAAACTACTTAACTCTTTGTTTACCAAGGAGTTTTCCGTTTCGACTGCGCCGAAAGTGGGGCGAATTATAGGCGCACAGAATCTGCCGTCAACCTTCTTTTTCACATTTCTGTCATATAAGTCAAAAAACCCCGGAAAACGCGAAGGCCGGCCCCAAGGGGCCGGCCTTCCACTTATCCCGCCTTACAAACTGGGGAAAGCAAACTGCGAGGCTTCATGACTGGCCCGCTGCGGCCAACGCTGGGTGATCGCCTTGCGACGGGTATAGAAACGCACCCCATCCGGCCCATAGGCGTGCAAGTCGCCAAACAGCGACCGCTTCCAGCCACCAAAGCTGTGATAAGCCACGGGCACCGGCAAAGGCACGTTAACCCCCACCATGCCCACTTCGATTTCATCACAGAACAGGCGCGCCGCCTCACCGTCACGGGTAAAGATGCACGTACCGTTGCCGTACTCATGGTCGTTGATCAACTGCATCGCCGCTTCCAGGCTGTCCACACGCACCACGCACAACACCGGCCCGAAGATCTCTTCTTTATAGATGCGCATCTCGGGGGTCACGCGATCGAACAGGCTGCCACCGAGGAAGAACCCGTCTTCATGTCCGGCGACGCTCAAGCCGCGACCGTCAACAACCAACTCGGCGCCCGCCAACACGCCCTCTTCTATATAGCCGCTGACCTTATCCCGCGCCTGCCCCGTCACCAGCGGGCCCATATCCAGGCCACAGGTGGTGCCCGCACCGATCTTCAGCGCCTTGACCTGCGGTACCAGCTTGGCAATCAACGCATCCGCCACCTGGTCACCCACACACACCGCCACCGAGATCGCCATGCAGCGTTCACCGCAGGAGCCATACGCTGCGCCCATCAAAGCGCTGACGGCGTTATCCAGGTCCGCGTCCGGCATCAGCACGGCGTGGTTCTTCGCGCCACCCAGTGCCTGCACGCGCTTGCCACGCTTGGTCGCTTCGGAATAGATGTACTCGGCAATCGGCGTCGATCCTACAAAGCTCAGCGCTTTTACCTCGGGCGCCTCGATCAATGCATCCACCGCGCCCTTGTCACCATGCACCACGCTCAGCACGCCTTTGGGCAGACCCGCTTCCTGCAACAACTGCGCGATCAGCAACGTCGAACTCGGGTCACGCTCCGACGGTTTGAGGATGAAACAGTTACCGCACACAATCGCCAGCGGATACATCCACAACGGCACCATCGCCGGGAAGTTGAACGGCGTAATGCCCGCCACTACGCCCAGCGGCTGGAAATCCGACCAGGCATCAATGTTCGGGCCGACGTTGCGGCTGTATTCGCCTTTGAGAATCTCCGGCGCCGAGCACGCGTATTCAACGTTCTCGATCCCGCGCTTCAACTCACCGGCGGCATCCTCCAACGTCTTGCCGTGCTCTTCGCTGATCAGCTGCGAGATACGCGCTTCGTTCTGCTCCAGCAACTGCTTGAAACGAAACATCACCTGCGCCCGTTTGGCCGCAGGCGTGTTACGCCAGGCCGGGAACGCCGCCTTGGCCGAGTCGATCGCCTGTTGAATGGTTTCGCGACTGGCCAATGGCACCTGGTGAATGACCTGGCCGGTGGACGGGTTGTACACATCGGCGCTACGACCGCTGTCATTGACCAATTCACCGTTGATCAAATGCTGGATAAGGCTCATGCAGGGCTCCTGAAAAGTTGTTCTATATAGAAGGAGAAATCAGTCAATCTTGTTCAGCACTTCACCGACCGCATCGAACAGGCGATCCAGGTCCTGCGGCTTGCTGTTGAAAGTTGGACCGAACTGCAGGGTGTCACCGCCAAAGCGCACGTAGAAACCGGCTTTCCACAGCGCCATGCCGGCCTCGAACGGACGCACGATGGCATCCCCGTCACGCGGCGCAATCTGGATGGCTCCGGCCAGGCCGTAATTACGAATATCAATCACGTTCTTGCTGCCCTTCATGCCATGCAGCGCATTCTCAAAGTGCGGTGCGACATCGGCTACGCTCTGCACGAGGTTTTCCTTTTGCAGCAGGTCCAGTGCCGCGAGGCCGGCCGCGCAGGCCACCGGGTGCGCCGAGTAGGTGTAGCCATGGGGAAACTCCACCGCGTATTCCGGCGTCGCCTGGTTCATGAAGGTGTGATAGATCTCGCTGCTGGCAATCACCGCGCCCATCGGAATGGCGCCATTGGTGACTTGCTTGGCAATGCACATCAAGTCCGGGGTCACGCCAAAGCTGTCGGCGCCGAACATCGAACCGGTGCGCCCGAAACCGGTGATCACTTCGTCGAATACCAACAGGATGTTGTGCTGATCGCAGATCTCGCGCAGACGCTTGAGATAACCCTGTGGCGGCACCAACACGCCTGCGGAACCGGCCATCGGCTCGACAAACACCGCAGCGATGTTCGACGCGTCATGCAGTTCGATCAGCTTGAGCAACTCATCGGCCAATGCGATACCGCCCTGCTCCGGCATGCCACGGGAGAAGGCATTGCTCGCCAGCAACGTATGCGGCAGGTGGTCGACGTCCATCATCGACTGACCAAACAGCTTACGGTTACTGTTGACGCCGCCCAGGCTGGTACCGGCAATGTTCACACCGTGATACCCACGGGCGCGGCCGATCATCTTGGTCTTGGTGGCCTGGCCCTTCAGGCGCCAGTAGGCGCGCACCATCTTCACGGCGGTATCGGCGCACTCGGAGCCGGAGTCGGTGAAGAACACATGGTTGAGGTTGCCAGGGGTCAGGTCGGTAATCTTTTCCGCCAGTTGAAAGGACAACGGATGACCGTATTGGAAGCCCGGAGAGTAGTCCAGGGTGCCCAACTGCCGGGCCACCGCTTCCTGGATTTCCTTGCGCGTATGCCCGGCGCCGCAGGTCCAAAGGCCCGACAGCGAGTCGTAGACCTTGCGCCCCTTGTCATCCGTCAACCAGCTGCCCTCGGCGGCCACGATCAGGCGCGGATCGCGCTGAAAATTACGGTTGGCGGTATAAGGCATCCAATGAGCATCCAGCTTGAGTTGGCTGGCCAGGGATGATGGGGCGTTTTCCGGCATGTTCATCAGCAAAACCTCGCAAGGCAAAAGGCAGCGTCGGGATTGAAAAAAGCGTAGTTGCAGCTAAATTGCCACGGGGATAAAGTCGGTGAAATTCAACTCTTCTAACCTTCAGTCAGGACTTCACTAAACTATGAGCAGCCGTCGCCCCGACCCCCTGGCCCAGGTCAGCGACTTTGATATCCGCCTGTTGCGCATCTTTCGCAGCGTGGTGGAGTGTGGTGGCTTTTCGGCGGCGGAAACCGTACTGGGGATTGGTCGTTCGGCCATCAGCCAGCAAATGAGCGACCTGGAACAACGCCTCGGGCTGAGGCTCTGTCAACGCGGCCGCGCGGGGTTCTCGCTGACGGAAGAAGGCCGCGAGGTCTATCAGTCGGCGTTGCAACTGTTGAGTGCGCTGGAAAGTTTTCGCACCGAAGTCAATGGTCTGCACCAGCACTTGCGCGGAGAGCTGATCATCGGCCTGACCGATAACCTCGTCACCCTGCCCCATATGCGCATCACCCACGCCCTGGCGCAATTGAAGGAACGTGGCCCGGACGTGCAGATTCAAATCCGCATGATCGCCCCCAGTGAAGTCGAGCAAGGTGTCCTCGACGGCCGTCTGCATGTCGGCGTGGTGCCCCAGGCCAGCGCATTGTCGGGCCTGGAGTACCAACCGCTGTACAGCGAGCGCTCGCTGCTTTATTGCGCGGTCGGGCATCCACTGTTTTATGCCGACGACAAGCAACTGGACGACGCGCGCCTCGACAGCCAGGACGCCATCGCCCCCACCTTCCGCTTGCCCGCCGAGATCCAGGCCCATTACCAGGGGCTCACGTGCACCGCCAGCGCCTCGGACCGTGAGGGCATGGCGTTCCTGATCCTCACCGGGCGCTATATCGGCTACCTGCCCGACCATTACGCCAACCTTTGGGTACAACAAGGCCGACTGCGCGCGCTGAAAGCGGCTACACGGTTTTACGATTTGAGCCTGGCATCGGTCACGCGCAAGGGCCGTCGCCCCCATTTGGTGCTGGAAAGTTTTCTAGAGAGCCTGGCGGCAACACGCTAACACGGGCCCTGCACAAAAAGCTGAGCAGGTGGACAGTTTTTTGCAAGGCACAAGGACCTTGAACCGTCCGCCCCGAGTTGACCCGCCATGCCACCAGAATCCTCCAGCCCCAACGACTTGATCTACGGCCTCGATGATCGCCCCAAACCACTGCCCGCCCTGCTGGCCGCCCTGCAACATGTGCTGGCCGCGTTCGTCGGGATCATCACGCCGCCCTTGATCATCGGTTCCACCCTGGGCCTCACCGCGCACCTGCCCTACCTGATCAGCATGGCGCTGATGGTCTCCGGCGTCGGCACCTTCATCCAGGCGCGCAGGCCGTTCGGTATCGGCGCCGGGATGATTTGCCTGCAAGGCACCAGCTTTGCGTTCCTGGGCGCGGTGCTCTCCGCCGGCTTCCTGGTCAAGCAACGCGGCGGCAGCCCTGAGGACATCCTGGCGATGATTTTCGGCGTGTGCTTTTTCGGCGCCCTGGTGCAGATCGTGCTGAGCCGGTTTATCGGCCAGCTGCGCCGGGTCATCACGCCCCTGGTGACCGGGATCGTGATTACGCTGATCGGCATCAGCCTGATAAAAGTCGGCATCACCGATCTGGGCGGCGGGTTCAACGCCCCCGACTTCGGCGCCCCCATCAACCTGGCCCTGGGCCTGTTCGTGGTGCTGACGATCATCCTGCTCAACCGCTCGAACACGCCCTGGGTACGCCTCTCGGCCATTATCATCGGCCTGGCGCTCGGCAGCCTCGCCGCGTGGTTCAGTGGCAAACTGGTGCCCCAGGCATTACCCGACGTGCCTCTGATCAGCCTGCCCGTGCCGTTTCGCTTTGGTTTCAACTTCGATTGGAGCGCCTTCCTGCCCATCGCGCTGATTTATCTGATCAGCAGCATCGAAACCGTCGGAGACCTCACCGCCAACTGCATGATCGCCCGCCAACCCATCAGCGGTGCGTCTTATATAAGCCGACTCAAAGGCGGCGTGCTCGGGGATGGCGTCAGTTGCATGATCGCCGCCACGTTCAGCGCCTTCCCCAATACCACCTTCGCGCAAAACAACGGGGTGATCCAACTTACCGGCGTGGCCAGCCGTCATGTCGGTTTGTACATCGGCGTGGTGCTGGTATGCCTTGGGTTGTTTCCCATGATCGGCGCGGTGTTGCAGCAAATCCCCAAACCGGTGCTGGGCGGTGCGACCCTGGTCATGTTCGGCAGCGTCGCCGCAGCCGGTGTGCGCATCCTGGCCCAGGCGCCGCTGGATCGACGCAGCATGCTGATCATCGCCACCTCCTTCGGTGTCGGCCTGGGCATCGCCGCCCAGCCCAACCTGCTGCACTTGATGCCAACCCTGGTGCAGAACCTGTTCGACTCCGCCATCACCAGCGGCGGGCTGACCGCCATTGTGCTGTGCCTGCTGTTACCCGAGGCCAAAACCGTCCGCGCCGTTACAAACCCCACGCCCAAAAGCGACTCCCTGGAATCGCTTTGACGGTTTTATTGCATCAACACTTGTCTGAGGCTTGAGGGTGGGTTATCTGTGCACACGTCGCCCCCATCGATCAGCACGGAAACCTCCATGAGCCTCGAAGTTCCTGCCCACAGCAACCATGCCGGTAAACCCGCCAGCCGCATTCGGCAAAAGAACGAACAAGCGATTCTCCAGGCGGCTGAGGATGAATTCGCGCGCCATGGCTACAAGGGCACCAGCATGAACACCATCGCGGCCAGTGCCGGGCTGCCCAAAGCCAACTTGCACTATTACTTCACCAACAAACTAGGCCTGTACATTGCGGTGCTCAGCAATATTCTCGAATTGTGGGACAGCACGTTCAACGCGCTGACCGCCGAGGACGACCCGGCCGTGGCCCTCTCCCGGTACATCCGCACCAAAATGGAGTTCTCGCGACGCCAGCCACAGGCCTCGCGGATCTTCGCCATGGAGATCATCAGCGGCGGCGAATGCCTCACTGAATATTTCAGCCAGGACTACCGCGCCTGGTTCAGCGGCCGTGCAGCCGTGTTCCAGGCCTGGATCGATGCCGGCAAGATGGACCCCATCGACCCGGTACACCTGATCTTCCTGCTGTGGGGCAGCACCCAGCACTATGCCGACTTCGCCACCCAGATCTGCCGCGTCACCGGCCGCACCAAGCTGACCAAGCAGGACATGGAGGACGCCGGCACCAACCTGATCCACATTATTCTCAAAGGCTGCGGCATCAAGCCGGCCCCCTGAACGAAGCGACTTATGCCATTCACGCTCACAGGCTTTTGCGAATTTCGTGAAGAAATACGCAAAAGCCGCTTTATCACCCTGGCGGCGCCGATTACCAGCGCGCACGACGCCCAGGCGTTTATCGAGCAGCACAGCGACCTCAACGCGACGCACAACTGCTGGGCCTGGAAACTGGCCGACCAATACCGCAGCAACGACGACGGCGAACCCGGCGGCACCGCCGGGCGGCCGATCCTGGCGGCCATCGAGGCGCAAGGGTTTGATCAGGTCGTGGTGCTGGTGATTCGCTGGTACGGCGGGATTCAACTGGGCACCGGTGGTCTCGCCCGTGCCTACGGCGGCGGCGCAAGTAAATGCCTGCAGAATGCCGAGCGCATCGAGCTGATCAGTCGCGTACCGCTGAGGTGCGCCTGCGGTTTCTCCGAATTGAACCTGCTGAAGCTGCGCGTTGCCGAACTGGACGGGCTGATCGTGGAAGAAACCTTCACCGCCAACGGCGTGGAGCTGCAACTGGCCCTGGGCGAAGCCCACATCGACACCTTGCAAACCCAGCTCGCTGACCTGAGCCGGGGACGTATCCTGCTGCAACGCTGAAACTGCTACTGTTGCTCACTGCAACTCCCTGAACCGCGACTCCAAAGGAAGCTTTTCATGTCTACGCCAAAAACCGCACTGATCATCGGCGCCTCGCGCGGGCTGGGCCTCGGCCTGGTCAAGCAACTGCTCCAGGACGGCTGGGACGTGACCGCCACCGTGCGTGACCCGAACAAGGCCGACGCCCTGAAAGCCGTGGGCCCGGTGCAGATCGAAAAACTCGACATGGACGATCAGCAAGCCGTTATCGCCCTGGCCCAACGCCTGAAAGACCGCACCTTCGACCTGCTGTTCGTCAATGCCGGCGTCAAGGGCCCCGCGAACCAGGAGCCGGGGCACGCCACCCTGGCGGAAGTCGGCCAACTGTTTTTCACCAACGCCGTGGCCCCGATCAACCTGGCCCAGCGTTTTGTCGGGCAGATCCGCAAGGACACCGGCGTGCTGGCCTTCATGAGTTCGGTGCTGGGCAGCGTCACCATTCCCGACGGTTCGGACATGGCGCTGTACAAGGCCAGCAAGGCGGCACTCAACTCCATGACCAACAGTTTTATCACCCAACTGGGCGAGCACAAGCCGACGGTGTTATCGCTGCACCCGGGCTGGGTGAAAACCGACATGGGTGGCGAAAATGCGCACATCGACGTCGAGACCAGCGTGCGTGGCCTGGTGGACCAGGTAAATGCCTACACCGGCAAGGGCGGCCATCATTTTGTGGACTACAAGGGCGACACCATCGCCTGGTAATGGCCGCAACTGTAGGAGCGAGCTTGCTCGCGAAGAACGCCCAGGCACCGCGTTAAACCAGACTGCCCGCGTTATCGTTGACGATTTTCGCGAGCAAGCTCGCTCCTAGAGCGTTAGACTGCCACCTCGCCTTCACCGGCGACCCTGGATCAGCAGACAGGGCAAGACTGAGCTGGCAAACCTGAACCCATCATTCAGAGGAGCCGGCCAATGCCTGCGACCCGTATCTGGTTAAAAAATCCCCTCGCGATCTTCACCGCCAATGGCCTCGATGCCCGTGGCGGCCTGGTGCTGCAAGACGGCGTCATCACCGAAGTGCTGGCCCAAGGGCAAGCACCTGCACAACCCTGTGCGCAGGTGTTCGATGCCCGCGAGCATGTCGTCCTGCCCGGTCTGATCAACACGCACCACCATTTCTACCAGACCCTGACCCGCGCCTGGGCGCCGGTGGTCAACCAGCCGCTGTTTCCCTGGTTGAAAACCCTGTATCCGGTCTGGGCCCGACTGACCCCGGAAAAACTCGCCCTGGCGTCGAAAGTGGCCCTTGCGGAATTGCTGCTCTCGGGTTGCACCACGGCGGCGGACCACCACTACCTGTTCCCCGAAGGCCTGGAAAACGCCATTGATGTGCAGGTCGACAGCGTACGCGAGCTGGGCATGCGCGCCATGCTCACCCGTGGTTCCATGAGCCTGGGCGAAGCCGATGGCGGCCTGCCGCCGCAGCAGACCGTGCAACAGGGCCAGGTCATCCTCGACGACAGCCAACGCCTGATCCGTGAATACCACGAGCGCGGCGACGGCGCGCAGATCCAGATTGCCCTGGCGCCCTGTTCGCCGTTTTCCGTCACCCCCGAAATCATGCGCGCCAGTGCCGAACTGGCCACCTCGCTCGACGTGCGCCTGCACACGCACCTGGCGGAAACCCTCGACGAGGAAGACTTCTGCCTGCAACGTTTCGGCCTGCGCACCGTGGACTATCTCGACAGCGTCGGCTGGCTCGGCCCGCGCACCTGGCTGGCCCACGGTATTCACTTCAACCCGGATGAAATCGCACGCCTGGGCGCTGCCGGTACGGGCATCTGCCATTGCCCGAGTTCAAATATGCGCCTGGCCTCCGGTATCTGCCCGACCCTCGACCTGCTCGCGGCCGGTGCTCCCATCGGCCTGGGCGTGGACGGTTCCGCTTCCAACGACGCTTCTAACATGATTCTGGAAGCGCGCCAGGCCCTGTACATCCAGCGCTTGCGTTACGGCGCGGAAAAAATTACCCCTGAAGGTGTGTTGGGCTGGGCGACCAAAGGCTCGGCGCAGTTGTTGGGGCGTACGGATATTGGAGAGTTGGCGGTAGGAAAGCAGGCGGACCTGGCGCTGTTCAAACTCGATGAGCTGCGCTTCTCCGGCAGCCACGATCCCATTTCCGCACTGTTGCTGTGCGGTGCCGATCGAGCGGACCGAGTGATGATCGCGGGTCAATGGCGGGTAATCGACGGACAAGTGGAAGGCCTGGACCTGAAAGCTCTGATCGCCGATCACACCCGGGCGGCCCGTCAGTTGATCGCCGGAATCTAAACCAAGCACAGTCCAAAATGTGGGAGGGGGCAAGCCCCCTCCCACATTTGGTTTTATGGTGCTCTTGAAATCGGGTTACAGTCCCAGCAGCGACAGCATGATAAAGGTCGCAAACAGCACGAAATGCGTCATGCCCTCGATGGCATTGGTTTCGCCATCATTGAGGTTGATCGCACTGACGATCAGCGTAATAAACACCATCACTGTCTGCACCGGCGTCATCGCCATCTGGAATGGCTGGCCGGTGTAAAGCGCCATGGCTTCCATCACCGGCACCGTCAGGATCACCGTCGACAGCGACGCACCCAGCGCGATGTTCACCACCGACTGCATGCGATTGGCCAAGGCGGCGCGCAATGCCGTCAGGATTTCCGGCGCGGCGGAAATAGCCGCCACGACGATCGCGGTGATCACCGGCGGGGCGCCCGTGCCCTCCAGGCCCAGGTCGAGGGTCTTGGACATCACCTCGGCCAACGCACCAATCACTATCACGCCAAACACCAGGGTGCCGATCGAGAACGCGAGGTTTACGGGCTGCTCGTGCTCTTGCTCGGTTGATTTCTTGCGGCGTTTTTCCGGGTAGCTGTAGCTGAAGAAATAACTGTGCGGGCCTACCTGCATTCTCAGGAACAAGGTGTAGAGCACCACCATCGCGCCGATGGTGAAGGCCGAGTAAATTTTCCAGTCGGCCTCGGGGATAAACTCCGGCACCACCATCGACACGCCCATGGCGGTTAGAATCATCACGCTGTAGGTGCGTGCAGAGTCGTCGTTGTAGGACTGCTCGCCATGCTTGATGCCGCCCATCAGCGCGGCCAGGCCGAGGATGCCGTTGATATCGAGCATCACCGCCGAATAGATAGTGTCGCGCACCAGCGTGGGTGAAGGCTCGTTGCTCATCATGATCGCCAGGATCACCACTTCCACCAGCACAGCGGCCAGGGTCAGGATCATGGTGCCGTAGGGGTCACCGACCTTTTCCGCCAGTTGTTCGGCATGGTGGGCCACGCGCATCGACGCCATCACGATAAACGCAATCAAGGCGAGACCGGCGAGCAACGCCACCATCTGCCCACTGTGGAGCATCCAGTGTTCCAGCGGGTAGGCGGCAATGGCGGCAATCAGTGCCAGCAGCATGAATTTTTCTTGCTTGAGAGAAGTGAGCATGGGGGGCCTTTATGTACGGCAAATCAGTCATCGTTGGGGTACAGACTGCGCCACGCCGCTAACGTTTCGTTACACCTTAGTTCACGTCGAACTTGTGCGAATAAATCAAATACTCTCCTGCTGGTCAGGTTTTGCCGATTATTTCAGCCATGGCCTGTAGAATGCCGCCATTGCACCTGATGAGATTTTAGCTATGTACGATTGGCTCAACGCCCTGCCCAAGGCTGAACTGCACCTGCACCTGGAAGGCTCGCTGGAGCCTGAGCTGCTGTTCGCCCTGGCCGAACGCAACAAGATTGCGTTGCCGTGGAACGACGTCGAAACCCTGCGCAAGGCCTACGCCTTCAATAATCTGCAAGAGTTTCTCGACCTGTATTACAAGGGCGCCGACGTGCTGCGTACCTCCCAGGATTTCTACGACCTGACCTGGGCCTACCTGCTGCGCTGCAAAGCCCAGAACGTGATTCACACCGAACCCTTCTTCGACCCGCAAACCCACACCGACCGCGGCGTGCCCTTCGAAGTGGTGCTCAACGGTATCGCTGCCGCGCTCAAGGACGGCGAGCAGCAACTGGGGATTACCAGCGGCTTGATCCTCAGCTTCCTGCGCCACCTGAGCGAAGCCGAAGCGGAGAAAACCCTCGACCAGGCGCTGCCGTTCCGTGACGCGTTCGTCGCCGTGGGCCTGGACAGTTCCGAGATGGGTCACCCGCCGAGCAAGTTCCAGCGCGTGTTCGACCGTGCCCGTCACGAAGGCTTCCTCACCGTCGCCCACGCCGGCGAAGAAGGCCCGCCCGAGTACATCTGGGAAGCCATCGACCTGCTGAAAATCCAGCGCATCGACCATGGCGTGCGCGCCATCGAAGACGAGCGTCTGATGCAACGCATCATCGACGAGCAGATCCCGCTGACCGTGTGCCCGCTGTCCAACACCAAGCTGTGCGTGTTCGACGACATGGCCCAGCACAACATCCTCGACATGCTAGAGCGTGGGGTGAAGGTCACGGTGAACTCGGATGACCCGGCCTACTTCGGCGGTTATGTCACCGAGAACTTCCACGCGCTGTACACCTCCCTGGGCATGACCCAGGACCAGGCCAAACGCCTGGCGCAAAACAGCCTGGATGCGCGACTGGTAAAGCCTTGACCGCTATTTTTACTGAATGAATGAAGGCTAAATGTGGGAGGGGGCTTGCCCCCGATTGCAGTCTGTCAGACAGACATGTATTGACTGATACACCGCTATCGGGGGCAAGCCCCCTCCCACAGGGGCGGATATTGTCTGTCAGACTTCAGACAACTCCTCCAACGTCTTGCCCTTGGTCTCCATCCCGAACACCCACACCACCAGCGCTGCCACCGCAAAACACAGCGCGCCCAAGGCAAATACCCCGCCCTGCCCGGTTATCGGAAACACCAGCCCGGTGACCAGTGGCCCCAGCAACGACCCCACGCGACCAATCGCCGAGGCAAACCCGGACCCCGTTGCGCGCGCCGAGGTCGGATACAGCTCCGGCGTATAGGTGTACAACACCGCCCACATGCCAAACAAAAAGAACTGCATCAACAAACCGGTCGTAACCAGCAGCCCGACATTGCCGCCGAACACCGCGCTCTGCCCATACAAAAACGCCATCACCCCGCCGCCCAGCAACGTCACCACGCACACCGGCTTACGTCCCCAGCGCTCGACCAGCCACGCCGCCATCAGGAAACCGGGGATCCCGCCCAGGGAAATGATTACCGTGTAATACACCGATTGCGTCACGGCAAAGCCTGACTGCTGCAGCAACGCACTCAACCACGACGTCAGTCCGTAGAACCCGAGCAGGGCAAAGAACCACACGCTCCAGATCATCATCGTGCGTTGACGGTACTGAGCCGACCACAACTGCTGGAAGGCCGAGAAGAACGTGCCGGGCGTACTCGCCACCCGCGGCAAGGCAACAGGCTGCGGCAAGTCGGCGCCCCCGAGGGAGTCGCGCACCTTTTGCTCGATGCCCAGCAACACCTTATCCGCCGCCTCGTGGCGCCCGGCCTGTTCCAGCCAGCGCGGCGACTCCGGAATAAAAAACCGGATGGCCAGTACAAATATCGCCGGCACCGCCAGCACCAGGAAGATGTCGCGCCAACCCACCACCGGCAGCAGGAAGTAAGACAGCACGCCGGCCGCGACAAACCCCAGCGGCCAAAAACCATCCATCAACGCGATATACCGCCCGCGCCGTTTTGCCGGAATCAGCTCGGACAACATCGACTGTGCGATCGGAAACTCCATGCCCATGCCAATGCCCAGCAGGATGCGAAACAGGGTCAGCGCCTCGACCGTCTGCGCCGTGGAGCACAAGTAACTGGCGACACCCCACAACACGATGCTCCACTGAAATACCGGCTTGCGCCCGAAGCGATCAGCGAGCATCCCCGAGAGCGAAGCGCCGACCACCATGCCGAAAAAACTCGAACTGGCCAGCAACCCGGCCTGGGCCGTACTCAGGCCGAACTCGGCTTTGATCGAGCCCAATAGGAACGTCATCATCGCCAGGTCCATGGAGTCGAAAAAAAACGCCAGGGCAATGATGATGAAAATGATTCGGTGGTAACCACTGATGGGCAACCGTTCCAGCCGCTCTGCTGCGCTATAGTCCTGCATCCCCATGCCCCCCCCCCAAGTGTGAAAAACCCCTGGCCGAGTGTGCGGCATCGTCTGCCCTGGCGATTGCTGGATGCGACCTGACCGAAACTAGGAGCGACGCTCCTGCAGTGCGGCCAACCGGTTGATGTGCACAAGCCCGGCGTCGCTGACAGCCAAGGCCCGGGACTCGCCGATGGCACTCACCCAGTTCGACTGCAAAAACAGCCGCAACAGCCCGGCGCCAAGCGCACCGCCGACATGCGGTTGCTGCTGGCTCCAGTCGAAACAGTCACACACCAACGGCGACGAGAATGCCTGGATGAAAATACCCAGCTCCGCCAGATGCCGGGTGCCCTTGACCGTCACTTCGGTACGTTGTTCGTAGCGCTGGATCCAGCCTGCCTGCGCCATCCGTTGATACAGCCCGGCCGCCAGTTCACCGCCGAGATGGTCGTGGCACACGCGGGCGCGACGCACCAGCGGCGGGGTCTGCAACGCGGGGAGCTGAACATCCGGCGCGGCGCGCGCCGCACTCGCCATGGTGGTCGTCGCCAGCGCGTCGATGGCGGCACTGACATCGGCCGCCGCCACGCGAAACAGCCGTTTGCCCCGGCGCGCTTCGACCCGCAGCAAGCCGCTGCCGGTCAACCGCGCCAGATGGGCATTGGCCGACGCCGGTGACAGCCCGGCGAACGTCGCCAACTCCTCTGAAGATTTCGCCGAACCGTCCATCAATGCCCACAGCATTGCGGTGCGCTTGGGCTCGGCAAGCAAGCTGGCGATACGACTGATACATGGTGCCTGTTCCATCTTTCGACTCCCCGTTGAACCGTTTTTCTGCTGCGGTTGGCGCCAAAGTATAGGGGCCAAAACAGCCGGTTCCATGGCGTCTTACAGCCTGAATGCGGACAGCACTCGAGGGAAATGTCCTGCTTTGCTGGAGGCCATTACTTCACAGCGAATCGCTCCGACAGTTGCTTCGTCAATGTCGCACAACGGGACACGAGCATTTCCCGCAGCAAGTTGACGGGCTTGCTCAACTGCGCACGGTGCGCGCACAGCAGGTTGAGCGGGGTACGCTCACCGCGCAGCTCCGGCAGGATCAAGCGCAGACGCCCGGCCACGACGTCGGTACTCACATCCAGCCAGGACTTGTAGGCAATGCCGACGCCGGCCACCGCCCAGCGGCGCACCACGTCGGCGTCGTCACTGACGCGATCGCCGGAAACCGTCAGGCTGACCTCGCGCTTGCCGTCATAAAAACGCCAATGGTCGTGTACCCGGTCAGCGAGCATGTAGAGCAGGCAATTGTGCTGGGCCAGTTGCTCCAGATGCCGCGGTTCGCCGTGTCGGGCCAGATAACTGGGCGCCGCG
This sequence comes from Pseudomonas sp. Wu6, assembly GCF_019891515.1. Taxonomy (NCBI): domain Bacteria; kingdom Pseudomonadati; phylum Pseudomonadota; class Gammaproteobacteria; order Pseudomonadales; family Pseudomonadaceae; genus Pseudomonas; species Pseudomonas sp. Wu6. The sequence continues at coordinate 114,237 of NZ_JAFLXH010000015.1, read as the reverse complement.
CACAGCACCCGGATATTTTCCGGCGCGATGGGCAGCGCAACCAGGCTGGAATCCTCGGGTTCGCCATAGCGCAAGGCGATGTCCACCGGCTGGCGGTACAGGTCGGCAATGCGATCCCCCAGCAACAGGCGCACGCTCAGTTGCGGGTATTCACGCTGGAAGTCATCCAGCCAGGGCAACAGCAGGTTGCGACCGAAATCCGAAGGCGCCGACAGTTGCAGCATGCCGCTGACATGGTCCTGCCCACTGGCCAACAGGCGCCGCCCTTCATCCAGTGAGCTCAACGCGGCGCGGGCATAGGTGAGAAAGCCCTCACCTTCGGCGGTCAAGCGCAGGCTGCGGGTGGAGCGTGCCAGCAAACGCGCGCCCAGCTGTTGTTCTATGCGCTTCAACGCAGCGCTGGCCACCGCCGGGGACAGGTCCATGACCCGCGCGGCCGCCGACAGACTGCCCAGGTCCGCTGCCCGGACAAACAACTGCAAATCATCAAAGCGCAGCATCAATTTCCGCCAATTATCAATTTTCTATTGAAACAGACCTTTGTTTTAGCCGCTTTTATCCGTGCTGGAAATAGCCAATCATCTGGCCATCCCGTTCCCTATCGACCAGGAGTTGATATGTCTACCGCCTTTAACGTGATCGCCACGCTGATCGCCAAGCCCGGCCAACAGGCCACCCTGGAAACCCTGCTGCGCGGTCTGCTTGAGCCGACTCGCCTGGAAGCCGGTTGTGAGCAGTACGACCTGCACCAGGATCTGCAACATCCCGAGACGTTCTACATGCTCGAGCGCTGGAGCGACGACGCGGCCCTGGCCGACCACGACCAGAGTGCGCATATCCAGGCGTTCCGGACCAAGGCCGCCGACGTGATCGAACACTTCGAACTCAAGCGCCTGAAGTTTCTCGCCTGACCATCCCCTTTTTCTGTAGGAGCGAGCTTGCTCGCGAAAAACGCAGGAACGACGTGTTCAACCAGAAGTATTGCGTCATCGTTAACGATTTTCGCGAGCAAGCGCGCGCCTGCATTGACCGTATTTACCCCGGAGAAATCATGAAAGCCATCGCCTATTACACCTCCCTGCCCATCAGCGACGTGAACGCCCTGCAAGACATCGAACTGCCAGAACCCGTCGCTGGGCCGCGTGACCTGCTGGTGGAAGTCAAAGCCATCTCGGTCAACCCGGTGGACACCAAGGTGCGCCAGAACGTCGCTCCGGAAAACGGCGCCGCCAAGGTGCTCGGCTGGGACGTGGCCGGCGTGGTCAAGGCGGTCGGCAGCGAAGTGACGCTGTTCAAGGCCGGCGACAAAGTGTTCTACGCAGGCTCCCTGGTGCGCCCGGGCGGCAACAGCCAACTGCACACCGTGGATGAACGCATTGTCGGCCATATGCCCAAGAGCCTGGGCTTTGCCGAAGCCGCGGCGCTGCCGTTGACCGCCATCACCGCCTGGGAGCTGCTGTTCGAACGCTTGCAAATAGCCGAGGGCAAACAGGACCAGGGCCAGAGCCTGTTGATCGTCGGCGCAGCGGGCGGCGTGGGTTCGATCCTGACCCAACTGGCCTGCCAGCTCACCGCGCTGAAAGTCATCGGCACCGCATCGCGCCCGGAGACCCAGGAATGGGCCAAGGCCCTGGGCGCCGACCTGGTGATCGACCATAGCCAGCCGCTGAGCGAGGCACTCAAACACGCCGGTCACCCGCAAGTGACCCACGTCGCCAGCCTGACCCAGACCGACCTGCACCTGGAGCAACTGGTAGAAGCCCTGCAGCCCCAGGGCAAGCTGGCGTTGATCGACGACCCCAAGGCGCTGGACGTGAGTTCGCTCAAGCGCAAGAGCCTGTCGCTGCACTGGGAGTTCATGTACACCCGCTCGATGTTCGAGACCCCGGACATGATCGAGCAGCACAACCTGCTCAACCGCGTGGCCGCGCTGATCGACGCCGGCACCTTGAAAACCACGCTCGGCGAGCATTTTGGCGTGATCAATGCGGCGAACCTGCGCCGTGCCCACGCGCTGCTGGAAAGCGGCAAGGCCAAGGGCAAGATCGTGTTAGAGGGGTTCTAGAAAACGGCTGTCAGTGTCGTCTGTTACTTATGTAAGTAATGGACGACACCATTAGTCCGAGAGTTGACCTTTGTCATCTCTGTGAGCGCATACGGGTTTATATTGGCCGCCTTTGCCACGATTCTTTTACGTGAGGAAGTCAGCAATGAAGATCCTGATAAAAGCGTTAGCAAAAAAATCCCAGTGGGAGGTCCGCCTGGACCAGCGGTCGATTATTTTTCACACCGAAGCCGAGGCCCGTGCCTTCGCCGACACCTTGCAAACCCGCATCCAGGCCCCCCACCGCTTTCCACTCAGCCAGCAACGCGCCGCCGGCTGATCGGCTCTTCAGACCCGCGCCTGCGCGGCCCTTGCCCGTTGCAGGCGCAAAGTCGCCATCGCAATCGTCACCGCCAGCACCCCACACAGGCTGATGACCATCGCCATCGGCATCGCCGTGCCGTCGTGCAATACCCCGACCAACGATGCCGCCCCCGCCGCCACACCGAATTGAATGCACCCGAGCAAGGCCGAGGCGCTGCCGGCGCGCGCGCCTTGCCCGTTCATGGCGCACGCCGAGGTGTTGGGCAGAATGCAACCCAGGCTGGCGATACAGATAAACAACGGCACCAGCAACGGCCACAGGGCTTCGGTGCGCAGCGCTGCAATCCCAAGCAGCGTCAGCGCCGCCGCCACGTAAACCCACACCGTACGCGAGAGCAGAAACGCCGGGCCGCGTTTGGCCAGTAACCGCGCATTCAACTGCGCCACCAGGATAAACCCGGCGGCATTGGAACCGAACAGCCAGCCGTAATGCTCGGCGGGCACGCCATACAGTTTGATGAAGACGAACGGTGAACCGGCGATATAGGCAAACATCCCAGCAATCGAGATGCCACCGGTCAGGGCGTAGCCCAGGTAAACCCGGTCCGACAACAGCGCGCCGTAGCGGCGCAACGAGCCGGACAACGGCTGGCGCGGCTGATGCGCCGGAAAGGTTTCCGGCAAGCCCACCGCCACCGCAATGGCCGCCATCACGCTGAACAGCGACAGCGCCAGGAAAATCGACTGCCAGCCCCACAGCCCCACCATCAACCCACCCGCCAGCGGCGCAAGGATGGGCGCCAGGCCTGTGACCAGCATCAGTTGCGAATACACCTTGGCCGAGCCCACGGCGTCGCATTTGTCACTCACCACCGCCCGCGAGATCACCATGCCCGCACAACCGCCGAGCGCCTGCACGAAACGCGCACCGATCAGCCATTCCAGGGACGGCGCATAGGCACAGGCGAAGGACGCGAGGGTGAACAGCGTCACACCGCTGAGCAGCGGCACGCGCCGGCCAAAGCGGTCGGCCAGCGGGCCGTAGATCAATTGGCCGATGGCCAACCCCGCGAAATACACCGCCAGGGTCAGTTGGACATGTTTTTCGTCGGTGGCAAAAGCGCTCGCGATGGCCGGAAAGCCCGGCAGGTAAAAGTCGATCGCCAACGGCGCAAAGGCGCTCAAGGCGCCGAGGATCAGAATAATGCGAAGGTTCATCAGGCACCCAAGTGAGTCGGCAGCCCGACAGTCTAGCCGCGCTTGGGAGCCTTGAACATTAAGATAGCTCGCTAACTATTAAAAATCAGACCACGGTGTAGCCTTCTTCCTTGATCAACTGTGCGATGGCTTCGCGCTCCAGCTGGCTTTGCACCCTGACCTGCTTCGCCGCAAGATCGACCGTCACCTCGGCATCTGCATCCTGGCTCTGCACCGCCTGGGTCACCGCCCGAACGCAATGGCCGCAGGTCATTCCTTCAACATTGAATATTTGCATGACAAGACTCCTTGGATGAGATTGAACCCAGTCTCGACCTTGCCACGATGGCAAGGTCAAGTTTCAGAAACGTCGGCCGGGCTGGTATTCGGCGGCGACGTCGGCCAAGCTTCAACTTTATCGATGTGACCCACGGAGCATTCGCCATGCGCTGGTCTTTTTTTGCCCTTGCCGGCCTGATGAGTTTTTCTGCCGTTGCGCCCGCCGCTGAAGACTACGCGGTGCTGATCATTTCCCGGGAGCGCCTGGAAGTGCCGACGTCCTGTGAAATCGGCCTGTATATCCAGGATCAACTGGCCGGCCGCCTGTTTCAGGAAGAGTCCACTTCATTCAACCTGCCTGCCGGCAATGTGTCACTGCGCCTGAAACTGCTGCCGGGGCAATCGCCGGGCTGTCTGCCCGGCATGCTCGCCCCGCCCGCCCAGAACATCACGCTCAAGGCCGGCGACGTGCGCAAGCTGCGGATTGCCCAAGGCCCGGACGGCATGTACCTCAAAGCCGCCGAGTTGGGCTATTAAGCTAAGATTTAAAGACGCTTGACCTTCCCCACAGGTCAAGGTTGATGCTGGGGGCACTGTTTTGCGGAGGACTGCCCCATGAATGGAACCACCACCTTTGACCTGCCCATCGGCGGCATGACCTGCGCCAGTTGCGCCGGCCGTGTGGAGCGTGCGCTGGGCAAGGTGCCGGGGGTGCAACGTGCCAGCGTCAACCTGGCCAACGAACGCGCCCACATTGAGGTAATCGGCCAGATGGACCCCGGCGTGCTGATCGCCGCCGTCGACAAAGCCGGCTACACCGCCAGCCTGCCCCAGGCCGCCACCACCACCCAGGCCGATCAAGTCCGGCACCTGCACCGCGAACGCTGGGCGCTGATGCTGGCGATCGTGCTGGCATTGCCCCTGGTGCTGCCGATGCTGGTCGAACCCTTCGGCTTGCACTGGATGCTCCCCGCCTGGGTGCAGTTCGCCCTGGCGACACCGGTGCAATTTATCCTCGGTGCGCGTTTTTACCGGGCCGCCTGGAAAGCCGTGCGCGCCGGCGCGGGCAATATGGACCTGCTGGTGGCGATCGGCACCAGTGCCGGTTACGGCCTGAGCGTCTATCAATGGCTCACCCGGCCCGCTCCGCATTTGTATTTCGAAGCCTCGGCCGTGGTGATCGCACTGGTGCTGCTGGGTAAATACCTGGAGAGCCGCGCCAAGCGCCAGACCGCCAGCGCCATTCGTGCCCTCGAAGCCTTGCGCCCCGAGCGGGCGGTGCGCGTGTTGGAGGGCCGTGAGGAAGAGGTCGCCATCACTGCGCTCAAGCTCGGTGACCTGGTCATGGTAAAGCCCGGCGAACGCTTCCCGGTAGACGGCGAAGTCGTCGATGGCCAAAGCCATGCCGACGAAGCGCTGATCAGCGGCGAAAGCCTGCCGGTGCCGAAACAACCGGGCGACCGGGTCACCGGCGGCGCGATCAACGGTGAAGGTCGCCTGCTGGTGCGTACCCAGGCCCTGGGCGCGGAGAGCGTATTGGCCCGGATCATCCGCCTGGTCGAGGACGCCCAGGCCGCCAAGGCACCGATCCAGAAACTGGTGGATAAAGTCAGCCAGGTCTTCGTCCCGACGGTGCTGGTAGTGGCGTTGCTCACCCTCGCGGGCTGGTGGCTGTACGGCGCGCCCCTGGAGAGCGCAATCATCAACGCGGTCGCGGTGCTGGTGATCGCCTGCCCGTGCGCCCTGGGCCTGGCGACGCCGACGGCAATCATGGCCGGCACCGGCGTCGCTGCGCGCCATGGCATTCTGATCAAGGACGCCGAGGCGCTGGAGCATGCCCATGCGGTGAGCGCCGTGGTGTTCGACAAGACCGGCACCCTCACCTCGGGCGCGCCGAGAATCGCCCATCTGGCGGCGGTGGACGGCAACACCTCGCGCCTGCTGCAACAGGCGGGAGCCCTGCAGCGTGGCAGCGAGCACCCGCTGGCCAAGGCGGTGCTGGATGCCTGTGACGAACAGGGGCTGCACCCGGCTGACGTCAGTGCCAGCCAGTCCCTGACCGGACGCGGCATCGCCGGCACCCTGGACGGCCGGCAACTGGCCCTGGGCAATCGACGCCTGCTGGAAGAAACCGGCCTTGACGCCGGCCCGCTGAGTCAGCGCGCGACTGAATGGGAAGCCGAAGGTCGCACCCTGTCCTGGCTGATCGAACAAGGCGCACATCCGCGCGTGCTGGGCCTGTTCGCGTTTGGCGACACGCTCAAGCCCGGCGCACTGCACGCCGTGCAGCAACTCAAGGCCCAGCACATCAGCAGCCACCTGCTCACCGGCGATAATCGCGGCAGCGCGCGGGTGGTCGCAGAGGCCCTGGGCATCGACGATGTCCACGCCGAAGTGCTGCCCGCCGACAAAGCCGCCACCGTGACCGCCCTGAAAAAAACCGGGGTGGTGGCCATGGTCGGCGACGGCATCAACGACGCACCGGCCCTGGCTGCGGCCGATATCGGCATCGCCATGGGCGGCGGCACCGACGTGGCCATGCACGCCGCCGGCATCACCCTGATGCGCGGCGACCCGCGCCTGGTGCCGGCGGCCCTGGAGATCAGCCGCAAGACCTACGCAAAAATTCGCCAGAACCTGTTCTGGGCCTTTGTGTATAACCTGATCGGCATCCCGCTGGCGGCCTTCGGCCTGCTCAACCCGGTGCTGGCAGGCGCGGCGATGGCGTTGTCCAGCGTCAGTGTGGTGAGCAATGCGCTGCTGCTCAAAACCTGGAAACCCAAGGACCTGGAGGATCAACGCCCATGAATATCGGCCAAGCCGCCCGCCAAAGCGGGCTGAGCGCGAAGATGATTCGCTACTACGAATCCATCGGCCTGCTCAAGGCCGCTCATCGCACCGAGAGTGGTTATCGCCTCTTCAGTGCAGGCGACCTGCACACCCTGGCGTTTATCAAACGCTCGCGGGACCTGGGGTTTTCACTGGAAGAAGTCGGCAAGCTGCTGACCTTGTGGCAGGACCGCCAGCGCGCCAGCGCCGACGTGAAAGCCCTGGCGCGCCAGCATGTCGAGGCGTTGAATCAGAAGATTCGCGAGTTTGAGCAACTGCGCGATACGTTGCAGGACCTGGTGGAACACTGCCAGGGCGACCACCGGCCGGATTGTCCGATTCTCAAGGAGTTGGCGTCAGGCAAGTGCTGCGCCTGACTGGTTGCGCACAAAACCCATGTGGGAGGGGGCTGCCCCTAATACCAATCTGTAGGAGCGAGCTTGCTCGCGAAAAACGTCAACGATAACGCGTGCTTTCTGAATGAACGCGGTGCCTGTGAGTTTTTCGCGAGCAAGCTCGCTCCTACAATCCGCCATCGGGGGCAAGCCCCCTCCCACATGTTGATTTTCATCTACCCGAAGGTTACTGCATCCAGGGCGGCGGCGGTTCTTCTGCCGTTTTGGTCGATGGCGCATCGTCCGCCGCACGAATCGCTTGCTTGCGCTCTTCGTCCAGCCGCGCCGCTTCGATCTCGCGGATCACACCGCCCACGTCCGCCAGTTCTTCCGGCTCGTCGAACTCACCGGTCAGGATACTGGCTGGGTGCAAGGTGCCGGCTTCGTACAACGCCCACATTTCCTTGGCGTACTTGGTCTTCTTCAGCTCCGGGGCAAAGCGCCCGAAGTAGGAAGCCATGTTGCCCACGTCCCGCTCCAGCATGTTGAACGCGTGGTTGTTGCCCGCCGCATCCACTGCCTGGGGCAGGTCGATGATCACAGGGCCGGTCGGCGTGAGCAGTACGTTGAACTCGGACAAGTCACCATGCACCAGCCCGGTACACAGCATCAGCACGATCTGGGAAATCAGGAAGGCGTGGTATTCGCGCGCCTGGTCCGGCTCCAGCGTCACGTCGTTCAGACGCGGCGCCGCATCGCCGTACTCGTCGGCCACCAGCTCCATCAACAGCACGCCTTCGAGAAAGTCGTACGGCTTGGGCACGCGAACGCCCGCCCCGGCCAGGCGGAACAACGCCGCCACTTCGGCGTTCTGCCAGGCATCTTCGGTTTCTTTCTTGCCGAACTTGGAGCCCTTGGCCATGGCCCGGGCCTGACGGCTGTTACGGACCTTGCGGCCTTCCTGGTATTCGGACGCCTGACGAAAACTTCGTTTATTCGCCTCCTTGTAAACCTTGGCGCAACGCAATTCGTTGCCGCAGCGCACCACATAAACAGCTGCTTCTTTACCACTCATGAGTGGGCGCAGCACTTCGTCGACCAGACCGTCTTCGATCAGGGGTTCAATGCGTTTAGGAGTCTTCATCAGCTTTTATTGTGGGTCCTGTATTACCAAACACGCGTGTGGCACTCGTTATACGGCAATCCACTCGTTGGAGGGAGAGGCTACCGCAATTTCCTGTAGGAGCGAGCTTGCTCGCGAAGAACTCAAAGGCAACGCGTTTATCCAGGATACACGCGTTATCCATGACATCTTTCGCGAGCACGCTCGCTCCTGCAAGGGGGATTCGTCAAGCCTCGTTCATCGTTCAATGATCGCCGTCACGCCCTGCCCCCCCGCCGCGCAGATCGAAATCAAGCCACGGCCCTTGCCCGCCGCATCCAGCAACTTGGCCAGGTTGGCGACAATGCGCCCACCGGTCGCGGCAAACGGATGCCCGGCGGCCAGTGAACTGCCCTTGACGTTGAGGCGGCTGCGGTCGATGGCGCCCAGCGGCGCCTCCAGGCCCAGGCGCGTTTTGCAGTAATCGGCGTCTTCCCAGGCCTTGAGCGTGCACAACACTTGGGCAGCGAACGCTTCGTGGATCTCGTAGTAATCGAAGTCCTGCAGCGTCAGGCCATTCCTCGCCAACAGACGCGGTACGGCGTACACCGGCGCCATCAGCAGGCCTTCTGCACCATTGACGAAATCCACCGCCGCCGCTTCGCCGTCGCGCAGGTACGCGAGGATCGGCAAACCGCGCTCCCTGGCCCAAGCCTCGCTGCCCAGCAGCAGCAGCGAGGCGCCGTCGGTCAGCGGCGTGGAGTTGCCGGCGGTGAGCGTGCCTTTTTCACTGCGTTCGAACGCGGGCTTGAGCGCAGCAAGTTTTTCCAGGCTCAGGTCAGGGCGCAGGTTGTTGTCGCGGGTAAGGCCCAGAAACGGCGTGAGCAAATCGTTGTGCCAGCCTTCGGCGTAGGCGGCGGCCATGTTCCGGTGGCTCTCAAGGGCAAGCTGGTCCTGCTCGGCGCGGGGGATCTGCCAGGTCTGCGCCATCAGCTCGCAATGCTGGCCCATGGACAACCCGGTGCGCGGTTCACCGTTGCGCGGCAGCTGCGGCTTGAGGTGATGCGGACGAAGTTGTAACAGGACTTTAAGCTTATCCGCCATGGACTTGCTGCGGTTGGCTTGCAGCAACAGCTTGCGCAAGCCTTCATTGACCCCAATCGGCGCATCGGAGGTGGTGTCCACCCCACCGGCAATGCCGCATTCGATCTGGCCCAGGGCAATCTTGTTGGCCACCAGCAAGGCGGCCTCCAGCCCGGTGCCGCAGGCTTGCTGCACATCGTAGGCCGGGGTTTGCGGCGACAGGCGCGAGCCGAGCACGCATTCGCGGGTGAGATTGAAGTCGCGGGAATGCTTGAGCACCGCGCCGGCCGCCACCTCGCCGATGCGCAGGCCGTGCAGGTTGAAACGTTCGATCAGGCCCTCCAGGGCGGCGGTGAGCATTGCCTGGTTACTGGCCGTGGCGTAGGGGCCATTGGAGCGGGCGAAGGGAATGCGATTACCGCCAATGATCGCCACACGGCGCAATTGAGTCATGGAAAGCTCCCTCTGTCTGTTATGGGCTTGATCACTGAGCCTAGTCGAACGACTGCTACCCTGGGATGGTCAACCCTTTGAACCCCAGTCTTCGGAGAGCGTTCCATGTCTGACCGTTATATCGACTTCGCCAACTCCAGCCTCGGCCATCGCCTGGTCGCCGCCCTTGGCCTGCCGTCACCGGTACGCCTGGAACGCTGGCAAGCCGGGCGCCTGCGCCCGGTGGAAGGTGCACTGCTGCTGGGCGGCGGCGCGCTGGCGAATAAAGTCCTGCCGTTTGCCAACAAACTCACCGATGCGTTGTACAGCTATGGCGCCCAAACGCTGGACGCGCCGGCGTGGATTCCCGGGCACGGTGCCAAACTCAAGGCCGTGGTGTTCGACGCCAGTGACTTGCAACACACCGACCAACTCAAGCAGCTGCGCGAATTCTTCCAGCCATTGCTGAAAAACCTCGCCCCCAGCGCACACCTGGTGATTCTTGGCCGCGCGCCGGAAAGCCTCGGCGATCCGTTCGCCGCCAGCGCCCAGCGCGCCCTGGAGGGGTTCAGCCGCTCCCTGGCCAAGGAACTGCGCAGCGGCGGTGTGTTGCAGTTGCTGTACGTGGGCGAGGGTGCCGAAGACCAGCTGGAAGGCGCGTTGCGGTTTTTCCTCTCACCCAAGAGCGCCTATATCTCAGGGCAAGTGATTCGCCTGGAAGCCTGCGCCACGCCGGTCGAGGATTGGACGCGCCCGCTGGCCGGGCGCAAGGCGCTGGTGACCGGCGCTGCCCGGGGTATCGGCGCCTCCATCGCTGAAACGCTGGTGCGTGATGGCGCCGAGGTGATCCTGCTGGATGTGCCCCAAGCCAGGGCCGACCTCGATGCCCTGGCCGCACGCTTGAACGCGCGCACCCTCACGCTGGATATCTGCGCCGAGGACGCCGCCGCGCAGTTGATCGAACACTTGCCCGACGGCCTCGATATCCTGGTGCACAACGCCGGTATCACCCGCGACAAGACCCTGGCCAACATGACCCCGGAATACTGGGACGCCGTGCTGGCGGTCAATCTCAATGCGCCGCAGGTGCTGACCCAGGCACTGCTCGACAGCGGCACCCTGCACGACAACGCCCGCGTGGTGCTGCTGGCCTCCATCAGCGGCATCGCCGGCAACCGCGGGCAGACCAACTATGCCGCGAGCAAGGCCGGGCTGATCGGCTTGGCCCAGGCATGGGCACCGCTGCTGAAAACCCGTGGGATCAGCATCAACGCCGTCGCACCCGGCTTTATCGAAACACAGATGACCGCGCATATTCCGTTCGCCCTGCGCGAGGCCGGCCGGCGCATGAGTTCGCTGGGCCAGGGCGGCGTGCCGCAGGACGTGGCCGAAGCCGTGGCCTGGCTGAGCCAGCCGGGCTCGGGTGCCGTCAGCGGCCAGGCACTGCGGGTGTGCGGGCAGAGTCTTCTGGGAGCGTGACTATGCAATGGCAGACAGTGGACAGCACACCGTTTCTACCGCCGCTGTACTGGCGCGCGGCACTCAAGCGCAAGATCACCGGCAGCGCACTGCCCGACCATGGCCTGCGTTGCCAGGTGCGCGTCGATCCCACGGCTGTCGCGGCGTACCGCAAGGTCTGCGGGTTTGCCGACAGCCCGATGCTGCCGGCGACTTATCCGCACATCCTGGCGTTCGGCCTGCAGATGCAATTGCTGACCGACAAAACCTTTCCATTCCCGTTGCTGGGGCTGATTCACCTGAGCAACCGCATTCGCGTCCATCGACCCCTGGGCGGTGTGAGTGAGCTGACCGTCGGCGTGTACACCTGCAATCTCAAGCCCCACGCCAAGGGCGCGACCTTTGACCTGGTTACCGTGGTCGATGACGCCCTGGGGCTGCTCTGGGAAGCCCAAAGCACAATGTTATGCCGTGGTGTGAAGCTTGAGGGCGAGACGGTGGAGCATGGGTTGTCGGTGCACATGCCCCTCAGCGAGCTGTCCCGTTGGAACGCCCCCGCTGATATCGGTCGACGTTATGCCCGCGTGTCCGGCGATTACAATCCGATTCATCTCAGCGCACCGACGGCCAAACTGTTCGGCTTCCCCCAGGCCATCGCTCACGGGTTATGGAACAAGGCCCGCACTCTGGCGGCGCTGGACCAACACCTTCCGCTCGCCAATGTCGACATTGAAGTTGAATTCAAAAAACCCGTACGCCTGCCCGGCGAAGTGATACTGATGACCAGCGGCGCCGGCTCAAGTGGCGAGTTAGTGTTGAACGGCACAGGGGCTATTGAGCATATGCTCGGGAAGTGGCAACCGATTGCCTGAAGTCCACTGTTTAATTGTATATATACACCTTAAGTTATAGCGGACCCGCCCGGGTCCGCTTTTTTTATTCAACTTATTGATTTTCATAAACTATAATTACTGAACTTCTACACTTTATACCGTTTGTATTAGCGCTTAAGCCGACTAAGACCTTATGTATATAAATCGTTAATACGAAGTTGAGCGTTGCGAGAAAACCGACCCAGGTCTGTGATTAATCACACGGACAAACGTATCGCTGGCCGAAGAAACGGCGAACGTTTGAAACAACCAAGGTTGTACCTGGTGCAAGGAACTCAATCATGAAAACTCAAGTCGTGTTCTGGAAAGCAAGTACCGCACTGGCGTTGATTCTGGCAATGAGCCTCGGCGGCTGCAGCAGCGGTGGTGGCGGACACAAATCAAGCGTGGCGGCGTCGTCGCCGGATGCTGGCGCAGGTGCCGGTGGCGGTACGGGGGGTGGCACCGGCGGCGGTTCTGGCGGTGGTACCGGCGGCAGCACGGGTGGTGGTACCGGTGGAGGTACAGGCGGCGGCACGGGTAGCGGTGCCGGTGGTGGCACTGGCGGCGGCACGGGTGGCGGTACCGGTGGTGGTACAGGCGACGGCACTGGCGGCGGTACCGGTGGTGGCACAGGTGGCGGCGCAGGTGGTGGCACTGGCGGCGAAACAGGTTCGACAGCCACTCCGCTCGTCACTGGCCGGATCGCCGGCACCCTCGGCACCACCGTGGGCAATGTGGGCGCAGCGGTGGGTGATCTCGGTTCGACCTTGAACGGTGTGCCCATTGTCGGCACGACGGCAGGCGGCCTGGTCACTTCGGCCGGCACCGCCGTCACCAGCATCGGCACCGGCGTCACCCGTGGCCTGGGCTCCCTGGGCACCCGCCGTAACTCGCTGGGCATCACTGTGTCGGGTGTCGGCAACGGCGTGTCCGATGTGGGCGGTGGCCTGTCGACCACCGGCCGATCGCTGTCGACCACCCTCGGCGGTGTCCCCGTCGTCGGCGGTCTGACCGGCGGCGTGGGCGGCGCAGTCGGTGGTGTGGTGGATAACGTGGGCACCGCCGTGACAATGCTCGGCGACACCCTCAGCACCGCCAGCACCACCGGTCCCTTGGGCTCCCTGACCGGCAACGTGAACCGCAGGGTACTGGTGCCGGTGGTTTCACTGGTGGAAAACACCACCGGCAACCTCGGCAATGGCACAGGCCTGGGTAGGCCTGTCAACGGCCTGGTGGGCAAAGTGGGCGCCGCCGTCACCGGCCTCGGCACCCAGGTCGCCAGCACCGGCGGTACCGGCAACCCTGTGACCACGCTTGCCGGCAACGTGCTGACGGGCGTCGGCGGCACGCTCGACCAGTCCGGCGGCTATGTCGCGCCCTCCGGCGGCGCCGCAGCCCCCGGTCTACCGGAGCTGGTCGGCGGCCTGGTGAACAACGCAGGCACCGGCCTCAACGTCGGCAACACCAACGGCACCGTCAGTGCAGCCGGTGTGACCGGCGGCGCATTGGGCAACACCATTGCCTCGGTGGGCACCGTATTGGGTGGCACGGGTGTCGCCAACACCGGCGCCACCGCCCCGGTCGCAACCGTGACCGCCAACGTCGGCGCAGCCTTGAACCCGGTGACCTCCGGCGTCACCACAGTGACGCAAAACATCGGCACCACCACCGGCGTCGGTGCTCCGGTCAACGGCCTGGTGACTCAAGTCGGCGGCGCCGTCAGCAACCTGGGCACTAACCTGAGCACAGCCAGCGCCAACCCGGTCACCACGACCCTGGGCACCACCGTAACCGCTGTGGGCAACACGGTAGGCTCGGTGGGCGGCCTGGTCACAGGCGGCACCGGCGGCACTGCAACAACCGGAGGCCTGGGCGGTTTGGTGAACGGCCTGACCGGCAGATAGAAAATGCACCTGGCCAATTAGACGGTCTCCCCTGCGGCGCCTGCGCTTGGTTGAGACGAGAGACACGGAGTCAGTCTCTCGTCTTTTTGCTGGGCTGCCGCAGTTGACCAAGGAGTGTCCCATGCGCGTGTTCACGCCGTTGTTCCTGCTGACCCTCAGTGCTTACGCCCAGGCCGAGACCCTTCCCACCTTCCTCAACAGCAATGACACCATCCGCACCTTGCCGGTACCCAACCTGCCCGCCGACGCCTATCGACCGGCCACGCCGCAAACCCAGGTGCCTGAAGCACAGCCCACCGCCGGCCAGCCCCTGTTGATGGACACCAGGGTGACCATCCGCAAACTGCAGATCGAAGGCGGCACGATCTATCCGCTCACCGAGACGGCCCAGGCCTATGCACCGCTGATTGGCCATGAGACCAATCTTGCGCAATTGATCGAAGCCACCCGAGGCATCACCCGTCGCTATCAGCAGGACGGCTACCTGTTGTCCTACGCGTTCCTACCGCAACAGACCTTCGAAAACGGCCTGGTCCGCGTGGTTCTGGTGGAAGGCTACATCAAGGATTACCAGCAAACCGGCGATGTCGGTGCGGTGTCGGCCTATGTCGACAACCTGGCGCAAAAGCTCCTCGCCGAACGCCCCCTCACGCGCAAGACCTTCGAGCGCTACACCACCCTGATGAGCCGCATCCCCGGTCTCACCGTACAGGCGCAAGTGCCGCCGCCGGGCACCACCGATGGCGCCACGCACATGCAGATCCAGGCCAGCCGCAAGCCCTTCACCACCAGCATGAGCCTGGTGCAGAAAAGCCGGGGCGGCACCCAAGCCTTGCTCAGCGCCACCAGCCATGCGCAAACCGCCCTGGGCGAACAGTTGAGCGTCAGTGGCCTGTTCCCACCGGGCGAGGACAAAGAGCACTACTACCGCGTGGACTACAACCAGTTCATCAATGCCGAAGGCACTCAACTGGCACTCGCCGCAGAGCGTTATCGCGCCGATCCCCACAGCCGTGTGCAACTGGACGGCGGCTTCGAACTCAAGCCCCATCAGTCGATCGATCGCTACTCCATCGGCCTGAGCCACCCCTTCATTGCCTCGCCCACCGAGTCACTCACCCTGGGCACGCGCCTGTACGCGGTGGACCAGACCACCCGCTACAAACTGGTGGGCTACCCGCTGCGCTTCGATATCGAATCCAACCTGCGTGCCCTGGCGTTCGAGGGCGACTGGCGCAAGGCCGACGCGCGACAGCTGCGCATCCTCACCGGCGGCCTGTATCACGGCATCGATGGTGTGGGCGCCAAGGCGCGCAGTGACCTGGACGTGGCCAAACCGGACCTCGACTTCTTCCGCCTGCGCCTGTCCGGCGTGCAAAGCGACAAGTTCTTCGACAACTGGCAAGGCGTGCTTTCAGGTGCGCTCTACTGGAGCGACAACAGCCTGCCCGACAGCGAACGCGCCGCGTTTGGCGGGCAGAACTTCGGCCGTGGCTACCCCGACGACCAGGGCTCGGGCGACAAGGGATGGGGCGTGGCGTACGAGGTCAACTACAGCTTCAACCGCGTCGGCAATTGGCTGAAGGTGCTGCAACCCTACGTGGTGCTCGACCGTGCCAGGACCTGGTTCAACGACCTGCCGGTCAAGGCCGGCGACATGTCCTCGGCGGCGGTGGGTTTGCGCTTTGGCGATAACAAGTACTACAACATCGCCCTGGAAGCCGCCAAGCCGATGTCGGACATCGCCCTGGACAGCTTCAACCGGCGTGCGCGGTATACGCTGAGCTTCAGTTATCAGCTGTAAACGCCAAACATTCCTGTAGGAGCGAGCTTGCTCGCGAAGAACGCTAACGATGACGCGGGCATCCAGTTTCCCCGCGTCGCCTTGACGTTCTTCGCGAGCAAGCTCGCTCCTACACCTACAGTTGATGAATTGTCCGGGGGAAAAGACTGTTGAGCGTATCGATCAGCCGCACCAGATAGATGGGCTTGCGAAACAAGTCCAGCACCTGCAGGCGCAGCATGTCGCTGACGTCATCCATCTCGGCATGGCCGGACATCACGATCACCGGCAGGTGGGAACGGGAAGTGTGTTCGCGCAGGCGCTTGATCAAGGAAATCCCGCTTTCCTCGGGCATGCGCAGGTCGGTGATGACCAGGGCGATATCAGGGTGCAGGGTGAGTTCCTGCAAAGCGAATGTCACGGAGGTGGCGGTAAAACAAACGAAGCCCTCGTTCTCCAGCGACTCCGCCAGTTCAACGAGGGCATCCTCTTCGTCGTCCACCAGCAGGATTTGCTGGCGGGGGGATACAGCAGCGTTCATGGGCACGTCCTGATCTTGCCAATCAAAAACCTAAAGTACCCGCGCAGTGCTGCCTGCCTGAGGGTCAGGGCGTGATGGTGCCTGTAATTTTCTCAAACAACGCGGTGATCTGTGGCGACAGTGTAGTTCCGGCTGCCAATATCACAAGCGCGACGATGGCCACAAGAATGAGGTATTCAATCGCTGTGGCCGCCTCTTTACGCGCAAAGAGCACCCGCAGTTGAACACAGAGTTTCATCAACAGATTGAGGATCATGATCCTGCTCCTTGCGCTCCGACTGCTTAGGGCGTTGGGGTAATCGCTGTGGTGATTTTGGTGAAGAACGCGGTGATCTGAGGCTTCAGGGTGGTCCCGGCTGCCAGTATGACCAATGCCACGATGGCGACCAGAATGAGGTACTCGATGGCCGTAGCCCCTTCCTTGCGCTGAAACAGCAACTGAAGTTGCACGTGAAGTCGAATCAACAGATCAAGCAACATAAACACTTCTCCTCAGGCGACCAAGCGCCCTATCCCGGTGCTGCACAGTAATTGCGATGTGCCACCTGAGCATTGCCAACAAACCCCGGCCTCACAACTGTAAGAATTGACTAGTCATAAAGTAGTAGGGGCCTTCCTGACCTCGTAAATGCGTGTTTTCAAAGGGGGCGCACCTTGCATGCCGAAGAAATCTTTGCGTCAGTAATGGCATTTCGTCCTAGCTGAACTACCGTCAAATAGCGAAATAGTTAGTCACTGTTCATAGCAGCCAGGCTGCGACGTGAGCCTGCTGGATAGGCGGGCTGTGGTGTAGCAGGAAATGGAGAGCCGTCATGAACACGCGTCTGAGCATGGTACTGGCCGGTGTGTTACTGGTCGGTGCGCTGTTTGCCGGCTATTGGGGCTTGGTCCTCAGCCGTGAGCCCGCCCCGGCGCCGCCACCGCCACCCGCGGCAGCTCCCGCCGAACAAGCCGTTGCCGCGGTGGAAGACCAGACCCGTCAATCGGTCGTCGTCCTGGCCCACGATGTGTCCCCCTTCGTCGCCCTGGTGGCCGCTGATCTGAGCATCGAAAAACTGCGCACGGCACCGGCCGGCAGTTTGAGCAGTGTCGAGCAGGCCATCGGCCGTACACCGTGGCGCGCACTCAGCGCCGGCAGTTGGTTGAACGACGAAAGCTTCACCCCCGGTGGGCCGCTGGCGCGCATGATCCGTGCCGATGAACGCGCCCTGGCCGTCGCCGTCGATGAAGTGATTGGCGCCGCCGGCCAGTTGAGTCCCGGCGACTATGTGGACGTGCTGCTGTACCTGCGCCAGGACGCCGCCAACCTTGAACAATCGGCCCAAGTGGTGATCCCCGCCATACGCCTGCTCAGTGTCGGTGACCAGATGGGCCTGACCAACGACGGTACCCCGGCGTCTGCTCGTGCGCTCACCGCCGAAGAGAAAGCCCAGCGCCAAGCCCCCTCACGCACGGTGGTGCTGGCCGTGCCCGAACAGCTGTTGAGCAGGTTGATGCTGGCCACCCAGGCCGGCACCTTGCGCCTGGCCGTGCGCAGCGCCGACGAACGCTTGCTGAGCCGTTACTGGGCCGGCGAAGGCGACGCGCCGGGCAACCTGCAGAACGCTAACCGCGACCTTTATCAGTTCACGCAATTGGCCTTCACCCAGGCCCCCAGGAAAGTAGCCCAGAGCAGTGCCCCGCGCCGGGCCGGTGTCGAGGTGATCCGTGGCAATCAAGCAACCCAACAAACACCCGACTGAACAAGGATGCTGTGCATGAGCCGACGTTTCATACCGGTGTTCACAGGGAAAATCGCCTGCGCCCTGCTGCTGTCGCACCTGTCCATGAGCCTGGCCGTGGCCGCTCAGGGCAATTGCGCCAGCCTTGGACAATTGCCCGCCGCGTTGTCAGTCGGCGAGGGCCTGCAACAGGCACTGCAATCGCCGGTGGCGATCACGCGCCTGGCCATTGGCGATCCGAAAATCGCCGACGTTCATCTCAATGGCGACCGGGGCTTCCTGCTCACCGGCGTCGGCCCCGGCACCACCAGCCTGATGGTCTGGACCGCCTGCTCGACCACGCCGCGCCAGAGCATGGTCTTCGTCAAGGGCAAGGCCAACAGCGCCTTGACCAGCCTGTCGCTGTCGCCGGCCGATGATCCGCTGCTGCCCAGCCAGGTCCAGACCGACATCCGCTTCGTCGAAGTCAGCCGTACCAAACTCAAGGAGGCCAGCACCAAGATCCTCGGCATCGGCAACAACTTTTTCCTCGGCAGCCCGAACTTGCTGTTCCCCACACCCAGCACCTTCAAACTGCCAGTGAGCGCGGACAACTTCAATATCGGCTTTGGCGGTGGCCGCGTCTCGGCGATGATCAACGCCCTGGAAAGCAGCGGCTTCGCCTACACCCTTGCCCGGCCAAGCCTGGTGGCCATGAGCGGGCAAAGCGCAACCTTTCTCGCCGGGGGTGAAATCCCGGTGCCGGTGCCGAGCAGCGGCAGCGACACCATCTCGATCGAGTACAAGGAATTCGGCATCCGCCTGACCCTCACGCCGACCGTGGTCGACCGTAACCGCATCTCCCTCAAGGTGGCGCCGGAGGTCAGCGAGCTCGACTACACCAACGCCGTGGTCATCGAAAATATCCGCGTGCCGGCCCTGACCATCCGCCGCACCGATACCAGCGTGTCCCTGGCCGATGGCGAAAGCTTTGTGATCAGCGGCCTGATCAGCAGCAACACCACCACCAACATCGGCAAGTTTCCCGGCCTGGGTGACATCCCGATCCTGGGCGCGTTCTTTCGCGATTCCTCGGTCCGACGCGAAGACAAGGAGCTGCTGATGATCGTCACGCCGCACCTGGTGCAACCACTGGCGGCCAATGCCCAACTGCCGGCGTTGCCCGGTGAAAAAGTGCGCAACTATGACCCGAACTGGTACCGCCTGTTCTTCCTGGAAAACGGTAATTTCGACCGGCTCAACGGGCTGTCCCAATGAGCGACAACCTGAGCCAGACGTTCCTGGCAATCACCCGCAACACCACCGACCTGGAGTGGCTGCAGGGCGCGCTGGCGCCCCTTGGCCAAGTGGTCAGCGCCGGCAGCGGCACCCTCGATGAATTGCTCGCCCTGGTCGATGTAACCTTCGCCAACCTGGTGTTCGTCGGCCTTGACCGCGAGCACCTGGTGGCCCAGAGCGCGCTGATCGAAGGCGCCCTGGAAGCCAAGCCGATGCTGGCCATCGTCGCCCTCGGTGACGGCATGGATAACCAGTTGGTGCTCAATGCCATGCGCGCCGGAGCGCGGGACTTCGTCGCCTACGGCTCGCGCTCCAGCGAAGTCGCAGGCCTGGTCCGCCGCCTGAGCAAGCGCCTGCCGCCGGTGGCGACCAACACGCTGCTGGGCGGCCTCTCGGTACTGTACGGCACCCAGGGCAGTTCGGACGGCGCACTGCTCACCAGCCACCTGGCGCTGGTGGTGCAAAAGAGCGGCCAGCAGACGCTGTTGCTCGATCTGGGCCTGCCACGCGGTGACAGCCTGGCGCTGCTGGGCCTGGAAAGCTCGTTCAACTTCGGCGATGCCCTGCGCCACCTGAGGCGGCTGGACACCACCCTGATCAACAGCGCCTTTACCTCGGCCGAAGACGGCCTGCGCATTCTCGCCTACACGCACAACGACGAGCCCCTGGAGCGCACCAGCGCCGCCGAGCTCTACATGCTGCTCAGTGCGCTGCGCCAACACTTCCAGCACATTGTGGTGAACCTTGCCGGCCAGCCGGACAGCGAAGCCCTGCGTACCTTTGTCAGCCATTGCGACAAGCTGCTGTGGTACACCGACCAGAGCGTGCTGGACTGCCGGCGCAACCTCGCCGTATTGAACCTGTGGCGCGAAAAAGGCATGAAGCTCGACCATGCCAGGCTGCTGATCGATCGCTACGTCAAAGGCTGCGCGCCGGACGCCGATGCCTTGAGCAAAAGCTTCGGCCTGGAAGTGATTGCCGTGTTGCCGCTGAGCGCGGAGGTCCGGCTGAACGCCGAGAACCAGGGGCAAACCCTGTTTGCGCTGACACCGCGCGAAGCCCTGACTCAGGCGCTCAAGACCCTGGGCGAGCGCCTGGCGAAACGTTCGCAGGACGCCAATCGAAAATCCTCCAGCCGCTGGCTGGAGCGCTTGTTGGGAGCCGATAAATGACCAGCGAAAAACTCTTCGGCGCCCCCGCACGAGGCGTGGGTGGCAACACCGACCACGACGGCCTGAAACTGGTGCTGCACCGCTACATCATCGATGCCATCGAAGAGTCGGGGAAAAACCTGCTGGAAGGCTCGCGCCAGTCGTTGGCGCAATTTGTCATCGACAAAGTCGCCGAGTACATCAACCGCATGCACCTGGCGATCTCGCGCTATGAGATGGAGCGCCTGGCCGAAGAAATCGTCGACGAACTGACCGGTTTCGGTCCGCTGGAAGTGCTGCTGCGCGACCCGGCCGTCACCGAAATCCTGGTCAATGGCCCGCACCGGGTGTTTATCGAGCGTGACGGCCTGCTGCACCAGAGCGACCTGCGCTTTATCGACGCGCACCATGTGGAGCGCGTCATGCAGCGCATCCTCGCGCCGCTGGGGCGGCGCCTGGATGAGTCGTCGCCGATGGTCGACGCACGCTTGCCCGATGGCAGCCGGGTCAATGCGATCATCCCGCCGATTGCCCTGGACGGGCCGTGCCTGTCGATTCGAAAATTCCGCAGGGACATGCTCAAAAGCAGCGATCTGGTGGCCATGCAGACCATTGACCAGAACATTTTCGACTTCTTCCAGGACGCGGTGGGCAAGCGTTGCAACATCCTCATCAGCGGCGGCACCGGCACCGGTAAAACCACACTGCTGAACATCCTAAGTCAGCTGATCAACCCCCATGAACGCCTGGTCACTATCGAGGACGTGGCCGAACTGCAACTGGCCCACCCCCACGTGGTACGCCTGGAAACCCGTCCACCGAATGCCGAGGGCCATGGCGAGGTCAAGGCCAGCGACCTGATCCGCAACGCCCTGCGCATGCGCCCCGACCGCATCATCCTCGGCGAAATTCGCGGCGTGGAAGTGATCGATGTCCTCACCGCAATGAACACCGGCCACGACGGTTCCATGAGCACCGTGCACGCCAACAATGCCGCCGATGCCCTGCTGCGCCTGGAAACCCTGGTGGGCCTGACCGGCCGCGTGGTTGCGGAAAAGACCCTGCGCCAGATGATCTGCGCGGCATTGGATGTGGTGGTCCAGTTGACCCGCCTGCCGGACGGTCGTCGTTGCGTCAGCGAGGTGGTCGAAGTGGTGGGCATCCGCGACGACGTGTACGTGACCAACACGCTGTTTCGCCATGACCGGCGTACCGGCTTCGGCTTCGTGCGCGAGGCGCTCAACCCGGCCGGCGAAAAACTGCGCCGCGAACCGGCCTAGCCCTGGAGGGGAATCGAGCATGACCGGGGCCATCCTGCTGTGCATCTGCCTGATCCTGATCGGCCTGTCGGTCCGCTCATTCCAGAACGGCTTGCGCCGCGCCCGTACCGAACGCGTGCTGGACCGCCTCGCCGAAGGCCAGCCGCAGCTCGTCGAAGAAAGCGCTTCCTGGAGCGGCGTGGAACGCATGTTCCTGCGCGCCGGCCTGGGTAAACCCAGTGACAACCTGCGCCTGTGGCTGACCGCCTGGGGCCTGGGCGCCGTGCTGGGGGTGATGCTCGCCGGTTGGCTCGGCCTGCTGGTGATGCTGCTGCTGCCGCCCGTGCTGCTGCGCCTGTACCTCGCCTGGCGTTACCAGCGCCGGATCAAACGCATGATCGAGCAACTGCCGCCATTGCTCGACCACACCGTGCGCAGTCTCAAGGCCGGACGCACCCTGGCCGACGCGGTGCTGGGCGGTATCGAGGTGGCCGAAGACCCGCTGAAAAATGCCATGGGCCGAATGCGGCGCAACGTGCAACTGGGCGTCAGCCTGCCGGAGTCCGCCCACGATTTCGCCGAATTCTACGAACGCGACGAGTTCCGTCTGTTCGCCCTGGGCTTGAAGGTCAATCACCGCTACGGCGGCAATGCCAGCGAGCTGTTGGAAAACCTGATCAAGATGATCCGCGAGCGCGAGCAAGCCGCGCGCCAGCTGCGCGCCCTGACCGGCGAAACCCGGGTGACCGCCTACGTGCTCACCGCGTTGCCCATTTCGATGGTGGGCTATTTCCTGGCGGTCAACCCGGACTACCTGATGACCATGTGGAACGACGGCACCGGCCGCCTGCTGTTGTTCGTCGCCCTGATCATGCAGGTGCTCGGCTGCTTCACCCTGTGGCGCATGTTGCGGAGCGTATGAGATGGCTATTTCATTGCTGATCAGCGCCGTGTTGTTTCTGGCCGCCCTGGCGCTGGTGCTGGCCAACCTGATCAAACATCGGCGTGGTCAGCGCCTGGTTGCCCAGCGCCTGCAAGGCCGGATGGGTCGCGAACACCGTCTCGGTGCGATGATGCGGCACTTGGGCAACAGCCCGCTGGCGCAACGCTCGATCAGCCTGGACAACGAAACCCAGACCCTGCTCAACCGCGTGGGTTGGCGCAAAGCCAACCAGCGCTCGATGTTCGCCGCCTTCCAGATCGGCACGCCGGTGCTGCTGCTGATCGTGACCCTGATCACGCAGCAGGTGCTGTTTCCCAAGGGCGACTCGCCATGGCTGGTGCCCCTGATCGCGCTCGGCATCGGCTACCTGTTGCCCAAACGCATCCTGGCCAGCGTGGCCAAGGCCCGCCAGCAGCGCATCTCCCAGGAAGTCTCGACGTTCATTCCGCTGCTGCGCATCCTGTTCGAATCGGGCATGGCGGTCGAACAGGCGCTGCGTGTATTGAGCATCGAAGCGCAACGCCTGCTGCCGGCGCTGACCCATGAATTGCGGCTGATCCTGAACCGGGTCGACTCCGGCCTTGAGCTCAGTGAAGAGTTGGGCAAGACCGCCAGGCTGCTGGCCGTGGACGAGTTCACCGACACCTGCATCATCCTCCAGCAACTGGTTCATCAGGGCGCCGGCGCGATGAAGTCGTTGCTGGCGCTCAAGCAATTGCTCGACGACCGGCGCCTGACCCGCATCCAGGAATTTGTGTCGAAGATGTCAGCGAAGATGTCGGTGGTGATGATGGTGTTTCTGTTTCCCGCCTTGCTGATCGTGCTCGGGGGGCCGGCATTCATCGGCATCACCCGGGCCTTGAGTAACTTATGAGGAATCCTCGATGAAAGCCTTGATCGCCGGTTTGAGCCTGGTGCTGCTCGGTGGTTGCGCCACCGATGGTCAAACCCCCTGGAGCGCCCTGACGGCCCCCGGCAGTTGCCCCAAGCCCGACGCCGAACAGACGCTGTCGTTGAACCTGGCCGATGAAATGGCCAACGACGGCAAACTGCACGCCAGCCTGGCCAACCTGCACACACTGCCGGCCAGTTTGCCCCAGGTGCGCCTGCGCCAGGCCAAGGCGTATCGCTTGCTCGGGCGCAGCGCCGAGCCGCTGTACCGCAGCCTGCTCGGCACCTGCATGGCCGCCGAAGGCGAACACGGCCTGGGGCAAATGGCCGCGGCCAAAGGCGACAACAGCCTGGCCATGGCCCATTTGCAGCGCGCGGCGCGGCTGGCGCCCACCGACGAGAAAATCCGCAATGACCTGGGCGTGGTGTACCTCAACCAACTGCGCCTGGAAGATGCACGGTTTGAATTCATGACCGCCATGGAGCTCAAGCAGAGTGACCCGCTGGCGGCCATCAATCTGGTGACGCTGCTGATCTATCAAGACAACTGGAAGCAGGCCGCGCAGGTGGTCAGCCAGACAGGCCTGGGCCCCGAACAAGTCACCCAGGCCCAGGCCCGCGCCGAGCAACTCAAGGCCTCAAGCGTCAAGGCCGCAAAGGCCAAGGATCAGATCGCCACGGTCAGTGAAGCCCATAGCAACCCGAGGAATTGACAATGAAACTGCCCTGTCTTGCCAGCCTCGCCGCGCTGGCCCTGCCCCTCAGCGTCATGGCCATCGAGCCTGGCCCGTCCTCCCCGCAGCAGGCCGCCACGGAGGACTGGCTGGCCCTGCAGGTCAGTGGCCGAGCGGCATCCACCACGCCACAGGCAGCCTCCGCCGCCGAACGCGACCTGGCCGCGCAGCGCTGGGTGGACAGCTTCAAGCATGAGATTCCGGAGTTTTTCGAGCAAAAAGTCGGCGGAAAAACCGAGGGCGGCAACTGAGCACGCAAAAATGTAGGAGCGAGCTTGCTCGCGAAAAACTCACAGGCGCCGCGTTCATTCAGAAAACACGCGTTATCGTTGACGTTTTTCGCGAGCAAGCTCGCTCCTACATTGACCCGTTGCCTCTCAGTGCGCCGTCACCCGCTGGCGCATCGCCGCGTTGTTGGGCGCCAGCGCCAGCGCCAACTGCGTGCGGTTATGCATATGCGTCAGCCGCAGCACCTGGGAAACATACAGCTTGACGGTGTTCTCGGTTATTCCCAGTTCGCAGGCAATCTGATAATTGGTCTGCCCCTTTCCGACCAGCCTGGCCACGTCCAGTTGGCGCGGTGACAACTGGTGGAAAATCGCAGGCATTTCAACCTGGCCCGCCTCC
Organism: Pseudomonas sp. Wu6; assembly: GCF_019891515.1. Classification (NCBI taxonomy): domain Bacteria; kingdom Pseudomonadati; phylum Pseudomonadota; class Gammaproteobacteria; order Pseudomonadales; family Pseudomonadaceae; genus Pseudomonas; species Pseudomonas sp. Wu6. The sequence continues at coordinate 89,447 of NZ_JAFLXH010000015.1, read as the reverse complement.
TGCGTCGAGGCCTCTTCAGCGTCCGGCCCAGCCGGACTGCGCCGCACTTTATCGAGGTCCTGGTACAGGTCGTCGATCGTTTCGGAGAGAAATTGCAGCTTCTGGTTCAGGTTGCCCAGTTGCAGGTCTTTCCTGCGCTCCTGCAACGCGACTTCCTGGCGCTGCAAACCTTCGAGCAATTCGTCCAGATTGATTGGCTTCTGGTAGTAGTCCGCAATGCCGGCGCGCAGGGCCTTGATCACGTCCTGCTTGTCGGAGCGCCCGGTCAACATGATCGACTCGAACACCCGCTGCCTGCCGGCAATCTTTTGCAGCGCCTGGACCAACTCGATGCCGTCCATGCCCGGCATATGCAGATCGCACAGCACCAACCCGATTTCACTGTCTTCGCCAAAGCGTTTCAAGGCTTGCTGACTGGACTCACAGGGGACACAACGGAACCCGCTGCTTTCAAGAAACTCACACAGCTCTTCCACGATCAGCGGCTGATCGTCGACCACGAGCACTTTTACCGCAGAATTAAGCTTGTTCACGCGCTACTCCATGCCTGGCAAGCCAAAGATTGACCCATCCTCAAACCACTCAATTCCTATACAACGCCTTATTAAACGTAGACGTACTTCCCGACTCTGTACATAGCGCCAGAGCCCTGCGGCGCTCAGTGGATCCAAAACCAGACCAGCGTAAATCCCACCAGCAGGAAGGGCGCAAACGGCAGTTTTTTTGACGGTTCGGGGGCCAGGTGCCCGAGGCAATTTGTAAGCCTTTGACCCATAAGCGGCCAGAGCTTTGGCGCCAGCAACAGCCAGAGCACACTCGCCAGGGTGGCGCCGATAAACGCACCCAATAAATACTCGGCGTCCGAAATCAATGCCAAGGCTGCGAGCAGCTTCACATCCCCGGCGCCGAGACGGCCCAGGGCGTAACCCGGCAAGGTCAACAGCAGCGCCAGCACAAATGCCCACAGGCCTTGGCCGACCGAGGCACCGAGCCAGGTGCTGCCGGTCCAGAACAAGTAGACCCCGCCCAGCAATGCAACCCCCAGCGTCAGGCGGTTGGCGAGCAATCGCTGCCGCGTGTCCTGCACCGCACACACCACCAACCACACCATCACCACCACACCCTGGATCACGTAAAAAACCTGCCTTTTCGCTGATTGATTCTATGCTGATATCAAGTAGTAGCCGTCAGGGTAGACGCGGTGATGAAAACTAGCCTCCCCCACAAGCAGAAAGGCACAGCCGCGATCGAGTTCGTGGCCGTCTTCGTGATTTTTTTCGCGGTGTTCTACGGCATGGTCAGCTATAGCCTGCCGCTGCTGTTGCTGCAGTCGTTCAACCAGGCCACCGCCGAAGCGGTACGCCTCAGCGTGGGGCTCGACCCGGCGATGCAGGGCTACAGCAGTGCCGTGCAAACCACCGCCAGAAGCGCAATCAGCGACCGTCTGAAGTGGATCCCCAGCGCCTATCACTTCGATGCGGCAACCCATGTCAGCACCACGTTCGTGAATGGCCTGCTGTCGGTACAGATCGACTATCCCTCAGCCAATCTACAGGCGGTGATGCCCTTCATCGTGCTGCCCGGCATTGGCAGCGTGCCGCAGTTGCCGGCGACGCTGCGGGCCCAGTCGAGCTTGCAGTTTTGACTTCGGGGGACACGCTGTTCGGGCGTTTGCTTGGTCGTAGCGCTGCGCTGGCGATCGTTCCCGCTGCGCCGCCTTCGGCCGGTTTGCAGGTGCAACTGGATGCGCAAGGCCAGGTGCTCGGTATCAGCGGCACACTGCGCTCACAGCTGGCGCCCCATGCCGAGGCGGCGCCGCTGCGAGCCTTGCTGCGCGCCCATAGCGCCCTGGCGGTGGAGGGCGTCCCAGCCGACTGGCAGCGCCATAGCCTTGACCTGGATTTCCAGGGCATCGCCGGGCAGGTGCTGCACACCCGTGCCACCCTCGAGCCGCACGACAATGAATGGCGGCTGCATGCGGTGGATATCGGCGATCTGCTCAGCGGCCGACGACTGGCCGAACAGCGTGAACAGAATCAGCAATTGACCAGTCAGGCCAGCGAGCAATTGCGCGTGTGCAGCCTCAGCCGCTTGCCCGATGTGTTCAACGACCAACTGTGCAGCGTGGCGCAGCGTTGGCGAATCCCGTGTATCGCCCTGGCGCTTGTTGATCAAGAGGACCAGGCCTGGGTGATCTACAGCCACTACGCCCAACATGACGCGCCGCAGTTGTGGCACACCGGGCAGCGCCTAGGCACGTGCCTGGACAGCCTCGACGGCACCGTTCCCTTGAGCCTGCACGCCACTTACGGTCACGGGGAGCACCCGCGGCTGCACAGCGTGTTCGGCAATGCCGACGGTTTCCTGGTGCCCTACCGCGATGCCCAGGGTGTCGCCGCGTGGCTGTTGTGCGCAGCCTTCAGCGGTGAAGCCGACACACACGAGCGCGACTGGCTGAACCTCGCCGCCGCCCTCGCCGCCCCGCTGCTCAGCCGTCTGCGTGAACAGCACCACCATCTGCAACTGGAACGCCAGGAAGCCCTGCAGGGTTTGCTGGGCACCGGCTGGTGGGAATTGCTGCCCGCCGGCGGCGAGATCCAGCTCGCACCGCAATTGATGCGCAACCTGAGCGGCGAAGAAAGCCCTACCCGTCAACCCTTGGAAACCTGGCTGAACCTCATCCACCCGGCCGATCGCCAGGAACTGCACAGCCGCCTGCACGACTTGCAGACCCTCGGCAAACCCTTGCTCGCCAGCGTGCGCCTCAACCGTGGCGACAGCGACCAGCCCCCCACCTGGTACCGCGTGCAGGGCCAGGCCCTGGGCGCCGGTGAGCAGCGCCGCTGGATCGGCTTCATGCTCGATATCAGCGACGTCAAGAACCAGCAACTGCAAGCTGACGCCGCCCACGCACGCCTGGACAACCTGATCGCCAGCTCGCCGGCGGTGATCTATGTGCAGCGCTACGTAAAAGGCGCCCTGGAGCCGGTGTTTTTCAGCGACAGCCTGCTGCCGCTGCTGGGCCGCACGCTCGCCGAATGCAGCCACGACAGCCTGGTGCAATGGGTCCACCCGGATGACCGCGACCTGTACTTCCAGCGTACGCGCCAACTGCTGCGCGAAGGCAGTGTGCGCAGCCGCTACCGGGTCCAGGATAAACACGGCGACTACCACTGGCTGCTCGACGAAGCCAAGTTGCTGCGCGACGACCTCGGCCTGCCGGTGGAGGCGGTCGGCCTGTGGCTGGACGTCACCGAGGCCACCCTGGCCGCGCAACAGGTCAAGGACAGCGAGGAACGCTACCGCATCCTCGTGGAAGACTCCCCGGCGATGATCTGCCGCTACCGTCCGGACCTGACCCTGACCTTTGGTAATACGCCCCTGGCCAACTACCTGGAGTGCCTGCCCGGCCAATTGCCGGGGCAGAACCTGGGGCACTGGTTATCGCCCGAGCAACGCGCGGCGTTCATGCTGCGCATCGAGCAACTGACGCCGGAATTTCCCGTGAGCACGGCGGAAATCAGCCTGCAACTGCCCGGGCGCGAGCATGCCTGGTGGGTGTGGTCGGACCGTGGCGTGTTCGACGAACACGGCAATCTGCTCGAAGTGCAGGCCGTGGGCCGCGACAACACCGAAGTGCGGCGCTCCCAGCAGCAACTGACGCAAAGCGCGAAAATGGCCACCCTCGGCGAAATGGCCACCGGCCTGGCCCATGAGATCAACCAGCCGCTGAACGTGATGCGCATGGCCATCGTCAACGTACTCAAGCGCCTGGGCAATGGCGACGCGCAGATCGACTACCTGACGGAGAAACTCCAGCGCATTGACGCGCAGGTACAACGCGCGGCGCGGGTGGTGGACCACATGCGCGTATTCGGCCGCCGCTCGGAAGTCGAGCAGCACCCCTTCGACCCGGCGCAGGCGGTGGAAGGTACCCTGTCACTGCTCAGCGAAGGCCTACGTGGCAAGGGCGTGGAGATCAAACTGACCCAGGCCGATACGCCTGTGCAGGTCACAGGCTACGCCGACCAGCTGGAGCAAGTGCTGATCAACCTGATGGTCAATGCCCGCGATGCGCTATTGAGCCTGAAGGAAAAGCACCCGGACCTGCGCCCATGCATCGCGCTGCACACCGAACACGACAGCCGCCACGTGCGCATCTGGGTCGAAGACAACGGCGGCGGCATTGACCCGCGATTGCTGGAGCGCATCTTCGAGCCGTTCTTCACCACCAAGCCGATTGGCGTGGGGACCGGGCTGGGCCTGTCGGTGAGCTACGGTATCGTTGAAAACATGGGCGGACGCCTCAGCGTCAGCAACGGCGAACACGGCGCGCGGTTCTGCGTGGAACTGCCCAGGGTCGCCGACGCTTAAATCACCAGATAGGCCTCGCCGGTCTGGCCGCAGCTCAGGTTGGCGCCCACGGTCACGCTTGCCAGGCTGATACCCAAGCTGCTCAACAGGTTGTTGAGGATCGGATTGAGCAGCGGGCTCAGCACATTGTTCAACATGGGCGTCACCAGCGTGCTGACGCCGCTGAGCAACGACACCGTGCCGGCGATCACGCTTCCCAAGGGGTTGCTCCCCACCGGTTGATAAGCAGTAATGCCGACGCCATTGAGGGCTGTGGTAAGGCCACTGACCAGGTTGGTGGCCGGTGCGAACGTTTGATAGCTGGGAGCAAGCCCCACATTGGCGGGCATGGCAAAGGGCGTGGTGCTGGAAAACACCAGGTTCTGGATACTGTTGCTGCCCGCAATCGGGCTTTGCACCTTGATCCCGACGCCGCCCCCCGCAAACGGTATACGAGGGTCGCAACTGCCGATGCCGAGGATCTTATGGCACGTCTTGATGCCGAAATCGATCAAGGCCAACGGCTCCACGGTCATTGGCTGTGTGGATGAAAATGCATTGCTGATATTGCCCACGTTCAGCGATGCCGCCGAGGTGGTGGTGTAGGCCGTCAAGCTCTTGGCGCCCGCGCCTGCCGCCGGGCAGCTATAGGCGGTGACATAGCTGCTGGCGCCGCCGGCATCCAGCACAATCTTCAGCGGCAGGTTGCCCGGCAGTGCCAGCACGTCCAACTGTTGGCAACCGGCGCCCAACAGGCAAAGCGTGGAGTTAATCGTGGTCACCAGGTTCAAGCTCAACAGGCCGCTGAGGACCGGTGTCAGCGGCCCCACCAGGTCATTCACCGCCGCGGTCAAGCCGGACAGGCTGCCGAGCACCGGCAAACTCACGGTTATCTGCGTGCGCAGTTGGGCGGTGCGCACGTAAATTTTATTCGGGCCCAACGGGTTGGCCGCCGCCAGCATCGGATTGCCGATGGCCGATAACTGCGGCGGCTCCATGACTTTGATCTGCGTGGTGATATTGGCCAGCCCCAACAGGCTGACGGGCAGCGTCACCGCCGCCGCGCTCTGGTTGCCGGCCAGTTGCACCACGCCCTGGACCAGCTGAAACAGCTGAAGATTGGCATTCAGCGCGGCGGCGGTGATACCCGTCTGCAGTTGCAGGATTTTGCCCAGTGTGAGCGGCAACGGATTGTTGAGCGTCGCCCCTTTGATAGCGCCCAGCGCGGTGACCGCATCCAGCGTCAACGGGTCGCTGCCCAACACGGTGATTGCCGCCTGAACCAATTGCGAGGCGCTCACCGTGGTGCTCAGCAGTTGGGTGTAGTCGCCGGCGGTGACATGCAGGTCGACGGCCAATTGATCGAGGTAACTGAGCATATTGATATTGCTGTTGAGCAGGCCGTTCCAGCCGAGCACAGAAACATTGACCCCACCACCGAGCAGCCCACTGAACACCGCGTTCATCATGCTGGCACTGGCGGTATCAAAATTGACCAACGTGCTCCTGATGCTCAACTGCGCGATCGGCGGGGTGGGTTTGGCCGCCACTGCCGTCGCGCTCAACCGGGTATTGAGGTTGACCGAGTTACCCGACATCATCGACCAGATGCCACCGGCCACGCTGGTGGGCACGGTTTTGCCGACCACCACCTCAATGGCTGACGACAGCGCCGGGTTGGCAGCAAACACCCGTCGGCCGGAAGCCGCCGTGGTTACCGCGCCGCAGCGGGTGACCAAGGTATTACCGCTACCCACAACAAAGTGATTGCGTGCCACACTTTGCGCCGCAAACGCCGCCGCGCTCAAACCCGCCGCACAAGTGCCGCTGCGGCTGACCGCTTCCAGCGCTGCCGTATCCGCCACTCCCTGCAGCCGGCGCTTCTCCAGATAAAGCCGCCCGCTGTCCACCGCCAGCAAAGTAAACGCCAACACCAGCGCCAACACACCAACGGCCATCAGACCGATAGCGCCACGTTGCTTGCCATGAAATCGGGGAGACATCGAGCACTCCTGTGCCGGCGCGTCGCCGAGCGTTTACGCTCCTGAGGGTATGGATGAGTGTAGACAAGAGTGGCGGCTGGCAAGGGTCAATGTGGAAGGGGGTTGCCCCGATTAACAATATCTACACAACTTCGCAGGCTATAGCCGTCAACGCTAACCACGATGCGAAGCGAGTCGCTCTTGATCTTGATCTGCTTTTGATCTCAAGCGCCCCGTCAAACCATGCTGGCTGAACGCAGGAGCGGATATGCCCCCAGCATCCTGGTCGGCCCAGAGGCCGCCATCGGGGGCGAGCCCCCTCCCACATTTGCACCGGGATCGACACAAGATACCGGTCGGCTCTAAGGCCGCCGCGCTTTTGCTTTTGATCTTAGGAGCCCCGTTAAACCACGCTGGCCGAACGCAGGCTTGAATCCGTGGGTAACCCGGCAGGACGCCGGGTTAGCCGCCCCGCGCCATGGATGGCGCGTGGCGGCGGCCCACGGATTCAAGCCTGCGTTCGGGCACACCGAGCCTAGGCGAGGTGCCGAGTGGTGGGGCAAGAGCGTTTTGCTTACTTTTGCGCTTTTCAAAAGTGAGCCGCCGTCAGGGCGGAACCCTAAGTGGCCGTGACCGCAGAAACGGATATGTACTCGTTCCAATCCAGCACCCTGGTCGGCCCTGAGGCCGCCATCGGGGGCAAGTCGAATCGTCGCACCGCCCCTCCCACATTTAACCGAGCAGGCCGTTACCGCGGCGGATAGTTGGCAAGAATCCTGGCCACCGTGCTGCGAATGGCATTACTCCGGTCCTGCGGATTCGGCGAACTGGCCATGATCTGCTCATCACTGCCCCGCCACACCAACTTACCGTCCCTGCCATCGAGCAAATCAATCTGCAGCGTCGCCACCTTGTAAGAGATGCTGCGCGTTTCGTTATACATCGGCGCCCCCCAATACCCATTCCACGGCCCGCCCCAGGCACCGCCGTAATTAGTGGTGACCTGTTGCTGACGGTCCTCGACGATCAGATAGGCCTGCACAGAGAGGTCGGCCTTGCTACCGGGCCCGGCGAGGCGCAGACCGCGCTGGTCAAGCTGCTCGCCCACCGCCTGGCGAATACGCTGCTCGGTGAGGTCGCTCTTGATACGCGGATCATCCGGACGATATTGCAGCGCCGGCTCTTTCCAGGCCCAGTTACGGTAGGCGCCAAAGTCGCGGCTGGCGTCAAAGTCATGATTGACCTGATTACTCTGGCAACCGCCCAGCAGCAGGACAACGGCAAGCGTAGCGATACGACGAAACATGAGGGTTCTCCGATGATCGGTCCGGCTTCAGTTGAGCATAGCGGTTAACGCGGAGGATACGCCGTCATCGCCTTCTGCACCGCCTGGCGCAACGCATCAGCGCGCTCGCTGAGGCTACCCTGGCTGCCCGTTTCGGCACTAGCGCTCCACACCGGCTGGCCGCTGCGGGCGTCGAACAGATTGACGCGCACCACCACGACCTGCACTTCATAGGTACGCACCATCGGCACCGAGTTGTACATGCCGTAGCCATTGCCATAGCGGTTGTAGCCGCCATAACCGTAGCCATAATCGTCCTGGACCTGGCGCAGACGCTTCTCCAGGCGCACATCGGCGCTGACCAGCAGGTCCGGCGCACGCGTGTCATGCACCGGACGCAGGCCGCGCTGGTCCAGCGCACCGCTGACGGCTTCGGCCACCTGGGCCGAATCCGCCCAGGCAGTGCCGGCCGGCAACTGGCCGTTGCGCCAGGCCCAATTGCGGTAGGCGCCATAGTCGCGCACCGGCGCCGGGTAAGCGCTGGCATCAAAGGTGGTGGCCGCCTGGGCCGGGGCCGGCGGCATTGGCGCCGACGCGGCCACGTAGGGGTTAGGGCTGGAGCAGGCGCCCAGCCCAAGGGACAACAGGATCAAACAGAGACGACGCATTTCGACCTCCGCAGACTGGGCTGCTTAAACCGGACGGCACACCCAGTGCAAATAACGCCCAAGTCCGGCAAAGCTTGGGTGACGACGGTGAGCGAGTTCCATCTCCAACAGATCCTGCAGCTCGGCGCGCGCCTGGAATTCCACCGGCATATAGTCATGGAACACGCGCACGCCACTTTGGCTTTCGACCTGCCACAGCCCTTCGAGTTGCGCCGCCAATTCCCTTGGGTCCAGTGGCTGTTGCGGCGTGAGGCTCTGCTTTTCGCCGGCCATATCGTTCCTGCGCATCTTGCGAAAGTGGCCCTTGAGCAGGTTGCGGTAGATCAGCGCATCGCGGTTATAGAACGCCAGGGACAACCAACCGCCGGGCAGCGTCAATTGATGCAGCACCGGCAGGATCGCATGGGGCTCGGCCAGCCATTCCAGCACGGCGTGGCACAGCACCAGATCGTAGGGCTCGGTGAGCTGGCCGAGCAAGTCTTGCCAGGGCGCCTGGATGAACGTGGCGCTCTGCCCGGCATCGGCAAAACGCTGGCGCGCGCCGTCGAGCATGGGCGCGGCAGGCTCGGCCAGGGTCACCTGATGGCCACGCTCGGCCAGCCACAACGACATATGCCCCAACCCCGCGCCGATATCCAGCACGCGCAACGGGCGATCCGGCAACGCCTCGGCGAGATCGGCCTGCAACACCGCCAGGCGGATCGCACCCTTGGCACCGCCATAGATTTTCTCGGCGAAGCGCGTGGCCAGCTGGTCGAAATGTCGATCACTCATGGGCAAACCGCCGTTCGCTGTCGGCCAGCTTGGCGCGCACCACTTCGTTCATGTCCAGGCCCAGCTCACTGCACAGCAATAGCAGGTACAGCACGATATCGCCGACTTCCTGGCCGGCATGAGCGAGCTTATCGGCCGGCAATTGGCGCGACTGGTCTTCGGTCAGCCATTGGAAAATCTCGACCAGCTCGGCCATTTCCACACTGGCGGCCATGGCCAGGTTTTTCGGGCTGTGGAATTGCTTCCAGTCGTTGGTATCGCGGATGCGGTGCAAGCGTTCGGTGAGGTGTTCGAGGTTCATTGGGGGCTCCTGAATGGGTATAGCTTCAGGGGGATGGGGAGTGAAGGCAAGTGAATAGCGGTGTTGCCCCCGATGAGCATAGGTATCTACACAACTCAGCAGCGCCCAACCGTAACCACGATGCGAAGCGAGCCGCTCTTGCTCTTGATCTGCTTTTGATCTTGATCTCAGGCGCCCCGTTAAACCACGCTGGCCGAACGCAGGCTTGAATCCGTGGGCAACCCGGCAGGACGCCGGGTTAGCCGCACTGGGCCATGGATGGCCCATTGCGGCGGCCCACGGATTCAAGCCGGAGAGAGGGCACACCGAGCCTAAGCGAGGTGCCGAGTGGTGGGGCAAGAGCGTTTTGCTTACTTTTGCGCTTTTCAAAAGTGAGCCGCTGTAAAAGCGGAACCCATAGCAGCCGTTACCGCAGAAACGGATATGTACTCGTTCCAATCCAGCATCCTGGCCAGCCCAGAGGCCGCCATCGGGGGCAAGCCCCCTCCCACATTTGAAAAGTGTTCACAGATCAAAATTGTGGGAGGAGCGGTGCGACGATTCGACTTGCCCCCGATGAGGCCCTAATCCACAACACTGAACTCAAGCCTGGCAGTCTGCCCGGCCTCATCCAACACACTGAGCTGATAGCGCCCCAACCGCTCGAAGCTGGCATTGATGCTGTCCTGATTGGCGCTATCCCCCAACGGCGCGCCATTGAGAAACCACCAGCGCCGCCCGCTGCCGCCCAGCGCGGAGATTTTCAGGCGCAGGGCCTGTTGACTGGCAGCGGGCAAACGCAGTTGATCGCCCTCGCGCACGCCCACGATTGACAACGGCGAAGCGGCGGCCAGTGCCGGCGGCGGGCACTCCGGGTCGGCGGCCGGGATGCGTGCTTCACGGCGCTCCACCCTGGGCAGCCAGGGCTCCAGCGGCGCCGGCCACAGGGCGATATGCTTCGGTTCGGCGCCAGGGCAATGGGCGTCCACGCGCAAGCCCTTGGCGTTGACCCAGAGGTTTTCCATCAACCCCACGCTCAACGGCTGATCCAGTGCCTGCAACGTCGGCGGCGTGGTGTTATCCAGTGTCCAGGCAAACCGCTGGCGACGACAGTTGGGATCGCTGCGACTCATCGGCTGGCCCAGCGGCCAACAGATTGCCGCCACGCCCACATTGGCCGGCACGGCCTTGACGGGCGCGCTGATGCCGCGCTGGCTGTCGCGGTTGGTCAGTACGTCATGCACCTGCAACATCAACGGCGCCGCCGACGCCAGGCCAAACTGCCCCGGCACCGGCGTGCCGTCCGGACGACCGATCCAGACGCCGATCAGATAACGCGGGCCGACACCAATCGCCCAGGCATCACGAAAGCCATAGCTGGTGCCGGTCTTCCAGGCCAGCGTCGGGCGCTGCACCAGTTCGGCCCGTGGGTCGCGGTCGGGGCGCGCCTGGCCGCTGAGGATACGCCGCACGATCCAGGCCGCCCCTGGCGACAGCAATGGCCGTTCGCGCAGCGCGTCATCCGGCTGCAGGCGCAGGGTGGCGCTCTTGCCGTCGCGGGCCAATGCACTGTAGCCGCTGACCAGCTCTTCCAGGCGACTGCCGGCACCGCCCAGGATCAACGCCAGGTTCGGCTCGGCCAGCGCCGGCAACGCCAGCGGCATGCCGCCGATGCGCATCTGCGCGGCAAAGCGTTTCGGCCCGTAGGCTTCCAGCAATTGCACCGCCGGCAGGTTCAGCGAGCTGGACAGCGCCGTACTCGCCGGCACCGCCCCGGTAAAGCCCATGGAGAAATTGCCCGGCCGGTAATCGCCGTAGCGGCGCGGCACGTCCTGCAGCAGGGACTCGGAATGAATCAGGCCGTCGTCCAGGGCCATGCCATAGAGGAAGGGTTTCAAGGTGGAACCGGGCGAGCGCAGCGCGTTGATCATGTCCACATGGCCAAAACGCTTGGCATCATTGATGTCCACCGAGCCGAGGTAGGCGCGCACGGCCATGGTTTCCTCCTCCACCACCAGGATCGCCGCCGAGGTATGTTCGGGCAAACGCGCACGCCAGCCCAGCAGCAGGTCTTCGAGGCGACGTTGCAGGGTGGCGTCCACGGTGGTGCGGATCAAGGGCGGGCTGTCCGGCCGGTTCAGGCGCCGCGCCAGCAAGGGGGCCAGGCTCGGTTCCAGGCGCGGCGCGAGCAGCAGCGGTTCTTCCAGGGCTTCATCGACCGCCGATTGCGGCCATACCTGGAACTCGGCGAGGCGGCGCAGCACTTTGTCCCGCGCCTGCTGGGCGCGTTGCGGGTGACGGTCCGGGCGCAGGCGGCTCGGTGCCTGGGGCAATACCGCGAGCAGGGCGGCTTCGGCGTGGGTCAGTTGCGCCGGGGATTTGCCCAGATAGGCCCAACTGGCCGCCGCCACGCCCTGCAGCGTGCCGCCGAAGGGCGCGCGGTTCAGGTACAGGGTGAGGATTTCGTCCTTGGACAGATGCCATTCCAGCTGTGCGGTACGCCAGAGTTGCCGCAACTTGCCCTGCAGGGTGCGTGAATGCGGATCGAGCAAGCGCGCCACCTGCATCGACAAGGTGCTGCCGCCCGACACCACCCGTGCGCCGGTCAGGTTCTGCCACGTCGCCCGCACCAGCGCCAACGGATTGACCCCGGGGTGGCGATAGAACCAACGGTCTTCGTAGGTCAGCACCGCGTCCAGGTAATACGGTGAGACTTCGCGGGTGTGCACCGGATAGCGCCACACGCCATCGGCATCGGCAAAGCGCCACAATGGCGTGCCATCCTCGGCCAGGACCACCCGGGCCAGGTCGTCCTGGGGCAACGGCAAGGGCCAGATACGGTCGGCCAGCCACAGCAGGGCAATGACCAACAACAGGCTCACCAGTGTCCAGCGAGCAACAAAACGCAAATTCAACCGGGCAAACCTCTATGCTTGCAGGGAACTCGCCTGTCGCAACAACGACCAAAGGCACAGTTACGCCCACCTTCTTAATCAGGACACGCACATGCAGGTAGAAAGCTTTTTCGAATGGTTGGGCCAGGCGCTCGGCTCCGTCATCCGCTTTATCGTCGACGGTCTGAGCGGCTTGTTCGGAGCCTTGACCCACGCCGGCGGCAACTTTATCGATGGCTTATCGCGCACCCTGGGCATGGACACCTCGATCATCAGCATTATCACCCTGATCGTCGGGCTGCTCTTTTTGTACTCGGCGGTACGCGCCTTTATGCGGGCCTCGGTCATTATCGGGATCATCTGGCTGGTGCTGGGCCTGTGGTTGTTGAGCTGGGTTGTGCACTGATCACAATCCCTGTGGGAGGGGGCTTGCCCCCTCCCACATTGGTTTTTCAGCGGCCCTTGATCACCATATCTGCCGGGGTTTCGCCCACCGCCTGCCAGTTCGGCCGATACATCGACTCCACCTGGGGCGGCGGCACGCGGTAGGTGCCCGGTGTCACTGCCCGTGCCAGGTACAGCAAGTGCGTGGTGCCGCCGTAACCGTCCAGGTTCATCGCCGCCACGTAGCGGTCATCACGAAACTCCTGATGCTTGAGCGACGCGTTCTGCATCGACTCGCGCCATTCCTTCACCTGGCTGCTGGCGTTCTCCAGGCTGGCCGCGCTTTGGGCCAGGTTCTGGTTTTCCAGTTCCAGGCCGGCGGGCAGCAGGTCGACCACCAGGGCATCCGGCACGCGTTGCTTGGCGCTGACCGCCAAATGCACCAGCACCAGGTCGCCGCTGTTGAGGCTGCGCAGGTTCAGCGGCTGACCGTTCATGCCCAGGTATTCGCGACGGATGCTCAGGTTCTCACCGCCCGCTGCCGGTGGCACTTGTGGGTAACCGGAAATCGTCAGTTGCTGGTACACCGGCGTGTCCCCCTGATTGCTCAGGCTCAAGTCGCTGGTCAGCAGCTTGTCATCCAGTTGCATGGTTGATTGCTGGTTGTTCAGTTCACGCACACCGCCACTGCCGGTCAGCGATACTTGCCAGTTCGCCTCTGGCTGGGCGAGCCCGAGCCGCCCGGCGAGGAACAGCGAATTACGCTCCTGGGTCGACAGATACGGGCTGGCCGCCAACTGGTCCGAGAGCGCGAACAGACGCTCCTCGCGCTTGCCCTTGGCCAGGTCATTTTCTTCCAGCAACGCCAGGATCATCGCCTGATCGCGCAACGGGCTGCCGTAGTCGGCCAGCCATTCCTTGGCGCTGCGCTGCGCGGCCAGGCCGGCGAGCAGCGCCTGGTCCGCACGCGGCTGGTCGCCCATTTTCTGCAGGGCAATGGCCAACTGCACCAGGGGCAAGCCGGAACGCGCATCGCTGCGTCGCTCGAAGATACTGCGCAAGGCCCCCAGCGGCGCCTGCTGACTGCGCGCCAAAACCATGCCGGCGTAGGCCTGCACGGCAAAGCGGGTGTGTTCGGCGTTGTCGCTGTAGTCGACTTCGATCAGGTTGCGCTCCTGCACATAGCGCAGCAGACGCTCACTGGCTTTCTTCAGCGCCTCGGCCGGCACTGCAAAACCCTGGTCACGGGCGCGCAGCAGGAAGTCGGTGACATAGGCGGTCAGCCAATATTCTTCCTCGCCGTCGGCGCCCCACAAACCGAAGCTGCCGTTGTAGCGCTGCATGCCCAGCAGGCGTTCAATGCCCAACTCGATCTTGCGTTTACGCTCGGCATCCGGCTCGCCCTTGATGCTCAGGCGTTTAAGCAACGCGTCATCGGCGTAGAGCGATGGGTACAAGCCGCTGGCGGTTTGCTCCAGGCAACCGTAGGGGTAGGCCTTGAGCGCGCTGATCTGCGCGCCGAGGTTCAACGGCGGCCGGCTGGACAGGCTCAATAACGCCTCGCTGCCTGCGCTGTCGAACTGCTCCAGCGTGCCCGCAGGCAAGCTCCACGGCTGGTCCTTGAGCACGGCGCGGTAATGCTTGAGCAACGCAGGGTAGGCAGGGCGCACGCCCAGGGTCCATTCCCGGCTGAACGGCGGCAGGTTTTCACCGGGCAGATCCAAACCGTTGACCGTCACCTTGACCTTGCCATTGCCCAGGCCGCCCCAGGCTTTCACCGGGATGCGCAGCGTGGTGCGCTGGCCTTGTTTCAACTCGACGCTGTGCGAGCCGCCGTTGACCAGCTGCAACTGCCCTTCGGCGCTCAGTTGCACGTCCAGCTTCTGCGCCTTGCCCGACAGGTTGGACAGGTCCAGCGCCAACGTCGTCTCGTCACCACCGGCCAGGAAGCGCGGTGCCGACAACTCGGCAATCAGCGGCGCGGCAATCACCGTCTTGCCTTCGGCCATGCCGTAACGGTCATCGCTCCAGGCCTGGGCCATCAGGCGCAGCTCGCCGTTGAAATCCGGAATATCGACGCTGACTTCGCCCTCGCCCTGCTCGTTGAGCGTCACCGGCGCGCTTTGCAGGGCGACGATGGTCACGCTGGTGTCCGGGCGCTTGCCGCCCTTGGCCAGTGCCGCATCGCCCCCGAACGCCAGGCTGGCCAGACGGCCCTGCCCGGCTTCGATCAACTGGCCGTAGATGTCGAACTGGTCCACGCCGTAGGCCTTGCGACCGAACAGGCTGGAGTAGGGGTCGGGTGTGGGGTATTCGGTGATATTGAGGATGCCCACGTCCACTGCGGCCACCAGCACATGCACCTGTTTGGGCACACTGCCGTCGGCGTTTTTGGCGGCGATCTTCACCGTCAGCGGCTGTTTGGGGCGCATTTTTTCCGGCGCCGTCAGCGTCAGGCCAAGCTTGCGCTGGGTACGGTCCAACGGCAGATGCAGCAGGCCCACCGCGCGTTTGGGGGTGATATTGGCTTTGCGCTCGCCGGGACGGATCACCAGCGCGCTCACGTACAGATCATGCCGCGACCATTTCGGGTCGAGCTTGACGGCAAAACTCTTGCCTTCGGCCGGCACGTCGATTTCCTGCCACCACAGCGGCCCCTCGGCGGACTCAACCAGCAGGTAGCCTTTACCGGCCGCCGGCGGCGTGACGGTGACGTTGGCGGTGTCGCCATCGGCATAGGCGGGCTTATCCAATGCCAGCTTGACCTGATCGGGGCGCACGGCTCCGCCTTCGGTGTTGTCCTGGGCCTGGTAGCCGGCCCAGAAGCGCAGGCTGCTGATCAAGCCGGTCTGCGGGTCTTCGACCTCGACGCGGTAGGGGCCCCACTCCACCTGGAAGCTGACCTTGGCAGTGTCGCCGGCCTTGATGTCGAGGGTTTGTTCGTCAAGGTTGAGGAATTTCTCGTTGTAGTGATAGCTCCAGCCATCATTGTCCGAGTAGTTCCAGTAATAGTCGCGGCGCTCACGCACCAGACGCACCTTGAGGTTCTGCGCGGCAAGTTTCTGGCCGTCCTGGTTGGCCACCAGCACTTCGAATTCCGCCGGGCCGTCGCCGTTGGTTTCAGTGCCGTCAAACAGCCCGCGCAGGCCCGGCAACTGCTCGGCCGGCCAGATCGGCTGTACCAGGCGTCGGGTGATCGGCCGCCCGCCCGACTCCTGCAGACTGGCCTGCACGATCAATTGCAGAGGCGACTTGGCCTCGGCCCATTTGCTTTCCAGGGTCAGTTCTTCCTGGCCCTTGGCGTCCAGCGTGCTTTCGTCCAGCTCGAAATCCTGGCTCAGCTCTTCTTCGGTGACCGAGCCGAACTGGTAGCCCGGCAAGCTTTTGACCGCCTCGCGCAGCGGGCGCACATAGACCTGCCCGCTGACCCGATTACCCGAGGCCGGCGCGCCGTACAGATAACGGCCATTGACCTGGATGACCGCGTCATCCGCCGGGCTCAGTGGCGTGTCACTGCCCTTGAGCTCCAGCGCCAGGCGCTCGGGCAGGAAGTCTTCGACGAGGAATTCATACAGCTGCGGCTTGCCATCGCCCAGGTCGAATACCAGCTGCCAGCGCCCGGTCGGTGCTTCGCCGGCCAGCTGCAGCGGGTATTGATAGAGACCGGAGGCGTCGGCCTCCCACACGAATTTGCGGCTGACCTGCTCATCGGGGCGCCGCACTTCGACGCTTACCGGCTGCGGCTTGACGGCGTTGCCGTCCTTGTCGCGCAACAGGGCGTTGAGCAGCACGGTTTCACCGGGGCGATACAGGTCACGCGGGCCGAACACAAAGAACTGCAACGGGTGCGACGGCTGCCCACCGATATCGAACTCGGCCAGGTCCAGCGCGGCACTGTCCAGACGCAGCAAACTGGTTTGTTCACCCTGCTTGGCCAGCAACACCTGGGCTTTTTTCGGCAGCGGCAACTCGGCGTGGCCACCGTCTTCGGTCTTGCCCTGGCCAAGTACGCGGCCTTCGGCATCGAGGATTTCCAGTTCGACGCCATTCAACGCCTTGCCGCCTTCCAGCGCCTGGGTAAACACATCCAGGCGATTGGCATAGCGGTGCACCGACAGGCCGATATCACTCAAGGTAAACAGCGTGGCCGGTTGCGAATAGTTGTAGGTGCCCGAAGCACGCATCACCGCCAGGTACACGCCCGGCTGCTGCAATTGCTTGAGGCCGGCGATCGGCAGCAGCAGGGTTTCGCGCGTGTTGCGCGCCGGGTTGAGGTCAAAACGGCCGCCGTACACCAGGTCGGCCATCGGCAGCAATTCGCGGGATTCGTAACTTTGCAGGCTGGTGTTGCGCCCCCACTGCGCCAGGAACGCCGGCAGGGACTCGGCCTTGATCCGGAAGAATTCAACGTCGATCTTGTCGACGTTCAGCGCGATCACCGGCAGGCCCTCAGCCAGGCGCGTGGGCAACAGCGTGCCACGGCTGGCAAAGCCGACGGTGGCTTGCAGGTCGCGGGTTTCCAGGCGAGCGGTGTATTCGGCGGCGAGCAGGTTGTCGTTGACCGCCTTCACCCCGGCATCCACCGTCAGCACCAACTTGCGCTGCGGCTCCAGGTGGCGCAGGCGCAATTCCATCAAGTTATCGGAAAGCTCCCAGGCGCCATCGACCTTGCCCGACTTGCTGTCGACCAAATGGACTTTGTCGGCGAACTTCTGATCCGGGTCCAGGGGAATGGAAAAACTCACCGACAGGGTGCTGGCCCCGTCCAACTGCACCTCGGACACATCCACCACGCTTAACTCACGCCCGGCGTACCGCTGCTTCAACGCCGCCACATCCACCGCCGCCTTGGCCGGCTTGGGCGCCACACTCGCCGCCGGAGCAGAGGGCGCAGACGGTTTATCGGAAGAATCGCAGGCGCTCAGCAGGGCCAGCGCACAGGCCAGGAACAATCCTTTGTTAAGCATGGGGCACTCATAGTCAGAGGAAACCGAGGGTGAACTATATATCAGCGCCGACCAAGCTGCTGCGGAGCTGGTCACATTGACCGACGGAGGGTGTGTTGGTTCTGGGTGTCATTGGGGCCAAACCAAATCCCACATAAAATGCAGATCAAAATGTGGGAGGGGGCTTGCCCCCGATAGCGGTACATCAGCAACAAAAGTTGCCTGACGTACCCACACAACTCTGTAGCCCACCGTAACCACGATGCGAAGCGAGTCGCTCTTGATCTGCTTTTGATCTTGATCTCAGGCGCCCCGTTAAACCACGCTGGCCGAACGCAGGCTTGAATCCGTGGGTAACCCGGCAGGACGCCGGGTTAGCCGCACTGGGCCAGGGATGGCCCATTGCGGCGGCCCACGGATTCAAGCCGGAGAGAGGGCACACCGAGCCTAGGCGAGGTGCCGAGTGGTGGGGGCAAGAGCGTTTTGCTTACTTTTGCGCTTTTCAAAAGTGAGCCGCCGTCAGGGCGGAACCCTAAGCAGCCGTGACCGCAGAAACGGATATGTACTCGGTCTGATCCAGCATCCTGGTCGGCTCTGAGGCCGCCATCGGGGGCAAGCCCCCTCCCACATTTGGATCGGGATCGACACAACATCCTGGTCGGCCCTGAGGCCGTCATCGGGGGCAAGCCCCCTCCCACATTTGGATCGGGATCGACGCAACATCCTGGTCGGCCCTGACGCCGTCATCGGGGGCAAGCCCCCTCCCACATTTGGATCGGGATCGACACAACATCCTGGCCGGCTCTGAGGCCGCCATCGGGGGCAAGCCCCCTCCCACATTTGGGCCGGGATCGACACGACATCCTGGTCGGCCCAGAGGCCGCCATTGGGGGCAAGCCGAATCGTCGCACCGCCCCTCCCACATTGGATCTGCGGTGGGGTTAATGGCCGGTTACAATGGCGCTCCACCTAGGAGCCTTCATGACCGCCCTGCTCGCCGACTGGCGCCACCGCCCCACCCATCGCCGTGTCTGGGCCCTGGCCGCGCCGATGATCCTGTCGAATATTTCCGTGCCGCTGGTAGCCCTGGTCGACAGCATGGTCATCGGCCATCTGCCCCATGCCCACCAACTGGGCGCCGTGGCCGTCGGCGCCAGCCTGTATACCTTCCTCGCCTGGGCCATGGGCTTCTTGCGCATGGGCTCCACCGGCTTTGCCGCCCAGGCCGCCGGGCGCAATGACGGCGCGGCATTGCGCCAGGTGCTGCTGCAAGGTCTGCTGCTCGCGCTGGGACTGGCCATGTTGCTGGGCACCGTGGGCATTCCGCTCAGCCATCTGGCGCTCGAGTGGATGCAACCCTCGGCCGAACTGAACCAACTGACCCGGGAATTCTTCCATACGCGCCTGTTCGGCCTGCCCGCCGCCCTTGCCAGCTATGCGCTGGTCGGCTGGTTCCTCGGCACCCAGAACGCCCGTGCGCCGTTGGCGATCCTGCTGACCACCAACCTGGTCAATATCGCGCTGAACCTGTGGTTCGTTCTGGGCCTGGATTGGGGCGTGGTCGGCTCCGCCCGCGCCTCGGTGATTGCCGAATGGACCGGTGCCCTGCTCGGCCTAGCCCTCACCCAGAAAGCCTTGCGCGCCTACCCCGGCCATATCGCCTGGGCCGCGCTCAAGCTGTGGCAAAGCTGGCGCCCATTGCTGGCGGTAAACCGCGACATCTTTATCCGCAGCCTGGCGTTGCAGTCGGTGTTTTTCATGATCACCGTACAGGGCGCGCGGCTGGGGGATGCGACCGTGGCGGCCAATGCGCTGTTGCTCAACGGCCTGCTGCTGACGGCACACGCTCTGGACGGCCTCGCTCACGCTGTCGAGGCCCTGTGCGGCCACGCCATCGGCGCACGTGACCGCCAGGCGTTAAGGCGATCATTGGTGGTTGCCTGTGGTTGGTCGCTGATCGCAAGCGTCGGTTTCGCGCTGCTGTTCACCTTCGGCGGCCACCTGTTTATCGCCATGCAAACCGACATTCCCAGCGTGCGCGAAACCGCCGACCGCTACCTGCCCTACCTTGCGGTATTGCCGTTGATTGCGGTGTGGAGTTATCTGCTCGATGGATTGTTTATCGGCGCAACGCGAGCGCGGGAAATGCGCAATGGGATGTTGCTGACGGTGCTGCTGGTGCTGCCGCTTGCGTGGGCATTGCAGGGGTTGGGCAACCACGGGCTGTGGATCACCTTCCTGCTGTTCATGGCGGTGCGCAGTTTGACCCTGTGGGCAATTGCCTGGCGCCTGAATCGGCAAGGGCTGTGGCTCGGAGCCAACTGAAAAAACGCAATCCAAATGTGGGAGGGGGCTTGCCCCCGATAGCAGTACATCAGCAACAAATCAGTTGCCTGACACTCCGCTATCGGGGGCAAGCCCCCTCCCACATTTTTTACGAGGACAGGTAGGAAGAACGGGTCAGGCCCAGGCGCAATGCGTCCAGGAATTGAGTGCGCTCGCTGGCACTGATCTTCGCACTCGCACACTTGTCACGGTAATGCGTCATCAATTCCTCCGGCGACAAGTGCACATAGCGCAGCATGTCTTCGATGGTGTCGTGAGTTTCGATACCGGCGCTGTACACCGAACCGTCTTCACGCTGGTAGATGTTCACCGAGTCGGTGTCACCGAACAGGTTGTGCATATCGCCGAGGATTTCCTGATACGCGCCGACCAGGAAGATACCCAGCAGGTAGTCTTCGCCCTCGTTCAAGGCATGGACCGGCAGGCTGGTCTCGATGCTCTGTTCGTCGACGTACTGCTTGATCTTGCCGTCGGAGTCGCAGGTCAGGTCTTGCAGCACGGCGCGGCGCAGCGGCTCTTCGTCGAGGCGATGCAGCGGCAGAATCGGCAGTACCTGGCCGATGGCCCAGGTGTCCGGCAGGCTCTGGAACACCGAGAAGTTGCAGATGTACTTGTCGGCCAGTTTGTCGTTGAGTTCGTCCAGCACCTGGCGATGCGAACGCTGGCGAGCCTTGAGCGAGTTGTGCAGGCGACGGCACACGGCGAAATAGCACTGTTCGGCCAGGGCTTTCTCGGCCAGGGTCAGCTTGCCGTCGGCGTACTGGGTGGCCACGTCGCTCATGTAGTGAGTGGCGCGCCAGTAGGTTTCGGTGACCATCTCGATATCGGTCGGGCCCAGCAGGTCCACCAGCCATTGCACGGTTTCCGGCAGGCTCTCCTTGTTTTCGATGGTCGGGATTTCGTCGTTGTGTTTCTCGACGTCGGTCACCTGCACCACCAGCATGGCGTGGTGGGCGGTCAGCGAACGGCCACTCTCGGAGAAGATGTGCGGATGCGGCAGGCTCTGCGCGTCGCAGAACTCCTTGAGCATGCCCACCACCACGCCGGCGTAGTCGTCCATGTCGTAGTTGATCGAGCTGGCGTTGCGCGAGTGGGTACCGTCGTAGTCCACGCCCAGGCCGCCGCCCACGTCGATGTGGTCCACCGGCAGGCCAAGGTTGCGCAGTTCGCCGTAGTAACGAATGGCTTCCTTGAACCCGTGCTGGTAGTCGGCCAGGTTGGCGATCTGTGAACCCATGTGAAAGTGCAGCAGGCGGATGCCCTGGTCCAGGCCGGCCGCGCGGAAACGCTCGACCACCGACAGCAGCTGCGCCGCCGACAGACCGAACTTGGACTTCTCGCCACCGGTGTCCGCCCACTTGCTTGAGGCCAGGGACGACAGGCGCACACGCAAGCCCACCTGCGGCTTGACCTTGAGGCTGGCGGCCTCTTCGATCACCAATTCAACTTCGGATTCTTTCTCGATCACGATAAACACATTGTGGCCGAGCTTCTGGCCCATCAGCGCCAGGCGGATGAATTCACGGTCCTTGTAACCGTTGCAGACAATGGTGCCGCCCTTCGGCGCCAGGGCCAGCACGGCCAGCAGCTCCGGCTTGGAGCCGGCTTCCAGGCCGATGGAGACGTTCTGGGTGGCGATGATGTTCTCGATCACCGCTTCCTGCTGGTTCACCTTGATCGGGTAGAGCGCGGTGTACTGGCTCTGGTATTCCAGGCGTTCGATGTTCGAATCGAAGGCACCGGTGAGCTGGCGTACACGGTCTTGCAGGATATCGGGGAAGCGCACCAGCAGCGGCAACGACAGGCCGCTTTTGCGCAGCTCGTCGACTTGCTCGTACAGATCGACAGGCGTGCTGTTCGGACCGTTCGGACGGACTTCTACGCGACCGGCTTCATTGATCGCGAAATAACCGGCCCCCCAATGGCGAATCCCGTAAACACTGCGGCTGTCCGCAACTGTCCATTGGCTGCCATCGTCTTTGCGTGTGCGTCGTACGGACATCGAAGTCCCCTATAAATGAAGGCGAAGGCGCCACCTCAAGCGGAGGCTGGCGCAGTCTAAAGAATGAAAATGACGATTTGCCTGTAAGGGAGGTAGACCTCGCTCGCAGGGCAGAGTTTAGACACAGGCCGGGAAGAGGCTTTCAGCCGCCGGACTTCTTGGCCTTGTAACCGAGCTTGATCAGCTCGGCCAACAGCAACTCGACATGCTCGCCCTGGATTTCGATGACCCCGTCTTTCAACGCGCCACCGGTGCCGCAGCGCTTTTTCAGCGTGGTGGCAAGTTCCTTGAGCGCCTCTTCGGCCAGCGGCACGCCGGTGATGGTGGTCACCGTCTTGCCGCCACGGCCTTTGCTCTCGCGGCGTACGCGGGCAATGCCGTCGCCTTCGGGAATCAGGGTTTGTTTGCAGGTGCACGAATCCACGGGCTGACGGCAGTCCGGGCAGTGTCGACCTGCATCGGTGGAAAATACCAGGCCACCCAGGGCGGCGAAGGATGCGGCTTTCTTGGCCACCGGCAATCCTCTAGGGGATGAAAAGTGGCGCAGTGTAACGGCAAAAAGCCAAGTTGCTAAGGGCCAAATGGCGCCATTTCATGCAACTTTAGCGACGCAACGCCAGATAGCGCCGCAGGCCTTCTTGCGCGTCCGGGCAGTAAGGCTTGTGTTTGGCCTCGCTCAACACCGTTTCAATCGGCAGGAAGCGCGCTTCCATGACTTCTTCGGGCTGCAGGCACAGTGGCCCGTCCCATACCGCCGAGTAGGAGGTGCACCAAAGCCTGCTGTCGCCGTCTTCAAAATAGAAATGGTCATGTTCGATCAATTCCACGCCGCTGACGCCCAGTTCTTCGGCAAGCTCACGGGCCGCCGAATCGGCATAGGTTTCCCCTGCCGCGACCATCCCGCCCGCTGCCGTGTCCCAGAACCCGGGGTACAGCGCTTTGCTCAGGGTGCGCCGATGCACACACAGCTCGCCCCTGGAATTGAACAGGAAGATAAAGGTGCAACGGCCAATCAGCCCGCGGTTGCGCAGGTCGGACCTGACGAGGTTACCGAGCGGGTTGTCATGTTCGTCAACCCACTGGATCAGTTCAGCATCGGAGGCTACCCGGTGGGCGGCCTCCTTTTGAGTAGCGTCCATCATCAACCCTGATTGAGGAGCTGACGCAAATCGATCACTGCAGCGTTGGCCCGGGAAATGTAGTTCGCCATCACCAGCGAATGGTTCGCCAGTACCCCGAAGCCACTGCCGTTGAGAATCATCGGGCTCCACACCGGTTCCTGCGAGGCCTCCAGCTCACGAATGATCTGGCGCACGCTGACGGTGGCGTTTTTCTTGGCCAGCACGTCGGCAAAATCGACTTCGATGGCGCGCAGCAGGTGGGACAGTGCCCATGCCTGGCCACGGGCTTCGTAGAACACGTTGTCGATCTGCATCCAGGGGGTTTCCACCACTTCTTCATCGACCTGCGGCACTTCACCCGGCGCCAGCGCTTCGGTTTTCAGCGCGGTGTTCAGCTTCACGCGGCCCACACTGGCCGACAGGCGTTGCGACAGCGAACCCAGACGGGTGGCGACATCGCCCAGCCAGTTGTTCAGGTTGTCGGCGCGGGCATAGAACAGCGCGCCCTTCTGGTTGGGGTCGGACAGGCGTGCTTCGTAACGGCTCAGGGAATTGATGCCTTCCTGGTATTCCGACTCGCTGGACGGCAGCACCCAGCTCTTGTTGTCAAAGTTGAAACGCGGCTCGGCCTTGGCCAGGTCAGCGTCTTCAGCCGACTGCGACTGGGAACGGGCGAAATCCTTGCGCAGGGCGCGGGTCAGGTCACGTACCTGCACCAGCACGCCGTACTCCCAGCTCGGCATGTTGTCCATCCACAGGCCTGGCGGGAAACGGTCATTGGAAATATAACCGCCGGGCTTGTTGAGCAAGGTGCCGACCACGTTTTTCAGGGTTTCGACGGTGGTGTAGCCGATCACCATCTGTTTGCCTTCCTTCTCGGCGGCAAGCTGGGCGTTTTGCTGGACCGGAAACAACGCCGGCTCCTGGCTCCAATACCAACCCAGGCCACCGGTGACCAGCAGGTACAAGCAGATCACGCTGAGCAAGGCGCGACTCATGAGCAGGTTGCGAACGTAGCTGCGGTTGGCCGACTTGGGCTCAGGGGCGGGGCCTTTGGCACTGCCTTCACGGTTTTTCCAGTCCAGCATGGCGATATCCTTTCAATCACTTGAGTTCATGCACATCAATTGTCCGGGTGCGGTCAAACAATCCGACCACAACCCTACCCCATCGTGCCCATCGGTGCGGCGCTTTTAAACCAGACTGGCGCATACCCGAGGGTGAACTATAAAGGATGCACGCTTTTTACACAGCGCGACCACGAGGTCAAAAAATGAATACCGCCGACGCGTACTTAATTGACGTATGACACTCATACAATAGAAAAGAGGTGCTAGCATAGGGCCACTAGTTGACCTCAGCATGCACCCTCACAGTAGTCAGGATATGACCGAGTCAGAAGACCCCAGCCGCGAGCGTCTCAAGCAGCATTTTGCCCAGCGGGTAATTCATCAGGCACGTCAAATTCTTGAGATCTGGCAGCGCCTGCAACGCAGCGAATGGTCGAACGCCGACTTCTCCGAGCTCAGCGAAGCCAATCTGCGCCTGCTGCGCTTTGCCGAGCGTTTTGAACAGCCCGAGCACCGTCAACTGGCCCAGCACATTGGCGAGTCCCTCAAGGCCGTGGACGAAAACCGTGGCCGCCTGAGCAGCCACCTGATCACCGAACTCAACCGTTTGATGCAGCGCCTGTCGCGCACCGGGCTGCGCCAGGGCGATCAACTCGAGCAAACCCTCCTGCCGCCGATGCGCAAACCGATCTACGTAATGCTGGCCGACCATGACCGCGCCGAGCGCCTGGCCAAGCAGTTGGAATTCTTCGGCATGAGCGCGCAGTCCCTGGACAGCGTCGCAGCGTTTCGCGCCTCCATGGCCGAGCGCCTGCCGTCGGCCATCGTGATGGACGTGGATTTTTGCGGCCCCGGACTGGGGCTCAAACTGGCCGCCGAAGCCCAGCAGGGCCTGGAGCAAAAGCTGCCGCTGCTGTTTTTCAGCCTGCATGAAACCGACACGCCGACGCGCCTGGCCGCCGTGCGCGCCGGCGGCGAAGAATTCCTCACCGGCACGCTGGAAGCCTCAAGCCTGCTGGAAAAGATCGAAGTGCTGACCTGCGTCGCTCAATACGAGCCGTATAAAGTGCTGATCATTGACGACTCCCGTGCCCAGGCCTTGCACACCGAGCGCCTGCTCAACAGCGCCGGCATCGTCACCCGCACCTTGATCGAGCCGATCCAGGCCATGGCCGAGCTGGCGGACTTCCAGCCCGACCTGATCATCCTCGACATGTACATGCCCGCCTGCACCGGCACCGAGCTGGCCAAGGTGATTCGCCACAACGACCGCTATGTCAGCGTGCCGATCATCTACCTGTCGGCCGAAGACGACCTGGACAAACAGCTCGACGCGATGAGCGAAGGCGGTGACGACTTCCTGACCAAGCCGATCAAGCCGCGCCATCTGATCACCACCGTGCGCAACCGCGCGGCGCGTGCGCGCAATCTGAAGGCGCGGATGGTGCGCGACAGCCTGACCGGGCTGTACAACCACACGCATATCCTGCAATTGCTCGAAGACTGCAGCTTCCGCGCCCGTCGCGAAAACAAGCCGCTGAGCTTCGCCATGCTGGATATCGACCACTTCAAGCGGGTCAATGACAGCCACGGTCACCCCATGGGCGATCGCGTCATCAAGAGCTTGGCCCTGTTCCTCAAGCAGCGCCTGCGCAAGACCGATTACATCGGCCGCTATGGCGGTGAGGAATTTGCCATCGTGATGCCCGACACCGACCTCGAATCGGCCTGCAGGGTGCTGGACGACATTCGTGGGCGCTTTGCCGAAATCCACTACCCGGCCCAGCCACAGGACTTATGGTGCACCTTCAGTGCCGGGCTGGTGGAACTGTGCGACGGCTCCGACGGCCTGATGATGGCCGCCCAGGCCGACGAGGCGCTGTACCGTGCCAAGCATGCCGGACGCAACCGCGTGCAGGCGGCTCGCCCATCAAAGCAAAGTGCCATCTTTTCACCGGGATTCACTGATTCGGTCATAACGCTGTAATAGAAACGCAATAACTTCAGGCACTTATCTTTTGCTGTCGGTTGAAACCACGCATGCGCCTGAAGCTGCTGACCAATCTCAATACCCTTCTTCTGGTTGCCGTGTGCCTGGCACTTGGCGCGACGCTGTGGTGGTCGCAACGAGCACTGGAGCGCCCGTACCTGTTGATGGAGCGCTATCTGGGGCTGTCCCAGGCCTTTGAGAACCAGACCGCACGCAATATCGACGACTACCTGGCCAGCGGCGATGCCCTGCGGTTGAGCAGCGCCGGCCAGAGCCTGGAAAGCCTGCTGCAGCAGCTCGACTCACTGCCGCCCGAGTTGGCGCAAAGCCTGCGCCCCAGCCTTGCGGACCTGGATGCCTTCAGCAAAACCGACCTGCTCGCCGCCGGTAAACTGGCCGGCGACCCGCAAGCGCTGCTGCTGCAAGCCGAACGCGAACTGGGGGCGAACCTGGAGCAACTGAGCCAGTACGCCGGCGCGGCCAATTCTGCGGACGCCGCGCGCTACCTGCCGCCGCTGCTGGCGGCCTCGCAACACTTGGGCAAGTTGTCCCTGGCGCGCGAAAAACTGGTCAGCAGCGGGCGCGCCGAGCTGGCCGATGACGTCGAGCGTGAAATCGCCAACATCCGTAGCCAGGCCGACCTGCTGGCACAACTGCCGTTACTGGGCGTGAAGGCCAGCGCCGAATCCAGCACCGACGATTTTTCCGCCTTGATGGGTCTGGAAAACACTGAAAAAACCGAAGCGCTGGACACCGGCGTTGACCTCAAGCGTGAACTCAACGGCCTGTTGACCCGCTACCCCGCCGAACTCAAGCGCACCCGCGAACAGATCCAGCAACGTGCCGACCTCGCCGCCGCCACCCGCACCAAGATCACCGGCGTGCGCCAAGCCATCGCCGGCCTGGAGCCAGTGGTGCGCGCGCAACACGCCAGCATCCAGGGCGAGGTGCGCCTGATACAAGGACTGATGATTGGCCTGATCCTGCTGATCGCCCTGTTGATCGACACCTTGCAGCGTCGCCTGGCGCGGGTGCTGACCGCCCTCGCCCCTGCGCTGTCCACCTGGGCCGAAGGCAACTTCAGCCAGCCGATCGACCTGGGCAGGACCAACCGCGAACTGCACGATATCCAAGCCTCGCTCAACCGCCTGCGTGCTTATCTGGTGGACCTGGTCGGCACGATTCGCGGCAACGCCGAAGAAGTTGCCGGCAGCAGCCGCGCCCTTGCCGAACTGAGCAGCGGCCTGCACGACGGCGCCGAACGCCAAGCCGGGGATACTGCGCAGATCCGTGACTCCCTGGGCGAACTGGAAGCGACCATCCAGCAAGTGGCGGGCGATGCCAGCCAGGCCGCTGGCGCCAGTCGCAGTGCCGGCATCGCCGTGGAACAAGGCCAGCGCGTCATCGGCCTGAGCCTGACCGGGTTGCACGCCCTGGTGGGAGAAGTGCAGCAAAACGCGCAGATGATCGAGAAACTTGCCGAGGAATCCGCCACCATCGGCGGCGTGCTCACGGTGATCCGCTCGATCGCCGACCAGACCAACCTGCTGGCGCTCAATGCCGCTATCGAAGCCGCCCGCGCCGGTGAGGCCGGCCGGGGTTTTGCAGTGGTCGCCGATGAAGTGCGCACCCTGGCCCAACGCACAGCCGGCGCCACCGCCGAAATCCAGGGATTGATCAGCAGCCTGCAAACCGCCGCCCACCAATCGGTGCAAGGCATGCGTGCGCAGGTCGAACACGCCGAAGCCACCGCCGAGCAAGCCCAGGCCGCCGATGGCGCGCTGGACGAAATCGTCGGGGCGATCCAGACTATTTCCGAGACGGCGGTGCGCATCGCTGACGTGACTGCACAGCAAAGCGGGGCCGTGAGCGAGATTCGCGATAACAGCGAACGCATTCACCAACTGGGCGAGGACAACCTGCTGCGTATCGGCCAGGGGCGCAGCCAGGGCGAACACCTGCTGGTGCTGGGCGGGCAGCTCAACACGGCGGTGCAGGCCTTCCGCGTCTAATCTCCCCTCCAGTGGAGATCAAAATGTGGGAGGGGGCTTGCCCCTGATAGCCATAGGTATCTACACAACTCTGTAGCGCCCAACCGTAACCACGATGCGAAGCGAGCCGCTCGTGATCTTGATCTGGCTTTTGATCTTGATCTCAGGCGCCCCGTTAAACCACGCTGGCCGAACGCAGGCTTGAATCCGTGGGTAACCCGGCAGGACGCCGGGTTAGCCGCACTGGGCCATGGATGGCCCATTGCGGCGGCCCACGGATTCAAGCCGGAGAGAGGGCACACCGAGCCTAAGCGAGGTGCCGAGTGGTGGGGCAAGAGCGTTTTGCTTACTTTTGCGCTTTTCAAAAGTGAGCCGCCGTAAGGGCGGAACCCTAAGTGGCCGTGACCGCAGAACCGGATATGTACTCGTTCCAATCCAGCATCCTGGTCGGCCCAGAGGCCGCCATCGGGGGCAAGCCCCCTCCCACATGGGATCTCCCGCGATTTCACGACTGTATTACCCATGACCGAATCCCAAGTCACAGTCACAAATTTCGCGCTATCCTCGCTAATCGTGCTGGCTACTGCATAGAACTGGACAGTCACAAAGGCTTTGCGGCATAGTCGCCGGGTTCTGCGCTACCCCAACCAATAACAAGGAACAGCCGATGGCGACCTTACTGGTTCTTCACGGACCCAACCTGAACCTGCTCGGCACCCGTGAACCGGGCGTCTACGGGGCAGTGACGCTGGAGCAGATCAACCTCGATCTGGAACAGAGGGCCCGTGTTGCCGGCCACCATTTGCTCTACCTGCAAAGCAATGCCGAGTATGAATTGATTGATCGCATCCACGCCGCGCGCGGCGAAGGTGTGGACTTTATTCTGATCAATCCCGCCGCTTTCACGCATACAAGCGTTGCATTACGTGACGCGCTGCTGGCGGTGAGCATCCCATTCATCGAAGTGCATTTATCGAACGTGCACAAACGCGAAGCTTTCCGCCATCACTCTTACTTCTCCGATGTAGCGGTAGGAGTGATCTGCGGCCTTGGCGCCAGCGGTTACCGACTGGCCCTGGAGGCCGCCCTGGAACACGTTGAAGAACAGGCTAAACGCCCCTGACCGACCCTTGGGAGTTGATGATTCATGGATATCCGTAAAGTTAAGAAACTGATCGAACTGCTGGAAGAATCCGGTATCGACGAGCTGGAAATCAAGGAAGGCGAAGAGTCCGTACGGATCAGCCGTCACAGCAAGACCCCGGCCCAACAGTTCTACGCACCCCAGATGCAAGCACCGGCGCCAGCCGCTGCCGCACCTGCCGCCGCCGCTCCAGCCGCAGCACCTGCGGCCCCGGCAGCCCCTGAGCTGAACGGTTTCGTGGTCAAGTCGCCAATGGTCGGTACTTTCTACCGCACCCCGGCACCGACCTCGCCGGCCTTCGTTGAAGTGGGCAAGACCGTGAAAGTGGGCGACACCATCTGCATCGTGGAAGCGATGAAGATGATGAACCACATCACTGCGGAAAAAGCCGGCGTCATTGAATCCATCCTGGTAGAAAACGGTCAGCCGGTTGAGTACGACCAGCCGCTGTTCACCATCGTTTGAACCGCGGAGCACCTTCGATGTTGAAACCTGCGAAGAAACTGCAAAAAGTCCTGATCGCCAACCGCGGCGAGATCGCGCTGCGTATCCTGCGCGCCTGTAAGGAAGAGGGCATCAAGACCGTCGCTGTTTACTCGACGGCCGATACCGAATTGATGCACGTGAAACTGGCGGACGAAAGCATCTGCATCGGCCCGCCACTGGCCACGAACTCGTACCTGAAAGTCTCGAACATCATCGCGGCCGCTGAAGTGACCGGCGCTGATGGCATCCACCCAGGCTACGGCTTCCTCGCGGAAAACGCCGATTTCGCCGAACAGGTGGAAAAATCCGGCTTCGCCTTCATCGGCCCTAAAGCCGAAACCATCCGCCTGATGGGCGACAAGGTTTCGGCCAAGGACGCCATGATTGCAGCCGGCGTGCCAACCGTTCCAGGTTCCGACGGCCCGTTGCCGGAAGACGAGGAAACCGCGCTGCGCATTGGTCGCGAAGTCGGTTACCCGGTGATCATCAAGGCCGCCGGTGGCGGTGGTGGTCGCGGCATGCGCGTGGTGCACAAGGAAGAAGACCTGATCGAAGCCGCCAAGCAGACCCGCTCCGAAGCGGGCGCCTGGTTCGGCAACCCGATGGTCTACCTGGAGAAGTACCTGACCAACCCACGTCACGTGGAAGTGCAGGTACTGTCCGACGGCCAGGGCCACGCGATCCACCTGGGTGACCGCGATTGCTCGCTGCAACGTCGTCACCAGAAGGTCCTGGAAGAAGCGCCGGCACCGGGTCTGGACGAAAAGGCTCGCCAGGAAGTCCTGGCGCGCTGCGTCAAGGCGTGCATCGACATCAACTACCGTGGCGCCGGTACTTTCGAGTTCCTCTACGAGAACGGCCGTTTCTACTTCATCGAGATGAACACTCGCGTGCAGGTAGAACACCCGGTTTCGGAGATGGTCACCGGTATCGACATCGTCAAGGAGATGCTCAGCATCGCCGCCGGCAACGTGCTGTCCTTCACCCAGGACGACGTGAAGATCCACGGCCACTCCCTGGAGTGCCGAATCAACGCCGAAGACCCGCAAACCTTCATGCCGAGCCCTGGCCTGGTCAAGCATTTCCACGCGCCCGGCGGCAACGGCGTACGTGTGGATTCGCACCTGTACAGCGGCTACAAGGTTCCGTCCAACTACGACTCGCTGATCGGCAAGCTGATCACCTGGGGCGCGACCCGCGACGAGGCCATGGCCCGCATGCGCAACGCCCTGGACGAAATCGTGGTCGACGGCATCAAGACCAACATCCCGCTGCATCGGGACCTGGTTCGTGATGAAGGCTTCTGCGAAGGTGGTGTGAACATTCACTACCTGGAACACAAGCTGGCCAACCAGTAAGTGCTCCACCCAACAAAGCCGCCTTCGGGCGGTTTTGTTGTTTGTGCACCCCAACTTTCAGGCCATACACAGTCCAAATGTGGGAGGGGGCTTGCCCCCGATTGCGGTGTGTCAGTCTCAGTATCTGTATCTGATCCACCGCTATCGGGGGCAAGCCCCCTCCCACATTTGCTCCGCATTCATTCAGTAATGTCGTCTTCTGCCGTTCGCTCGCGTAAACTTGCGCGCTTTCGCGGCCTACGCGCTGCACACTCATTTTTTTCAAAGGTGCCCGCCATGCCTTGGCTGCAAGTTCGTCTCGCCATCAGCCCGGAACAAGCCGAAACCTACGAAGACGCTTTCCTCGAAGTCGGCGCCGTGTCGGTGACTTTCATGGATGCCGAAGACCAGCCGATCTTCGAACCGGAACTCAACACCACCCCGCTGTGGTCCCACACCCATCTGCTGGCCCTGTTCGAAGACGGCACCGATGCCGCCGCCGTGCTGGCGCATATGGAATTGCTCACCGGCGGCCCGCTGCCCGAGCATCACAGCGAAGTGATCGAAGACCAGGACTGGGAACGCAGCTGGATGGATAACTTCCAGCCCATGCGCTTCGGCCAGCGCCTGTGGATCGTACCGAGCTGGCACGCCGCACCCGAGCCGGAGGCCGTCAATCTGTTGCTGGACCCGGGCCTGGCGTTCGGCACCGGCACTCACCCCACCACCGCGCTGTGCCTGGAATGGCTGGACGGCCAGGACCTGACCGACTGCAACGTGCTCGACTTCGGCTGCGGCTCGGGGATCCTGGCGATCGCCGCCCTGCTGCTGGGCGCCAACGAAGCCGTGGGCACCGATATCGACGTGCAAGCACTGGAAGCTTCCCGCGATAACGCCGGGCGCAACCACATTCCTGAAGGCAAATTCCCACTCTATCTGCCTGAGGACCTGCCCCAGGTGCAGGCCGATGTGCTGGTCGCCAATATCCTCGCCGGGCCGCTGGTGTCACTGGCACCGCAGCTGTCGAGCCTGGTCAGGCCGGGCGGGCGCCTGGCGCTGTCGGGCATCCTCGCCGAGCAGGGCGAAGAGGTCGCTGCCGCCTACGCCAGGGATTTCGAGCTGGACCCCATCGCCAACCGTGACGGTTGGGTGCGCATCAGTGGACGTCGGCGCTAGAATGAGCGCTTGCCTGAATCGGATGGCCGCATGACCGACAGTTTCGTCACCCAGTGCCCGCATTGCCAGTCGCGCTTTCGCGTCAGCCACGCTCAGTTGAACGTGGCCCGCGGCGTGGTGCGCTGCGGCTCGTGCCTGCAAGTGTTCAATGCCGCTCGCCAGTTGCTGGAGCAACGGGCGCAAATGCAACCTGGCCACGCTCCTGACCAAGCTCCTGACTATGCTCCCGACCACGCCCCGGTGCTTGAGCCTGCCGCCGAAGCCCCACGCGCCATCAGCCAGAAGCAGTGGACGGCCGAAGAACTGGACCTGGACAACCTGGACCTGGACGAAGAGCTGGCCAAACTCGAGCGCCGCGAGATTCAGCACACCCAGCCCGTCGGCGCAGAAAGGCGCCAGCCGGGGGCCGACCGCCGGCACAAGGACGACGCCCTCAGCGCCAGTCGCCATACGGTCAAGGCCGAGGAAGAAAAATGGGCCGCCAGTCTGTTCAGCGAGCCGCCGCAGGAACGCGACCTGCCCGCCGAAGCGGAACCTGCGCTGAGTGCACGCACCGAACCGTCCATGTCCTTTCACACCGACGATATCGACGACGAGCCGCCACTGCGCGAGGCCCCGCACGACGACGATGATCCGGACCCACCGTTCACGCCCCTGACCCCGGCGGCGAACGCAGTCGACGAGCGTGCGCAATCGCGGCGCAAGCGAGTGCGCGCCGATTCCAGCGCCCACGACGACCTGTTCCAGGAGCTGGAAGACGATCCGCTGCACCTGTATGCGCACAAGCGCGCGTCA
Source organism: Pseudomonas sp. Wu6 (assembly GCF_019891515.1). Classification (NCBI taxonomy): domain Bacteria; kingdom Pseudomonadati; phylum Pseudomonadota; class Gammaproteobacteria; order Pseudomonadales; family Pseudomonadaceae; genus Pseudomonas; species Pseudomonas sp. Wu6. The sequence continues at coordinate 56,423 of NZ_JAFLXH010000015.1, read as the reverse complement.
GGCTGGGGTCGCCGCCTGATCTGGATCGTGCTGGTACTGCTGGCTGCCGCCGGCCTGGCAGGCCAGTACATCGCCTACCAATTCGACGAACTGGCCCGCCAGGACACCTACCGCCCGTGGTTCCAGCAACTGTGCCCGTCCTTGGGCTGCAGCGTGCCATCGCGGGTCGACATCGCCCATATCAAGAGCAGCAACCTGGTGGTGCGCAGCCACCCGGAGTTCGCCGGGGCCCTGGTGGTGGATGCGATCATCTACAACCGCGCAACCTTCTCCCAGCCCTTCCCGCTGCTGGAACTGCGCTTTGCCGACCTCAACGGCGGCCTGATCGCCAGTCGGCGCTTCAAGCCCGCCGAATACCTCAGCGGCGAATTGGCCGGGGTCAGCGAAATGCCGTCGCAGGTGCCGATCCACATCTCCCTGGACATCCTCGACCCCGGCAACAAAGCCGTGAATTACAGCCTGACCTTCCATTCGCCCGAATGAAGCCACGCCGCAACCGTGGTTTGACGACGGATTATTGACTGCACCGGCGTCAACCAAACCGATGGCGATAAAAAAATAACTGTTCAGATTTTATCCAATTCAGCCTTTATCCAGTCATCGAGAGCGGGTATCATGCCAACCCTTTTTCGAACTCTAATGATCCGGCCCCACAACAGGGAAGTCCTATGTCGGCGGTACGCATCGGCCCATATACATTGCACAACGGCTTGATCCTCGCCCCGATGGCGGGCGTCACGGACCAGCCCTTTCGTCAGCTCTGCAAACGTTTGGGCGCGGGTCTAGTAGTCTCTGAAATGGTCACCAGCGACATGAGTTTGTGGAACACCCGCAAGTCGCGGATGCGCATGATCCACGAAGGTGATCCCGAGCCGCGCTCGGTGCAGATCGCCGGGGGAGATGCGCAGATGCTGGCGGATGCGGCCAGGGCCAATGTGGAGCTGGGCGCGCAGATCATTGATATCAACATGGGCTGCCCGGCCAAGAAGGTCTGCAACAAGGCCGCCGGTTCCGCCCTGTTGAAAGATGAGCAGTTGGTTGCCGAGATCCTGCAGGCCGTTGTCGCCGCAGTCGATGTGCCGGTGACCCTGAAGATTCGTACCGGTTGGGACCGGGACAACAAGAATGGCCTGACGGTGGCGAAGATCGCCGAACAGGCGGGTATTGCAGCGCTGGCGGTGCATGGCCGCACCCGCGCCGACCTTTATACCGGGGAAGCCGAGTACGACACGGTTGCCGCGATCAAGCAGGCCGTGTCGATGCCGGTGTTTGCCAATGGCGATATCGATTCAGCCGAAAAAGCCCGGCGCGTGCTGCACGCCACCGGTGCCGACGGCTTGTTGATCGGCCGGGCCGCCCAGGGGCGGCCATGGATTTTCCGTGAAATCGAGCATTTCCTGCGTACCGGCGACGTGTTGCCGGCACCGGGACTGACCGAGGTGGAACGTATTCTGCTGGAGCATCTGGCCGCCCTGCACGCCTTCTATGGGGACGTGATGGGCGTACGTATTGCTCGCAAGCATGTCGGCTGGTACCTCGCCACCTTGCCGGGCGCCAAGGAATTGCGCGCTCAGTTCAATCGTTTGGATGAAACGCAGGCACAGGTCGCCATCGTTCGTGAATTCTTCGCCGAACGTGACAAGAGCCTGGCAACAGGGGATGGAGAAGGGGTGGCCGCATGACCTTGATGACCGAGACTTTAGTGAGTGGAACAGCACCCGTGAGCGACAACGTCAATTTGAAACAGCACCTCAACACGCCGAGCGAAGAAGGCCAGACCCTTCGCGGGAGTGTCGAGAAGGCGCTGCACAATTATTTCGCCCACCTCGAGGGTGCTTCCGTCACGGACGTGTACAACCTGGTGCTCTCCGAAGTCGAGGCGCCCCTGCTCGAAAGCGTGATGAACTACGTCAAGGGCAACCAGACCAAAGCCAGTGAGCTGCTGGGCCTCAATCGTGGGACCTTGCGCAAAAAGCTCAAGCAGTACGATTTGCTGTAAGCATTCAATCAAACCAGAAAGGCGCCCGCGTAAAAACGGTCGCCTTTTTTGCTGACTCCTTTGCTTTTGATGGAAATTGAAATGACCGACCAGACTACCCGCCTGCCGATCCGCCGCGCCTTGATCAGTGTTTCCGACAAGACCGGGATCCTCGAATTTGCCCGGGAGCTGGAAGCCCTGGGCGTGGAAATCCTCTCCACGGGCGGGACCTTCAAACTGCTGCAGGACAACGGCGTGGCCGCAGTAGAAGTCGCGGACTACACCGGTTTCGCGGAAATGATGGACGGTCGGGTCAAAACCCTGCACCCGAAAATTCACGGCGGCATCCTCGGTCGTCGCGGTATCGACGACGCCATCATGACCGAGCACGGCATCAAGCCGATCGACCTGGTGGCCGTCAACCTCTACCCCTTCGAAGCCACCATCAACAAGCCAGGCTGCGACCTGCCGACCGCCATCGAAAACATCGATATCGGCGGCCCGACCATGGTCCGCTCGGCGGCCAAGAACCATAAAGACGTGGCCATCGTGGTCAATGCCGGCGACTACGCCAACGTCCTGGAAAGCCTGAAGGCCGGTGGCCTGACCTACGCCCAGCGTTTCGACCTGATGCTCAAGGCGTTCGAACACACCGCCGCCTACGACGGCATGATCGCCAACTACATGGGCACCGTGAACCAGGCCGCCGAGACCTTGAGCACAGAAGGCCGCAGCCAGTTCCCGCGCACCTTCAACAGCCAGTTCATCAAGGCCCAGGAAATGCGCTACGGCGAGAACCCGCACCAGAGCGCGGCGTTCTACGTGGAGGCAAAACCGGCCGAAGTCGGCATTGCCACTGCGACCCAGCTGCAAGGCAAGGAGCTGTCCTACAACAACGTGGCCGACACCGACGCCGCGCTGGAATGCGTGAAGAGCTTCGTCAAGCCGGCCTGCGTGATCGTCAAGCACGCCAACCCGTGCGGCGTGGCGGTGAGCCCGGACGCTGAAGGCGGGATTCGCCAGGCCTACGAACTGGCCTACGCCACCGACACCGAATCGGCGTTCGGCGGCATCATCGCCTTCAACCGCGAACTGGACGCCGAGACCGCCAAGGCGATCGTCGAGCGCCAGTTCGTTGAAGTGATCATCGCGCCAAGCGTCAGCGAAGAGGCCCGCGCCATCGTCGCGGCCAAAGCCAATGTGCGCCTGCTGGCCTGCGGTGAATGGTCAGCTGACCGCGCCGCTGCCTGGGACTACAAGCGCGTCAACGGCGGCCTGCTGGTACAGAGCCGCGACATCGGCATGATCGGCAGCGAAGACCTGAAAGTCGTGACCAAACGCGCGCCCACCGAGCAAGAGATCAACGACCTGATCTTCGCCTGGAAAGTGGCCAAGTACGTCAAATCCAACGCCATCGTCTACGCCAAGAACCGCCAGACCATCGGTGTCGGCGCCGGCCAGATGAGCCGTGTGAACTCGGCGCGTATCGCCGCGATCAAGGCTGAACACGCCGGCTTGCAGGTGGTGGGCTCGGTGATGGCGTCCGATGCGTTCTTCCCGTTCCGTGATGGCCTGGACAATGCCGCGAAAGCCGGCGTGACCGCCGTGATCCAACCGGGTGGCTCGATGCGTGATGCTGAAGTGATCGCCGCCGCTGATGAAGCCGGCATTGCGATGGTCTTCACCGGCATGCGCCACTTCCGCCACTGATTGATCGTTCCCACGCTCCGCGTGGGAATGCCTCTTGTGACGCTCCGCGTCACGCTTGGGACGCAGAGCGTCCCGGACTGCATTCCCACGCAGAGCGTGGGAACGATCAGCCCACAGAATTTGAGGTTTTTGAAATGAATGTTTTGATCATTGGCAGCGGTGGCCGTGAACACGCCCTGGCCTGGAAAGTTGCCCAGGACCCCCGTGTACAGAAAGTCTTCGTTGCGCCCGGCAACGCCGGTACCGCCATTGAAGCCAAGTGCGAAAACGTCGCCATCGACGTACTGGCGCTTGAGCAACTGGCGGACTTTGCCGAAAAGAACGTCTCCCTGACCATCGTCGGTCCGGAAGTCCCATTGGTTGCCGGCGTCGTCGACCTGTTCCGCAGCCGTGGCCTGGATTGCTTCGGCCCGACCGCCGGCGCCGCTCAACTGGAAGGCTCGAAAGCCTTCACCAAGGACTTCCTGGCGCGCCACAAGATCCCGACCGCCGACTACCAGAACTTCACCGAGATAGAGCCGGCCCTGGCTTACCTGCGTGAAAAAGGTGCGCCGATCGTGATCAAGGCCGACGGCCTGGCCGCCGGTAAAGGCGTGATCGTCGCCATGACCCTGCAGGAAGCCGAGGACGCCGTACGCGACATGCTCGCCGGTAACGCCTTTGGTGATGCCGGTTCGCGCGTGGTCATCGAGGAATTCCTCGACGGCGAAGAAGCCAGCTTCATCGTGATGGTCGACGGCAAGAACGTCTTGCCGATGGCCACCAGTCAGGACCACAAGCGCGTCGGCAACGGCGACAGCGGCCCGAACACCGGCGGCATGGGTGCTTATTCCCCGGCGCCGGTGGTCACCGCCCAGGTGCACCAGCGCGTCATGGACCTGGTGATCTGGCCGACCGTGCGCGGCATGGCCGACGAAGGCAACGTCTACACCGGTTTCCTCTACGCCGGCCTGATGATCGACAAAGCCGGCAACCCGAAAGTCATCGAGTTCAACTGCCGCTTCGGCGACCCGGAAACCCAACCGGTGATGTTGCGCCTGCAATCGAGCCTGGTGCTGCTGGTGGAGGCCGCGCTGGCCCAGGCCCTGGACAAGGTCGAAGCACAGTGGGACCCACGCCCGAGCGTCGGCATCGTGCTCGCGGCCGGCGGTTACCCTGCCGATTACGCCAAGGGCGATGTGATTGAAGGCCTGGACGCCGCGGCTGCGCTGGAAGGCAAAGTGTTTCATGCCGGCACTGCGCTGCAGGACGGCAAGGTCGTCACCGCCGGTGGCCGCGTGCTGTGCGCCACCGCGATGGGCGCCAGCGTCGACGCCGCGCAGCAGCAAGCGTACAAGTTGGCCGCGAAAATCGACTGGAAAGGCTGCTTCTACCGCACTGATATCGGTTACCGCGCCATTGCCCGTGAACGCGGCGAGAACCACTGAGTAGCTATCCGTTCGGGTAGGTAAGGGCCTCTGGCCCTTGCCGTACTCATGCCGCCCCGCGCATAGTTAACCCGTGCATTCACCTACGAAGGGACTTCGCCGTGCGCTGGCTCAGGATCGCCTTAGGTTTTACCGTCAGTCTGCTGACCCTGCTCTGCCTGGTCCCGGCTCAAGCCGCGGCGCAAGGCAGTGGTTGGGCAGTCTTGCTCGATGATCAGGCCGACCTGCAACTGAGCGACATCCGTTCCTCGCGCTACACCAATCAATTCAGCCCCATCGAACTGGACCGGATTACCGCCGCGCCGCCGGACGGTGCGTTGTGGGTACGCTTCAAGCTGCAACCCGGCAAGCATGAACAGGTGCTGCGGGTGTTTGCCCCGGACTTGTCGAGCCTGAGCCTGTATGTGCTGGACGGCAACAGCCTGGTGGAGCAGCAGACCACCGGCACGCGCCAACCCCAGGCCGAGCGACCGCTGCCCAGCAGTGACTTCATGCTGCCGATGCCACAGAGCCAGCGCCCGCTCGAGGTTTACCTGCGCCTGGTGTCGGAACACGAGCTGCGCCCCTATATCACCCTGGAACCCGCCGTACTCGCCGCCGCCAACCAGAACCAGACGCTGGTCTACGGCTTGCTGTTCGGCGTCCTGCTGATGCTGATCCTGCATAACCTCACGCGCTTCGCCTACCACCGCTCGCGCAGCAGCCTGTGGCTGGCCGCGTGTGAGTTCTTGCTGATGCTCAGCCTGGCGCTGTTGCTCAACGTGGTGGGGCCGTGGCTGCCCAACTGGCACGCGATCCAGACCCCCGGCGCCTACCTCGCCCTGCTGCTGACCGCGCCGTGCGGGCTGATGTTTGCCTACCGCTTCTTCATGCCGCTGGGCCCGCACCCGCTGAACAAACTGTTGATGGCCGACATATTGGTGATCGTGCTGTGTGGCCTGCTGCTGTTGTTCGTCAACACCCTGCCGCTGAACATCATCACCTATGCCCTGGTGGCGCTGGCCGGCCTGAGCATGCTGTTTGTATCGGCCTATCACTGGCAACGGGGCTATCGTCCGGCGCGCCTGTTCGTGGCGGGGATGGTGGTGTTCAACATCGGCACGCTGATCATTCTTCCCGCCCTGCTCGGCCTCACGTTGTTGGCACCGCAAGGCCTGATCATCACCCTGCTGAGTTTCATCTGCATCAGCGGCCTGCTGATGAGCCTGGCCCTCGGCGAACGCCAGCGCGCCATTGTTGAAACGCGCTTCAGCCTCAGCCGCGACCTGGCCGCGAGCAATGCCGAAATCGCGGCCAAGGCCGAGTTCCTGGCGAAGATCAGCCACGAAATCCGCACCCCCATGAACGGCGTGCTGGGCATGACCGAGTTGCTGCTGGGCACGCCGTTGTCGGTGAAACAACGCGACTACGTGCAGACCATTCACAGCGCCGGCAACGAATTGCTCACGCTGATCAACGAAATCCTCGACATCTCCAAGCTCGAATCGGGGCAGATCGAACTCGATGATGTGCAGTTCGACCTCAACGCGCTGATCGACGACTGCCTGAGCATCTTCCGCGCCAAGGCCGAGCAGCAGAATGTCGAGCTGATCAGCTTTATCCAGCCCCAGGTGCCGCGCGTGATCAGCGGTGACCCGACACGCCTGCGCCAGGCGCTGTTGAGCCTGCTGGAAAACGCCCTGCATAAAACCGACGAGGGCGAAGTGCTGATCGTCGTTGCCCTCGACGAGCGCAGCACCCAGCCACGCCTGCGCATTGCCGTGCAAGACAGCGGCGTGCCCATGGACGCCGCCGAGCGCGACGCCCTGATGCACAGCGAACTGCACAGCAAGAACTTTCTCTCGGCCACACGCTTGAGCGGCCACCTGGGCCTGGTGATCGCACGCCAGTTGATCCTGTTGATGAACGGCGAATTCGGCGTCAAGAGCGGCAGCCACCAGGGCAGCACCCTGTGGCTGACCCTGCCGTTGGACCCCGAACGCCTTGAGCACCCGACCTCCGATCTCGACGGCCCGCTCAAGGACGCACGGGTACTGGTGGTGGACGACAACGACACCTGCCGCAAGGTGCTGCTGCAGCAATGCTCGGCCTGGGGCCTGAACGTCAGCGCCGTGGCTTCGGGCAAAGAGGCCCTGGCCCTGCTGCGCACCAAGGCGCACCTGCGCGATTACTTCGACGTGGTGTTGCTGGACCAGAACATGCCCGGCATGACCGGCATGCAACTGGCGGCCAAGATCAAGGAAGACCCGAGCCTGAACCACGATATCCTGCTGATCATGCTCACCGGCATCAGCAACGCGCCGAGCAAGATCATCGCGCGCAACTGCGGGATCAAGCGCATCCTCGCCAAGCCGGTGGCCGGTTATACGCTCAAGACCACCCTGGCCGACGAACTGACCCAGCGCAGCAAAGGCGCCCCCCACCCTCGCCTCGCTCCCGCCGCGCCGGCAGCCATTACCGTGCCCAGCGACTTCCGCATCCTGGTGGCCGAGGACAACAGTATCTCCACCAAAGTGATACGCGGCATGCTCGGCAAGCTCAACCTCAACCCGGATACCGCCAGCAACGGCGAAGAAGCGTTGGAGGCGATGAAAGCCCAGCGCTATGACCTGGTGCTGATGGACTGTGAAATGCCGATCCTCGATGGTTTCTCCGCCACCCAGCAGCTGCGCGCGTGGGAGGTCAGCCACCAACGTGTGCGCACGCCGGTGGTGGCGCTAACGGCGCATATTCTCTCGGAACATAAAGAACGCGCGCGCCAGGCGGGGATGGACGGGCATATGGCCAAGCCGGTGGAACTGTCACAGCTGCGCGAGCTGGTGGATTACTGGGTTGTGCAGCGCCAGCAACGCCCGGAACACGCGCCGTCCTGATTGAAATCCAATCAAATGTGGGAGGGGCGGTGCGACGATTCGACTTGCCCCCGATAGCGGTGGGTCAGCCACAGATGTATCTGCTGACACTCCGCAATCGGGGGCAAGCCCCCTCCCACATTTGATTCGCGTCGCCTGATAGACTCCTCCACACTTCCACCGCCCGCGAGTCCCCCCATGCTCCACGTGTTATTCAGCGTTTACCTGAAGATGCTGGTGCTCTACAGCCCGTTCTTCGTGCTGTCCTGCTTTATCAGCCTGACCCGCGGCTATTCCAGCAAGGAGCGGCGGCGCCTGGCCTGGAAAGTCGCGTTGGCGACGCTGGTGTCGAGCGTGCTGCTGTACCTGTTCGGGAGGGTCATTTTCAGTGTGTTCGGCATCACCGTGGACGCGTTCCGCATCGGCGCCGGCAGCGTGCTGTTTATCTCCGCCCTGGGCATGGCCCAAGGCAAGTCGGCGGTACAAACCGATAACGTGCAGCAGGACGTGACCATCGTACCGCTGACCATCCCGCTCACGGTCGGCCCCGGCACCATCGGTGCATTGCTGGTAATGGGGGTGAGCCAGCCCCATTGGGACGACAAGCTCACCGCCATCCTCAGCATCGCCCTGGCCAGTCTCACGGTGGGGGTGGTGCTGTACCTGTCCAATCGGATCGAACGCATTCTTGGCGACCAGGGCTTGCAGATTGTCAGCCGGTTGATGGGCTTGTTCGTGTGCGCCCTGGCCGCGCAAATTATCTTTACCGGGGTCCGTGGCTATCTGGTGACCTAGATCCGGTATTTGGCGATGGCCGACTGCACGTTGTCACCCGCACTGTCGCGCATCAGTTGCAGGGTCTGTTCATTGACCACCGAGGTGTTGAGCACCAGGCAGGTCTGCCCGCTGAAGGCCTCGAACGATGAGCTGTCCCATTCAAGGAACGGCAACCCCACCTGCTTGCTCACGCCATGGCTGCTGTAGGTCACCAGGACCATCATCACTTCGCCATTGGTTTCAGCGCAGGACGCCACGCCGAAGTCACCGCCCTGGTGCACGCTGCTGTTGCGTTTGAACAAATCGAAAGATGCCGGCAGTTGCTTCAAGGTCTCCAGCGCATCGGCGGCCAGTTTCGGCAGCAGGCTGAGCAACGGCCCCGACATGGACATCGAGGCGAGCATTGCGCCGATGATATTCAGCGCCGTCAGTTGCACCGTCAGCCCCCTGCCCGCGCGCGAGACGCGCTCGAAGCTGCTGCGCACCGGCAGCCAGCCGAGGCTGACCATCACTTTGATAAATTCGTCGTACCAGGCCTCGGTGCCCCGATGCACCTTCAATACATCGCTCACGTAACTGCTGGCCAGCAGGTAGCTTTTACGGATGTATTCGCGGTTAAGCCCGGACAGCCCCTCGGCAAAGGAAATCACACCGTTGTTGACCACCGCCGCATTGCAGTCATCTTCGGTGTCCAGCGGTAACGTCGCGGGCGTGCCCGGCGCGCCCGGCAATTTGTAGGCGGCAATCAGCTTGCGCCGTTTTGTACTGTTGATCCTTCTGTGGTGTCGCTCCATTTCCCAATTCTCCACGTACACCCCGACTCGGGGCTTGTAACCACACTAGTCCACTCGCCGACGGGCTTTCCAGGCAACAAACATCCCTTGGCGCGGCCCGGCAAAACGCGCCGACCCGCAATAACGCGGCATGCACGATGAGCCTCGTGGTTTCGTCGTGAAAAAAAGAAAAAGCCCCGAACGACAACAGAAAAATCCTGGAGTCATTCGGAGCTTTCGGGCCACTGCCGAGCTGTTTTCAGCCGGCGGGTTTATCGCCGTACCAGCGCGGGGTGTACACCCACTCACCGCCACCGGCACGCGCAAAGGTGCAGGTGGTGGACGAGCCGATCAGCACCATGGTGCGCATGTCCACCTGGTCCGGGGTGAGTTGCCCCAGGGTGGTGACGCACAGCGTCTGGCCCGGGCGACCGATATCGCGGCCCAGCACCACCGGCGTTTCAGGGGTGCGGTGCTGGGCGACGATCTCCAGCGCACGCCCCAGTTGCCACGGCCGCGCACGGGAAATCGGGTTGTAGAACGCCAGGGCCAGGTCGGCCTGGGACGCGAGGTCCAGGCGCTTTTCGATGATCGCCCACGGCTTGAGGTTATCCGACAGCGACATCACACAGAAGTCATGCCCCAGCGGCGCCCCGGCCTGGGCAGCGGTGGCCAGGGACGCCGAGACGCCCGGCAGGATTTGCAGGTCGACCTGGTGCCAGGCCGGGTCGCTGGACTCATGCAACGCCTCGATCACCGCAGCGGCCATGGCGAACACACCCGGGTCGCCGGACGACACCACCACCACCGAGCGCCCTTGGGCGGCCAGCTCGAAGGCGTGCCGGGCGCGCTGCATTTCTTCGCGGTTGTCCGTGCAGTGCTGCACCTGATCTTCACGGAACGGCCCGGCCATGCGCACGTAGGTTTCGTAGCCCAGCACGTCAGTGCAGCGCGCCAACTCGGCCTTTACCGCCGGCACCATCAATTCAGCGGCGCCCGGGCCGAGCCCGATCACGGCAAGGCGCCCGCGTGGGCGACCGACCTGTGACACGTCCAACGGCTGTTCGGCGACGCTGAGGATGATGTCCGCCGGCGGCTCGACTTTGTCAAACCGCAGCGGTACGCCCAGTTCCAGCGCAGCCTCATGCAGCGACGCTTCGGCCATCTGCAGGTCGCTGGCAAGCAGGCACGCCAGCGATTGCACGGCAACGCCCGCCTCATGCAAGGCGGTGCGCACACGGGCGGCCAGCTGCGCGCCCGGCTTGCAGATGGCGCAGACGGTTTTCGGATAAATCACTAATTCGTTGGCGGCCGGCACGCGCTCGGCACTGCCCACATGAATCGCCAGGCGCGCCTGTGCGGCCTGTGGCAAGTTGGCCTGCGCCAGCCAGGGCGCTTCGCCTTCAATGCGCACGCTTTCACCGGCGAGCAGGTCCGAGACGAAGCGCTTGCCCAACTCCAGGTCCGCCAACTCATAGCCCCTGGGCGGGTTGAGCAGGCAGGTGCCGAAGCGCAATTCGCCGCTGGTGGTGATCGCCGCCGCCACCCCCAACGCGGCGGCAATCTCCCGCGCCATCACATTCACACCGCCCAGCCCGCCCAGCAGGGGCACCACGGCGCTGCCGTCTTCGGCAACGGCCAGCACGGCCGGCTCCTCACCTTTTTCGAGCAGCAGCGGCGCGAGGGTACGGATGACGATGCCGGCGGCGCACAGCGCAATCAGCGGTGTTCCCTGTTGGTAGAGCTGGCGCAGTGTGGCGCCGAATTCGCTGTAGACCTGGTCCGCGCCGTCGACCCGACCGGTCAGGCCATGGATCTGCGCCGCCGGGTAAAGCTGCTGGATCCTGCGCGCAGTCGCCAGGCTGCCCTGGCCCAGAATGACAATCGCCGGGCTCATCAACCTTGCCACCGTTCACCGGGCACGATGATCAAGGAAAAATACGGTGACGACATCGGCTCCACCTGGTCCAGCGGCACGATTTTCTGATTGGCCATGGTGGCGCGTTCCACGTACAGCGCACGCCCGGCCAGACCGAGTTCCTCCAACACTTGGCGCACCTTGTGGAAGTTGCGCCCCAACTTCATGATCACCGCCGCGTCAGCGTCCGCCAGCCGGCGCTTGAGGTCGTCGTGCGGCAACACCCCCGACAGCACCGACAGGCTCTGGTTGCGATACACCAGCGGCGCACCCAACACCGAAGCGCCGCCCAGCATCGAACACACGCCCGGGATGACCTGCGCTTCATAGCGCTCGGCAAGGCGGTCATGCAGGTACATATAGGAGCCGTAGAAGAACGGGTCGCCTTCACAGATCACCGCCACATCGCGACCCGCATCCAGGTGCGCCGCCACATCGACGCTGGCGGTGTCGTAGAAGTCGCTGATCACTTGCTCATAGGACAGCGGCGCCGGCAGCGCCTCGGTGGTCACCGGGTACACCAGGGGCATCAGGGTTTGTTGCGGCACCAGATGGTCCTCGATGATGCCGAACGCATTGCCCTTCTTGCCCTTGGCCACGAAGTACGCCACCACGGGCGACTCGCGCAGCAGGCGCAGGGCCTTGAGGGTGATCAGCTCCGGATCGCCGGGGCCCACGCCCAGGCCGATCAGACGTCCGCGTGGGTGCATTATTCGACCTCCGTGGCGAGCGCATTGACGGCGGCGGCGGCCATGGCACTGCCGCCCAGACGGCCCTGCATGATCACGAACGGCACGCCACGGCTGTCGGCGGCAAGCATCGCCTTGGATTCGGCGGCGCCGACAAAGCCCACCGGGAAGCCGAGGATCAACGCCGGTTTCGGCGCGCCGGCGTCGAGCATTTCCAGCAGGTAGAACAAGGCAGTCGGCGCGTTGCCGATCACCACCACGCTGCCTGCCAGGTGCGGGCGCCACAGCTCCAGGGCGGCAGCGGAACGGGTGTTGCCCAACTCCCGCGCCAGCTCAGGCACGCTGTCATCACGCAGGGTGCAGATCACCGCGTTATTGGCCGGCAGGCGCGCGCGGGTCACGCCTTCGGAGACCATCCGCGCATCGCATAAAATCGGTGCGCCCGCCGCGAGCGCATCGCGCCCGGCCTTGCCTGCGCCTTCGGAGAATTGCAGGCCGTCGATCGCCTCGACCATGCCGCAGGCATGAATCACCCGCACCGCAAGTTTTTCCAGATCGGCCGGGATGCGGTCCAGGTTGGCTTCCGCGCGAATAATGGCGAAGGAGTTGCGATAGATCTCCTGACCGTCGCGGATGTAATCAATCATCGATGTTGCTCCGTGGGCGAGCGCGTAACAGGGCGCCCGCCGCTTCAATGGAAAGAGTGCGCGCGTGCAGCCGGCCAAAACCTGGATGGGCGGCGTCGCGAAAATAGAGGTCGTAATGGCCGGGACTCACCGCCAGCAAGGTGACCGGCGCGGTGTGCGCGGCGGCGCAGGAGCGCGGGCAACCGGACAGGTGCACCTCCACGCCGGGTTGCAGGGTGGCCAATTGCACTGCGTCGGCCTTGGTATCGGCCAGGCCCTTGCCGCAACCGCTGGAACCGGTGCAGGCAATCATGCGCGCAAGGGGTTGCTCGATTGAACAGAGAAAGCCCAGTTGCCCCAAGCGGTCGGTGACGGCGCCAGGGCGTTCTATGTTGGGCAGCAGCACGCCTTGCCAGGGCGTGAAGCGCAACGTGCCATCGCCGTACTCGCAGGCCAGTTGCGCGGCGCCCTGGAGCATCTGCGAATCCAGACGGCCCAGAGGCGCGACTGCCGCTACGTAGAACTGATTCTTCCGGGGCTGGGGATAACTTCCGATGTGCAGCAGCGCACCACCGGCCGGGCGTTTGAAGCCCTGGGCCGACAGCAGCGGCAGGCTCAGGCGGCTCAATAACTTATCCACAGCCAGATGACGCATGCGCGTTTGCTCGGGCGTCGCCAGGTCGAGAAAGGCCTCCAGCACCGCCACCACCAGCGCATGGCCCTGGTCCAGCGGCACGGCCGCCACGGGCGCATTCAGGCCGGGGCAGCCGGCCAGGCCGAACGCCAGCAGCGTTTGCCCCTCGCGCACAAACGCCGACAGCCACAGGTCATGGTGATGCTCGAGCATCGCCAGGGCTTCACCGCCGTCCAGCTGCACGGCGAACTTGGCCGACAACTGATGAAAACGCGGATGACTGTCCAACGTGGCGAGAATCTGCGCGGCCAGCGGGCGGGTGTCGAACAGCATCTGCGGATCGATGCCGGCGCTGGGGCTGAGCATCAGGTTGCGCACGTCATCACCGGCCGCGTTGCTCGGGCCGAGGCCGGCCGCCAGCAGCATTGCGATCAAGGCGTCCTGCTCGGCGCCGATCCCGCGAATCTGCAGGTTGGCGCGGTTGGTCGCCTCGATCACCCCGCCCGCGTACGCCTGGGCAGCATCCGCCACGGCGTTGGCCTGGGCCGCGGTAAGCGAACCACCGGCCAGTTTGACCCGACAGATACCGCCGTCCAACGCCTGGACAATACGCAGCAACCCCGGACAGGCCGAGGGGCGCAAGGTATTTACAGCGGGCGTTGGGTTCACGGGGCTACCGGTTGACGGGTAAAGGCGCGGTATTATGCCTGCTTTGTCCGGCGGCATGAAAAGCCTGCCCGTCGGATGTCGTTCAAGGAATTGCTATGTCGCCCTGGCTGACGGTTGTAGGCATCGGTGAAGACGGCTTCAAGGGCCTGGGCAGGAATGCCCGGCACGCCCTGTTGCGCGCTACGCGGATTATAGGCGGCCAACGCCAGTTGGACCTGTTGCCATTGTGTATCAGTGGCGAGCGCCAGGCGTGGCCGAGCCCGTTTTCCCTGGAGCCGGTGTTGTCACGGCGTGGGGAGCCTGTGTGCGTATTGGCCAGTGGTGACCCGATGTTCTATGGCGTCGGCGCCAGTCTGGCGCGCCAGATTGCGGCGGATGAGCTGCTGGTTATACCGGCGCCGTCGTCGGTGTCCCTGGCGGCGGCGCGTTTGGGCTGGCCGTTGCAGGACGTGGTGACGGTGTCCGTGGTGTCCCGCCCCTTCGCGGCAATCAACGCGCACCTGGCCAGCGGTGTGCGCTTGCTGGTGCTGAGCAATGATGGTGGCAGCCCTGCGTTGATTGCCGCGTTATTGACGCAGGCAGGGTTCGGGCCCAGCCGATTGACGGTGTTTGAACACTTGGGCGGCGCGAACGAGCGGCGCTTGGACGGCCTGGCCGCAGACTGGCATCACCTCGGCACTGCCGATCTGAACCTGGTCGCCATCGATTGCCTGGCCTGCAGCGACACGCCGCCCTTGTCGCGCCTGGCAGGCCTGCCGGACTCGGCGTTCCAGCACGACGGTCAACTGACCAAACGCGATGTGCGCGCCATGACCCTCGCCCGCCTCGCCCCGATGCCCGGCGAACTGCTGTGGGATGTGGGCGCGGGCAGCGGTTCCATCGGCATCGAATGGATGCGCACGCACCCCAGCTGCCGTGCCCTGGCGATCGAGCACGACCCGGGCCGCCAAGGCCTGATCGAACACAATCGCGACGCCCTCGGCGTGCCCGGCCTGCACCTGATTCGCGGCAAAGCTCCGGACGCGTTGCACGGCCTGCCGGTACCCGACGCCATCTTCATCGGCGGCGGCGTCACCCGCGACGGCGTGCTCGACACCTGCTGGCAACACCTGCGCCCCGGCGGGCGCCTTGTCGCCAACGCCGTGACCCTGCAAAGCGAAATGACCTTGATGAACTGGCGCGCCGAGCACGGCGGCGAACTGACCCGCATCCATGTCGCCCAGGCGCAGCCACTGGGCGAGTTCGACACCTGGCGCCAGGCGTTGCCGATCACGCTGCTGGAAGTGATCAAGCCGCTATGAACAGGATTCTGTTGCTGGGCGGCGTGACGGAAGCGCTGGCCATTGCCCGCACCCTGGGGCCGGAGCATATCTACAGTTTGGCCGGCGTGGGCCGCGTGCCGACCGACCTGACCTGCCAGGTGCGCGTCGGCGGTTATGGAGGCGCTGAAGGGTTGGCGCAGTTTGTTCGCGATGAACGCATCAGCCTGATCCTCGATGCCACCCATCCGTACGCAGCGCAGATCAGCCACAACGCGGCCCGGGCTGCACGGTTGTGCGCTGTGCCGTGCTGGGCATTGCGACGTCCGGCGTGGCAGCCGCAGGCCGGGGATGATTGGCGCGAAGTGTCTGACTGGGCTGAGCTGATCCAAGCGTTGAAGCCCTTCAAGCGCCCGCTGTTCACCTTGGGTCGCGAACCCTTGCAGCATCTCGATGAAATCCCCGCCGACCAGTTCTGGACATTGCGCGCGCTGGACGTGTACCCGGGCAATGAGCGCTGTGAAGTGATCGGCGCACGCGGGCCGTTTCTGATCGAGGATGAGCGGGCGTTATTCGAACGACGCCGGATTGATGTGCTGATCAGCAAGAACAGCGGCAGCACCGCCACCGAACCGAAGCTGGAAGTGGCGCGGGAATGTGGGGTGCCGGTGTTGGTGTTGAAGCGGCCGGTGTTGGCTCATGTAGACCGTGAACTCTTGTCGCCTGAAGAAACACTCATCGCGTTGGCAAATTTCATTCGATAAGTCAGGATCTCTCGCTTGCTTGATAAGTAACCTATTTGTTACCTTCAGAACGGCGAATGATCGAGATTGAAGAATACCGACGTGACAACCTGTCCAGCCCGTTCGATGAGTGGTTTTCATCCTTGAGTGTGCCGGCGGCAACCAGAGTTACGACCGCTCTGGTTCGACTTGAAATGGGCAACACCAGCAACATCAAGTGGTGCGACGGGTTCGGTGAATACCGCATCGATTGGGGGCCAGGCCTGAGAATCTATCTGATACAGGAAGGCCTACGATTAATCATCCTGTTCGGTGGCGGGGACAAGTCCAGTCAAAAGCGCGATATAAAAGTCGTTAAGTCGCTGATCAATGAGCATCAGCGTCACAAGAAATTGAAACAAAAGAGGTAACCAGCATGGCGTTAACCCGTAGCTACAAGCACACCATCGCTGAACGTGCCCAGCGCGACCCTGCATTTGCCCAAGCTCTTCTCGACGAGGCCGCTACGCTGTTTCTCAACGGTGAGCCGGAAGTTTCCCGCGTGATTCTGCGTGATTTGGTCAACGCCACGGTGGGTTTTGAAGGACTTGCGAAAGAAACTGCCAAACCGAGTAAAAGCCTGCACCGAATGCTCTCAGCCAGCGGTAACCCAAGCATGGATAACCTCGCCGCGATTTTTGCAGTGATCAGAAAAGCCTTAGGTGTCGACATGCAGGTGCACGGAGTTCCCGCTGCATAATTGGTACAACAACCAGCATCAGCGGTGCTACAGGCAATGTGGGAGGGGGCTTGCCCCCGATAGCGGTGCGTCAGTCACTGATTTTCTGGCTGATCCTCCGCACTCGGGAGCAAGCTCCCTCCCACAGTTGACCTGCGCAGCCTTGAAGTTCGGCACCCACTCAATTCCCCGTCTATCCTCAAACCCGACACTGCGACACCAAACCACACCACGCGTTTTTACTTATCTCCCCCGATCAGGCTAAATACCCGCCTGATCGTTTAACCCTACGGATTATCCGCCATGGCCCGTCAACGCTTTGCAATTGCCTGGATCGCCTGCCTTGCAGTGCTGTTCAATGCGTTTGCCATGCCGCTGGCCAGTGCGATGCAGCAGACCGATGACCCGGTCAAGCGCCTGCTGTTGGGTGGGTTCTGTTCGTCCAATGGCGCCAGCCTGCAGGCCATTGCCCTGGGCCAGTTGGAAATCCCGGCAGCGCCGGACGATCACTCCGCCATGCAGCATTGCTGGTGTTGCTCGGGCTCGGCGCCGTGGGTGGCGTTGCCGGGGCATGCGCCGCAGTTGTATGTGACGCGCCAGCAAGCGCTGCAAAGCCTGCCGCCGCGCGTGTTGCGCAATCCCGCCCCGCGCCGGCAATGGCCGAGCCTCAATCCCCGCGCTTCTCCAACGGTCTGATCTTCTTCGCAAGTGAACTGCGTTCAGAACCGTTCCGGAGAACTGCCATGCTCAAATCTTCCCTGCTTCTGGCGGCGTTGCTGCTGCCGGTGTTCAGTGCTGCCAATGCCGAGGACTACAAGGCCGGTGACCTGTTGGTCAGCGACCCCTGGTCCCAGGAGTTGCCACCGAATGCGCCCACCGTCGCCGCGTACTTTGTTATTCATAACACCGGGACTGCCCCGGATCGCCTGCTTGGCGTTGAAACCAGCGTGGCCGAAAAAGCCGAGCTGCACGAGCATGTGATGCAGGGCGACCTGATGAAGATGCAGCAAGTGCCCAGCGTTGCCGTACCGGCCAAGGGCGAACTGACGTTCGCGCCGATGGCCTATCACGTGATGCTGCTGGGCCTCAAGGACCGCAGCCTGTTGGCCGATGGCAAGCAATTCCCACTGACCCTGACGTTTGAAAAAGCCGGCAAGGTCGAGGTGAACGTATCGGTTCAGAAGTCGCCGCCGATGACCGCTCACGAGCATAAGCACGCCCAGTAGGACTCCCCCGATGGGCGCCCGCAGCGCCAGGTTGTCTCCACGCCGCCGCTTGATGCGCGGCAGTTGGGTCAGCCTGTTCGCCATGTTGATGATCTTTATCGGTCCGCTGATTTCCCAGGCGATGCCGATGAATCATCACGCCGGTATGTCCATGGACATGCCCGCGTGCCACGGCGAGCCCAAGCCGAGCAAAGCCCCCGACGAACATCATGTCCTCTGGGAAAAATGCGGCTATTGCAGCCTGCTGTTCAGTTGCCCCGCCCTGCCCGGCAGCGTCTCCTACATCACCCTCGGCACCCCGCCGCCCGCCAACGCGCTCATTCCCACCCCGCGCCTGGGTCATGCCCGGCAGAGCATCTTCCCCGGCGCGCGCAGTCGTGCGCCGCCCATCGCGTCGTAAGCCCTTCACCGCGCTACTTCACCCCGGCCGACTTCAAACAGACAGCCGCAGGCTGCTGGCCGTGTTGTTTACGACTGATTGATGGAATTTTTCATGTCCAGGTTTTCTGCTGACACCCGATTGGGCGCTGCCCCGGTTTTCGCCGTTCTGTGCGGCGCGCTGCTTGCGCCACACGCCCATGCTGATGAACACGAGCTGAGCCCCACGGTCGTCACTGCGATCGCCCCCAGCTCGCCGCTCACCGTTGTCACCAACCCCAAAGATCCACGCCAGCCGGTGCCCGCCAGCGATGGCGGCGATTACCTCAAGACCATCCCCGGCTTCGCCCTGGTGCGCAACGGCGGCACCAACGGTGACCCGGTGTTGCGCGGCATGTTCGGTTCGCGCCTGAATATCCTTACCAACGGCGGCATGATGCTCGGCGCCTGCCCGGGCCGCATGGATGCGCCCACCTCGTATATCTCGCCGGAAACCTACGACAAGCTCACCGTGATCAAAGGCCCGCAAACCGTGCTCTGGGGCCCCGGCGCGTCAGCCGGTACGATCCTGTTCGAGCGCGAGCCCGAGCAGTTCGGCGAGCTGGGTACCCGGGTCAATGCCAGTGTGCTGGCCGGCTCCAACGGGCGTTTCGACAAGGTCATCGATGCCGCTGCCGGAGGGCCGTTGGGCTATGTGCGGGTGATCGGCAACCAGGCCCATGCCGACGACTACAAGGACGGCAACAACGACCGCGTGGCCTCGCGTTATGACAAGTGGAATGGCGATGTGGCCGTCGGTTTCACCCCCGACGCCGACACCCTGCTGGAACTCACCGCCGGCCGTGGCGATGGCGAAGCGCGCTATGCCGGGCGCGGCATGGACGGCTCGCAGTTCCTGCGCGAAAGCCTCGGCCTGCGCATGGAAAAATCCAACATCGGCGAGGTGCTGGACAAGGTCGAGGCCCAGGTCTACTACAACTACGCCGACCACGTCATGGACAACTACAGCCTGCGCGTCCCCTCGGGCACCGGCATGATGGCCGGGCCCATGGCCTCCAACGTCGATCGGCGCACCATCGGTGGGCGGATCAAGGCGACCTGGCGCTGGGCCGATGTGCAACTGATCGGCGGCCTGGACGCACAGACCAACGAACACCGCGCGCGCAGCAGCATGGGCATCGACACCTACAAGGACCTGCCGCGCAGCAAGGACGCCAACTTTCACAACTACGGCGTGTTCGGTGAACTGACCTGGTACGCCGCCGACACTGACCGCCTGATCACCGGCGCCCGCCTGGACCGCGCCTCGGCCAGGGATTTTCGCCAACGCACCGGCTCGGCAATGATGAGCCGTGCCAACCCCAGCGCCGACGCCACCCGCGCAGACACCTTGCCCTCGGGCTTCGTGCGCTTTGAGCATGATCTTGCGGACACGCCCACTACCGTTTATGCGGGCCTGGGTCACGCTGAACGCTTCCCGGACTACTGGGAACTGTTCTCCCCCAACACCGGCGCGGCCGGCTCGGTGAATGCCTTCGACGGCGTTAAGCCGGAGAAGACCACCCAGCTGGATGTTGGCGCGCAATACAAAACCGCCAACCTTGACGCCTGGGCCTCGGCTTATGTCGGCCAGGTGCGCGACTTCATCCTGTTCGACTACCGGCCCGGCATGATGGGCACCACCTCCCAGGCACGCAATGTCGACGCACGCATCATGGGCGGTGAACTGGGCGCGGCGTACAAGCTGACCACTCACTGGAAAGCCGATGCCAGCCTGGCCTACGCCTGGGGCAAGAACAGCAGCGACGGCAAAGCCCTGCCGCAGATGCCGCCGCTGGATGCGCGCCTGGGCCTGACCTACAGCCAGGACGATTGGAGTGCCGGCGCGTTGTGGCGCGTGGTCGCGGCGCAGAACCGCATCGACCCGAACAAGGGCAACGTGGTCGGCAAGGACTACGACACAAGCGGCGGTTTTGGCGTGTTCTCGCTCAATGCCGCGTACCGCATCAACAAGCACTTCAAGGTCAGCAGCGGGGTCGACAACCTGTTTGGCAAGGCATACGCCGAGCATTTGAACCTGGCGGGGAATGCCGGGTTCGGTTACCCGGCAAGCGACCCGCAGGCCATCAAGGAACCGGGGCGTACGCTCTGGACCAAGTTGGATATGAGCTTCTAACAGCATCGGGGGCAAGCCCCCCTCCCACACTTGACCGGGTTCCCAAATCCAACTATGTGAACCCAATCCAATGTGGGAGGGGGCTTGCCCCCGATAGCGGTGTAACTGACACAAAAAATCAAAAGCCTTGCGGAGCCCTGATGAGCACTCAACAAAAAGTTTCCTTCTACAACCTGGCCTGGCGCTGGCACTTCTACGCCGGTCTCTTCGTCGCCCCCTTCATGGTGCTGCTGGCCCTGACCGGCATCATCTACCTGTTCAAACCCCAGCTCGACCCGTTGCTGTACGGCCACCTGCTCAGCGTTCCCGCCGCCGAACACGCGCTGAGCGCCGACGAGCAGCTGCAACGCGCCAGAGCCGCCTACCCCCAGGCTGCGATCAGCAAGTACCTGCCGCCTGCCAATGCCACCAGCAGCGCACAGTTTGTGATGCATAACCAGGGCCGCGAAATCAGCGTATTCGTCGACCCGTATCGCGGCACCGTCCTGGGTGAGCAGGACGCCAAATACAACCTGCAAGCCATCGCCCGCGCCCTGCACGGCGAGTTGATGATCGGCACCACCGGTGATCGCCTGATAGAGCTCGCCGCCGGCTGGGGCGTAATGCTCGTGGTGTCAGGCCTGTACCTGTGGTGGCCGCGCGGCAAGTCATCGGCCGGCATATTGTGGCCCCGACTCAACCGCCGTGGCCGCGTGTTCTGGCGCGACCTGCACGCCGTCGCCGGTTTCTGGGGCGCAGCGTTTTTGCTGGTGATGCTGCTCAGCGGCATGACCTGGACGGGCTTCTGGGGCAAGCAATACGCCGCGCTGTGGAACACTTTTCCGGCGGCGATGTGGAACAACGTGCCGCAGTCCGACCAGCAGGCACGCGTGCTCAACACGGCCACCCAACAGACCGTGCCCTGGGCCCTGGAAAACACGCCGATGCCGATGTCCGGCGACCACGCCGAACACATGAACCACGGCGCCATGCATGCAGGCCCCGCCACGCCGACCGTGCGCCTGCAACAGGTGGTCGACCTGGCCAATGCGCGCAGGGTCGAGCCCGGCTACAGCATCACCTTCCCCACCACCGCCACGGGGGTATTCACCGTCGCGGTGTTCGCCAACGACCCGCGCAATGACGCCACCCTGCATGTAGACCAGTACACCGGCAAGGTCCTGGCCGATGTGCGTTGGGAGCATTACAACCTGGTCGCACGCGCCACCGAGACCGGCGTGATGTTGCACGAAGGCAAGATGTTCGGCTGGATCAATCAACTGATCGTGCTGGTGATCTGCCTGATGATTCTGCTCAGTGCGGTGAGTGGCGTGGTGATCTGGTGGAAGCGTCGGCCACAGGGCGGGCTGGGTGTGCCGCCGCCGCGTCATGACGTGCCGAAGTGGAAAACCGCGATGGTGATCATGCTCGGGCTGGCGATCATTTTCCCGTTGGTGGGCGCATCGTTGATTCTGGTGTGGGCGCTGGATCGCCTGGTGCTGTCACGCTTTTTTGCCCAAGGTGAATCTGCCTCAGGTTAAGCATGAAACAGGCGAGATGCCCGACGCTGCGGGCTTGTGTAGCCTTGCGCGACTGTTGTCGCGCAGCCAATAAGTGTTAACTTATAACACTTTCTGCGTTATCGTTGCTCGCCGCGCCCTGCGGCGAGCCCCCCTTCAAGAAGCGATTGAATCGACCGATGAACAACTCCCTAGCGTGCGGCCTGTGCCTGCTCGCCCTGCATACCAACGCCCAGGCCATGACCCTGCCCGAGAGCGCCATCACGGCACCGGCAGTCGATAACGAACGCGTCGAGCTCAATACGCCGACTACCGCCGGTTCGCGCCTGAACCTGACGGCGCTGCAAACTCCCGGCAGCGTAGAAAGCCAGACCGGCGCGCAGATCCGAGCACGTGGCGACGCCAGCGTGCAGGACGCCATCTCCCGCGCCACCGGCATCACCCGCACCGGCACCCCGGGCGACGGTGGCACCTCGCTGCAAGCCCGTGGCTTTACCGGCCAAAGCTCGGTGATGCAACTGTACGACGGTAACCGCATGTACACCGGCATGGGCACCTCGACCTTCCCGGTGGACACCTGGGCGGTGGAACGGGTGGACGTGCTGCGCGGCCCGGCCTCGGTGCTGTACGGCGAAGGCGCTACCGGCGCGGTGGTCAATACGGTCCCGAAAAAGCCTTTCGCGGGCGCGATCGAAAACCGCATCCGCCTCGGCTACGGTTCCTACGACCGCCAGCAACAAGCCCTGGACAGTGGCGGCTCACTGACCGATACCCTGAGCTACCGCCTGAACCTCAACCGCCTGCGCAGCAACGGTTTCATCGACCGTGGCGACGCCAGCAGCGACTTCATCAGCGGCGCCCTGCGCTGGCAGGCGGCCGACAACCTGAGCTTCACCCTGGCCAGTGACTACGGCGACCAGCGCCCACAAAACTACTTCGGCACGCCCCTGATCAACGGCCAGTTGCACAAGGGCCTGCGCGACAAGAACTACAACGTCAGCAACGACACCCAGCACTACAACGACCAGTGGACACGCCTGACCAGCGAGTGGCAACCGAGCGATAACGTCAGCGCCACCAACGAGCTGTACTACCTGAAAAACCAGCGTCGCTGGCAGAACGCCGAGAACTACAACTTCACCAACGGCCAACTGACCCGCAGCGGCAACTTCGGGATCAAGCACGATCAGGAACAGGTGGGCGACCGCCAGACCTTCACCTTCAAGCACACCCTGTTCGGCCTCGACAGCCAGACCGTGGCAGGCGTGGAATACAACCGCATCCGCTTCCGCCTGGCGAGCAACACGCCGTTTAATGACGTGGCGCAAACCGGCCAAGCCGTCGACCTGTATCACCCGGCGCCTGCGCCATTTGCCAGCCAGGACCCGTTCAAACCGGTGTTCGCCACCACCACCAGGACGGTGGCCGGCTTCGCGGAAAACCGCCTGCAACTCACGGATAAACTCGCGCTGGTCACCGGCGTCCGCCGCGACTACGCGCACATCGACCGCGACGATCTGCGCACCGGTGGCCAATCCGACAAAACCCTCACCGGCAATAACTGGAAAGCCGGCCTGGTCTACGCGATCACCCCGCAGACTTCGGTCTACGGCCAGTACGCCACCAGCACCGACGGCGTCGGCGGGCTGATTTCCCTGAGCCCGAGCCAGCAGCAGTTCGACCTGTCCAGCGCCAGGCAGACCGAGGTCGGTATCAAGCAAGCATTCTGGGACGCACGGGGTGAATGGACCCTGGCGGCCTACCACATCGTCAAGGATAAGCTTCTGACGGACGTGCCGGGCGTCCCGGGGTTCAAACAGCAAGTCGGCCAACAATCTTCCAACGGCCTGGAGGCCAGCCTCGACCTGCAACTGCCTCACGCCTGGCAGTTGCAAGCCAACGCCGCCATCGTGCGAGCGCAGTATGACGACTTCAAACAGGACGTCGGCGGCGTGCAGGTGTCGCGCGACGGCAACCGCCCAGTGGACGTGCCGCGCCGCACCGCCAACCTGTGGCTGAGCAAGGCCGTGACCGACAACGTGCGTGCCGGTGCCGGTGTGCGTTATGTCGATGCACGGTATGCCGACATGGCCAACCAGAACGAGTTGCCGAGCTACACCGTGGTCGATGCAACGCTGTCGTGGAACGCCATGCGCAACACCACACTGGGCCTGCAACTCAACAACCTGTTCGATCGCACTTACGCAGTCAGCCAGTACAACGATGGGCAGCAGTGGATTCTGGGTGTACCTCGTTCCATGTTCATTACTGCCGACTACACCTTTTAATGACCTCGCTCACCCTCACCGACCTGGCCTGGACTCCACCCGGCCACGACCACTGCCTTCACCGGTTCCAACTGCGTGACGCCGGCCTGCAGGTCGCTGCCGGGGAGTTTGTCGGCCTGATCGGGCCTAACGGCAGCGGCAAGACCAGCCTGTTGCGTTGCGCCTATCGATTCACCCGGCCGGAGCGCGGCGAGGTAATGCTTGAGCACCAGAACGTCTGGAAGCAAAGCGCCAAGTGGTGTGCGCGACGCATCGCGGTGGTGCTGCAGGAATTCCCCGACGCGTTCGGCTTGCGCGTGGATGAAGTGGTCGCCATGGGCCGCACGCCCCACAAGGGTTTGTTCGACAGCGACACCCAGCACGACCAGCAACTGATCCGCAACGCACTGCAGTCGGTGGGGATGCAGGGTTTCGCAGACCATGCGTTCGCCACCCTCTCGGGCGGTGAAAAGCAGCGCGTCATCCTGGCTCGCGCCCTGGCCCAGCAACCGCAACTGCTGATCCTCGATGAGCCGACCAACCACCTCGACCCGCGCTATCAGCTGGAGCTGTTAAGGCTGGTCAAGCAGTTGAACATCGGCACCCTGGCGAGCATCCACGACCTGAACCTGGCCGCCGCGTTCTGTGATCGCCTGTACGTGATCCATCATGGGCGCATCGTCGCCAGCGGTACGCCCCATGAAGTGCTGACCGCCGCGTTGCTGCGCGACGTGTTTGGCGTCCAAGCCCTGATCGACACCCATCCCTTGTCCGGCTACCCCCGAATCACCTGGATAACCCAACCATGATCCTGCGCGCCCTGCTGTCTCTCGCCCTGATGTTCGCCACTGCCCAAGCGCTCGCCGAAGCCACCCACTACCCGCTGACCATCAAGAGCTGCAACCGCGACGTGACCTTCCAGCAAGCCCCGCAACACGCGGTCAGCCACGACATCAACATGACCCAGATGATGCTCGCCCTGGGCCTCAAGCCACACATGGCCGGCTACAGCGGCGTGACGGGCTGGAAGTCAGTGCCGCCGGACATGGCCGCGATCCTCGACGGCCTGCCGGAGCTGGCGAGCAAGTACCCATCAGTGGAAACCTTGCTCAATGCCAACGTGGATTTCTTCTTCGCCGGTTGGGACTACGGCATGCGCGTGGGCGGCGACCTCACGCCGCACACCCTGCAACCCTTGGGTATCAACGTGTATGAGCTGACCGAGTCGTGTGCGTTCGTGATGAAGCGCCCCGCTGCCACACTCGAAGACACCTATAACGACCTGCGCAACCTGGGCAAGATCTTCGACGTACAAGACCGTGCCAACGCGCTGATCGCCCAGATGCAGGCGCAGGTGGCCGAGGTACAAAAAGACCTGCCCGCCGACAAGCCACGGGTGTTTCTTTACGACAGCGGCGAAGACCGCGCCATGACGTCAGGACGCCTGGGCATGCCACACGCGTTAATCGACGCCGCTGGCGGGCGCAATATCCTCGACAACGTCGACGCCAGCTGGACCCGGGTCAACTGGGAAACCGTGGTGGAACGCAACCCGCAGGTGATCGTGATCGTCGACTACAGCGAAATCACGGCCAAACAGAAAGAGCAATTTCTGCTCGATAACCCGGCCCTGCAATCGGTGGACGCCATCAGGAACCAGCGCTTTATCGTGATCCCGTACGTGCAGGCCACGCCGGGTATCGACAACGTGCTGGCGGTGCAAGCCCTGGCCAAGGGGTTCCACGGCGAATGATCGACCGTCGCTACGCCTTGCTGCTGAGTGCCCTGGGCGCGTTTTTGCTGATCTCCTGCGTGATCTCGCTGGGGTTCGGCTCGGCGCGGGTGCCCGTGGACGTGGTGTGGCGGATCCTGCTGCACAAGACGTGCGGCATCGGTGAAGTGGATTGGAGCGCGGGCCAGGAACATATCGTCTGGCTGATCCGCGTGCCGCGCATGCTGCTCGGTGCCCTGGTGGGCGCCGGGCTGGCGTTGATCGGCGCGGTGTTGCAGGCCGTGACGCGTAACCCGTTGGCCGACCCACATTTGCTCGGCGTGACCTCCGGCGCCACCCTCGGCGCGGTGATCGTGGTGCTGCATGTGGGCGAAGTCATCGGCCTGCTGACCCTGCCCATTGCGGCCTTCATCGGCGCGCTGCTGAGCATGCTGGTGGTGCTGGCCGTGGCCAGTCGCAATGGCCGCCTGGAAAGTGATCGCCTGCTGCTGTGCGGCGTGGCGGTGTCATTCGTGATGATGGCGGTGGCCAACCTGCTGCTGTTCATGGGCGACCACCGCGCCGCCTCAGCGGTGATGTTCTGGATGCTCGGCGGCCTGGGGCTGGCGCGCTGGGAACTGCTGGCGATTCCCGCCGCCACGGTGGTGCTTGGGTTGGCCCTGCTATCGGGCATGGCGCGCACGCTCAATGCCCTGATGGCCGGCGAACAGACCGCCGTGACTCTGGGCCTGAACGCACGCAACGTGCGGCTCAAGGTGTTTTTGATCGCGTCGCTGATGACCGGCGTGCTGGTGTCGATCAGCGGCTCCATCGGCTTTGTCGGCCTGATGGTGCCGCACATCGCACGGCGCCTGGTAGGAGCCGAGCACCGGCGCTTGCTGCCGGTGTGCGTGCTGCTGGGCAGTGTGTTCCTGGTGTGGGTGGATGTTGCGGCACGCACCCTGATCGCCCCCGAAGACCTGCCGATTGGCGTAGCAACGGCGGCCATCGGCGGTCTGTTTTTTATCGGCTTGATGCGCAGGCGCTGAGCACGCCCCGTTGTAGCGCACCGCCACGCACCGACACTTGCGCCTGCCATTTTCTGGTGCGTCACGCCTGCAAAAGCGCGGGCAAACCAGGCATTTCATGGGGTTTGGCGACTCGGCACAGCGCTTGCAATCCCCTGCTCAACTTGTCCCTCACCCCCTTGTTGAGTTCACGGAGATCGCACTATGAAGCGTCGCAGTTTGATCAAGGCATTCACCCTGTCGGCATCCATTGCGGCCATGGGCTTGACCTGGACCGTGCAGGCCGCCGAGACCATCAAGGTCGGCATCCTGCACTCGTTGTCCGGGACCATGGCGATCTCCGAAACCTCGCTTAAAGACATGGCGCTGATGACCATCGACGAGATCAACGCCAAGGGCGGTGTGAACGGCAAGATGCTTGAGCCGGTGGTGGTGGACCCGGCGTCCAACTGGCCGCTGTTCGCGGAAAAAGGCCGGCAGTTGCTGACCCAGGACAAGGTCGCGGTGGTGTTCGGCTGCTGGACCTCGGTGTCGCGCAAATCGGTATTGCCGGTGTTCGAAGAACTCAATGGCCTGCTGTTCTACCCGGTGCAATACGAAGGCGAGGAAATGTCGCCGAACGTGTTCTATACCGGTGCGGCACCCAACCAGCAGGCGATCCCGGCGGTTGAATATTTGATGAGCGAGGAAGGCGGCAGCGCCAAGCGTTTCTTCCTGCTCGGCACCGACTACGTGTACCCGCGCACCACCAACAAGATCCTGCGCTCGTTCCTGCATGCCAAAGGCGTGGCGGACAAGGACATCGAAGAGGTCTACACCCCGTTCGGCCACAGCGATTACCAGACCATCGTCGCCAACATCAAGAAGTTCTCCGCCGGCGGCAAGACCGCAGTGATTTCCACCGTGAATGGCGACTCCAATGTGCCGTTCTACAAGGAACTGGCCAACCAGGGCCTGAAGGCAACCGATGTACCGGTGGTGGCATTCTCCGTGGGTGAAGAAGAACTGCGCGGCATCGACACCAAGCCGCTGGTGGGCAACCTGGCGGCGTGGAACTACTTCCAGTCGGTGGAGAACCCGGTGAACCAGAAATTCGTCGCCGACTGGAAAGCCTACGCCAAGAAACACAACCTGCCGGGCGCGGACAAAGCCGTGACCAACGACCCGATGGAAGCCACCTATGTGGGCATCCATATGTGGGCCCAGGCGGCGGAGAAAGCCAAGTCCACCGACGTCGACAAAGTGCGTGAAGCCCTGGCCGGCCAGACCTTCGCCGCGCCGTCGGGCTTCACCCTGACCATGGACAAGACCAACCACCACCTGCACAAGCCGGTGATGATCGGCGAGATCCAGGCCGACGGGCAGTTCTCGGTGGTGTGGCAGACCGAAGCGCCGATCCGCGCCCAGCCGTGGAGCCCGTACATTCCGGGCAATGACAAAAAACCAGACTACGCCGTGAAGAGCAACTGAAGCCCCACCACAGGCTAAAAATGTGGGAGGGGGCTTGCCCCCGATAGCGGAGTGTCAGACCTATATTCATCAACTGACACACTGCAATCGGGGGCAAACCCCCTCCCACACTGTCCCCGCATGATCAGGACATTGTGTATGCCCACTGCCCTCCAACGCTGCTTCCTGGCATTGCTGCTGTTGCTGCCTTTGGCCGCACACGCCAGCGACGCCGACGACTTCCTTGCCGCCAACCCGGTGCAGCAAGCCAAACTCCTCCAGGCGTGGGCCGCCAACCCCGATCCTGCGCGCATCGAGCTGGTGGACGCCCTGCAGCAAGGCCAGCTCACGCTCAACGGCGAAACCAAAACCGTGCGCCTGAACAACCGCCTGCGCGGCCTGATCGACAATGTACAAGCCAGCCAGCAATTGCTCGCCGCCGACCCCAAGGTGCGCTTGAGTGCTGCGCGTACCCTGCAAAAAAGCGCAGTGCCTGCGCAACTGAAATTCCTCGACCAGCAGGTCGCCGCCGAAACCGATGAGGAGGTGCACAGCGCCCTCAGCCTGGCCCTGGCCAACCTGCAATTGGTCGACACCGACCCGGTGGTGCGCCTGGCCGCGGTGCGCTTGCTCGGCAGCACCGGCGACCCGCTGGCCCGCACGCGCCTGGAAGCCTTGCTCGCGCCCGGCGTCGAAACCGATGCCGCCGTGCACACCGCCGCCGAAACCAGCCTGGCCCAGGTCAAACGCAAGTTGATGTTCGGTGAGATCCTCGGCCAGGCCTTCAGCGGTATGTCGCTGGGCTCGATTCTATTGCTCGCGGCCCTGGGCCTGGCGATCACCTTCGGCCTGCTTGGCGTGATCAATATGGCCCACGGCGAGATGCTGATGCTCGGCGCCTATTCCACCTACGTGGTGCAGTTGCTGATGCAGCGCTACGTGCCCCAGGCCATTGAGTTCTACCCGCTGATCGCACTGCCGGTGGCGTTCTTCGTCACTGCCGCCATCGGCATGGCGCTGGAGCGCACGGTGATTCGTCACCTGTATGGCCGGCCATTGGAAACCCTGCTCGCGACCTGGGGTATCAGCCTGATGCTGATTCAGTTGGTGCGCCTGGTGTTCGGTGCGCAGAACGTTGAAGTGTCCAACCCACAATGGTTGTCCGGCGGCATTCAAGTGCTGCCCAACCTGGTGCTGCCGTACAACCGTCTCGTGATCATTGCATTCGCCCTGTTCGTGGTGGTGTTGACCTGGCTGCTGCTGAACAAGACGCGCCTGGGCCTCAACGTGCGTGCCGTCACCCAGAACCGCAACATGGCGGCCTGCTGCGGCGTGCCAACCGGACGGGTGGACATGCTTGCCTTCGGCCTCGGCTCCGGCATCGCGGGGCTGGGCGGCGTGGCGCTGAGCCAGGTCGGCAACGTCGGCCCGGACCTGGGCCAGAGCTACATCATCGACTCATTCCTGGTGGTGGTGTTGGGCGGTGTCGGCCAGTTGGCCGGCAGTGTGACGGCGGCCTTTGGCCTGGGGATCGCCAACAAGATCCTGGAACCGCAGATCGGCGCGGTGCTCGGCAAGATTTTGATCCTTGCGCTGATCATTCTGTTTATCCAGAAACGCCCGCAGGGACTCTTCGCACTGAAAGGACGGGTGATCGACTGATGAATCAGCCATTGATGCTAACGGCCACGCAAAAGGCCGGCCCCAAGGTGACGATTGCAGTGGGCGCGGTGATCCTGTTGCTGCTGCTGGCTCTGCCCTTGGGTTCGCTGCTGTCGCCGGAAAACCCGCTGCATGTGTCGGCCTATACCTTGACGCTGGTCGGCAAGATTCTCTGCTATGCCATCGTCGCACTGGCGCTGGACCTGGTGTGGGGTTACGCCGGCATGTTGTCCCTCGGCCACGGCCTGTTCTTCGCCCTCGGTGGTTATGCCATGGGCATGTACCTGATGCGCCAGGCATCGGGCGATGAGTTGCCGGCGTTCATGACGTTTCTGTCGTGGACCGAATTGCCCTGGTACTGGGTGGGCACCCAACACTTCTGGTGGGCGCTGTGCCTGGTGGTCCTGGCGCCGGGCTTGCTGGCCCTGGTGTTCGGCTTTTTCGCTTTCCGCTCGCGGATCAAGGGCGTGTATTTCTCGATCATGACCCAGGCCCTGACCTTTGCCGGGATGCTGTTGTTCTTTCGCAATGAAACCGGATTTGGCGGCAATAACGGCTTTACCAATTTCCGCAGCATCCTCGGCTTTGGCATCACTGAACCTGGCACGCGGGCGGTGTTGTTCGTGGCCACGGTACTGCTGCTGGTGGCCAGCCTGTACATCGGCTGGCGCCTGGCCCGCAGCAAATTCGGCCGCGTGCTCACCGCACTGCGTGACGCGGAAAACCGCCTGATGTTCTGCGGCTATGACCCGCGTGGCTTCAAGCTGTTCGTGTGGGTGCTGAGCGCGGTGCTGTGCGGTTTGGCGGGCGCGCTGTATGTGCCGCAGGTGGGCATCATCAACCCCGGCGAAATGTCGCCGACCAACTCCATCGAAGCCGCCGTGTGGGTAGCGCTGGGCGGGCGTGGCACGCTGATCGGCCCACTGCTCGGCGCGGGCGTGGTGAACGGCATGAAGAGCTGGTTCACCGTGGCCTTTCCTGAGTACTGGCTGTTCTTCCTCGGGGCGCTGTTCATCATCGTCACGCTGTACCTGCCCAAGGGCGTCATCGGCCTGCTGAAGAAATGAGGAACGTCATGCTTGAACCTATTTTCGATGCGGGCAGCGGCCGTGATGCGATCGGTATCGGCCAGGCGGCCGGCAAGGGCCTGAATACGCGCCACGGCACCATCCTGACCCTGGAAGACATCAGCGTCAGCTTCGACGGTTTCAAGGCGCTCAACGACCTCAACCTCTACATCGGCGTCGGTGAACTGCGCTGCATCATCGGCCCCAACGGCGCGGGCAAGACCACGCTGATGGACGTGATCACCGGCAAGACCCGGCCCAGCCACGGCAACGCCTGGTTCGGCGAAACCCTGGACTTGACCGGCATGAGCGAGGTGCAGATCGCCCAGGCCGGCATCGGTCGCAAGTTCCAGAAGCCGACCGTGTTCGAGGCGTTGAGCGTGTTCGAAAACCTGGAGCTGGCGCAGAAGACCGACAAGTCGGTGTGGGCCAGCCTGCGCGCACGCCTGAGTGGCGAGCAGAAAGACCGCATCGACGAAGTGCTCGACACTATCCGCCTCACCGCCTCGGTGCATCGGCCCGCCGGTTTGCTGTCCCACGGCCAGAAGCAGTTCCTCGAAATCGGCATGCTGCTGATGCAGGATCCGCAACTGTTGCTGCTGGATGAACCGGTGGCGGGCATGACCGACGCCGAAACCGAATTCACCGCCGAACTGTTCAAGCGCCTGGCCGGCAAGCATTCGTTGATGGTGGTGGAGCACGACATGGGCTTTGTCGGCTCGATTGCCGACCACGTCACCGTGCTGCACCAGGGCAGCGTATTGGCCGAAGGGTCGCTGGAACAGGTGCAGGAAAATGAGCGGGTGATCGAGGTTTACCTCGGTCGCTAAGGTGGTTTTCCTGTAGGAGCGAGCTTGCTCGCGAAGATCGTCAACGATAGCGCGGGCATTCTGAATGCACGCGGTGCCCTCAGGTTTTTCGCGAGCAAGCTCGCTCCTACAGGGGATTGAGGAGGTTTTTGGAATGCTGCAAGTCAACAAGCTGCACCAATACTACGGCGGTAGCCACATCCTGCGCGGGCTGTCCTTCGATGTGAAGATCGGCGAAGTCACCTGCCTGCTCGGGCGCAACGGCGTGGGCAAGACCACCCTGCTCAAGTGCCTGATGGGCCTGCTGCCTGCCAAGGAAGGCGCAGTGAACTGGGAAGGCAAACCTATCACCGGTTTCAAGCCGCATCAGCGTGTGCATGCCGGGATCGCTTATGTGCCGCAAGGACGCGAGATTTTCGCGCGCCTGACCGTGGAAGAAAACCTGCTGATGGGCCTTTCGCGCTTCCCAGGCGCGCAAGCCAGGGAAGTGCCTGCGTTCATCTACGAACTGTTTCCGGTACTGCTGCAAATGAAGCATCGACGCGGCGGCGACTTGTCCGGTGGTCAGCAGCAGCAGTTGGCGATTGGCCGCGCCCTGGCCAGCCGTCCGCGCCTGTTGATCCTCGACGAACCCACCGAAGGTATCCAGCCATCAGTGATCAAGGAAATCGGCGCCGTCATCAAGCAACTCGCCGCCCGTGGTGATATGGCGATCCTGCTGGTGGAGCAGTTCTATGATTTTGCCGCCGAACTGGCCGACCAGTACCTGGTGATGTCACGCGGCGAAATCGTGCAGCAGGGCCGTGGTGAAAATATGGAAAGCGAGGGTGTACGCGGTCTCGTAACCATCTAATCTCTAGCCTCCTGACGATAAGCACTCAGCCATGAACCTGCCCGTTTCCCCTGCCCTGTTCACCCCCAGCTGGCACGCCGAGCTGGAACTGGGCTATGCGCGTTTCGGCGACACCACGCGCCCGGTCATGCGCCGTCACCTTGGCCCGCTGCGGGTGCAAAAGCACCTGTATGCCGAAGGTCCCGAGGTATGCCAGCACATCATCGTGCACCCGCCCGGCGGGATTGCCGGTGGCGATCGCCTGGACATCAGCGCCCACGTCGGCACCGATGCCTGGGCGCAGTTGACCAGCCCCGGCGCAGCCAAGTGGTACCGCGCCGGCGGCCCGGCATTTCAGCACGTCGAGTTGACCGTCGAGGCCGGCGCGACGCTGGAATGGCTGCCCCAGGAAACCATCGTGTTCAGCGCGGCCCAGGCCGAGCTCACCACGCGCATCGACCTGCAAGGCGATGCGCGGCTGTTCTACTGGGATGTGGTCGCCCTCGGACGCCCCGCCAGCGGCGAGCGCTTCGACCTCGGGCACTTTCAATCGCACCTGGATATCCGCCGCGACGGCCAGTTGCTCTGGCATGAGCGCCAGCGCATTGTGGGCGCCGATGGCTTGCTGGATTCGCCCATCGGGTTGGACGGGCAACCGGTGTTCGCCACGTTGCTGGTGACCGGTGAGATCGATCCCCAATTGCTCGAACACTGCCGCTCACTGCCACACGCGGTGCGCGGCGACTTGACCCAATTGCCCGGGTTGCTGGTGGCGCGTTGTTTGGCCAGTGAAGCGCTGCTGGCGCGGGGGTGGTTGATTGATTTATGGCGGTTGTTGCGCCCGGCGCTGCTGGGCCGCGAAGCAGTCGCACCACGAATCTGGAGCACATGAAGATGCGCCCTTTTGTAGGAGCGAGCTTGCTCGCGAAGATCGTTAACGATAACGCGGGCATCCTGAAGGCACGCGGCGTCCTCAGGTTTTTCGCGAGCAAGCTCGCTCCTACAGGAGTTAGCGCTCGCCTTTTTAATTGCCTGACTACGGACTGAACCATGGACCTGACCCCACGGGAAAAAGACAAGCTGCTGATCTTCACCGCAGGCCTGGTCGCCGAACGGCGACTGGCGCGCGGTGTGAAGCTCAACTACCCGGAAACCATCGCCTATATCTCCGCCGCCCTGATGGAAGGCGCCCGCGACGGCCGCACCGTGGCCGACCTGATGCACTACGGCACCACCCTGCTCAGCCGCGAACAGGTGATGGAAGGCATCCCGGAAATGATCCCGGATATCCAGGTGGAGGCCACCTTCCCGGACGGCACCAAGCTGGTCACCGTTCATCAACCCATTGCGTAAGGTGCAGCGATGATTCGTGATGCAACCGAACACGACCTGCCGGCGATCCGCGCCATCTACAACGACGCGGTGCTCAACACCACGGCGATCTGGAACGAGCAACCGGTGGACCTGGCCAACCGCCAGGCCTGGTTCAGCGCACGCCAGGCGCAGCAGTACCCGATCCTGGTGGCGGTGGAAAACGATGAAGTCACCGGCTACGCCTCGTTCGGCGACTGGCGTCCCTTCGAGGGCTTTCGCTACAGCGTCGAACACTCGGTGTACGTGCGCAATGACCAGCGCGGCAATGGCCTCGGCCCGCAGCTGATGCTGGCCCTGATCGAGCGCGCCCGCATCTGCGGCAAGCACGTCATGGTCGCGGCCATTGAAAGCGGCAATCAGGCCTCGATCCGCCTGCATGAACGCCTGGGTTTCATCACCACCGGGCAGATGCCCCAAGTGGGTATCAAGTTCGGCCGCTGGCTGGACCTGACCTTTATGCAACTGACGCTGAATCCGGGCGCCAAACCGCCCAAGGAGTGAGATCGATGAGCGCTGCACACCTGCGTCGCGTCAATGCGGAAAGTTTTGCCCATTACCGCCTGGGCTTGATCGAGCTGTTGCTGGACGCAGTGCAGCATGGCGCATCGGTGGGCTTTATGGCCGACTTCGATGAGACCCAGGCCCGCGAGTACCTGAACGGCGTGCAAGCCGGTATCGAAGACGCCAGCCTGCTGCTGTGGGTAGTGGTGCGCGAAGAACAAGTGGTCGCCAGCGTGCAATTGGCGCTGTGCCAGAAAGCCAACGGCCTGAACCGCGCCGAGGTGCAAAAGTTGCTGGTGCACAGCAGTGCCCGCCGCCATGGCCTGGGCCAGCAATTGATGAACACCCTGGAACTCGCCGCCCGCCAGCACAAGCGCGGCCTGCTGTACCTGGACACCGAGGCCGGCTCCGGTGCCGAGGCCTTCTACCGGTCCCTGCACTACACCAAAGTCGGCGAACTGCCCGACTACTGCCAAAGCCCGGACGGGCGCTACAGCCCGACCGCCATCTACTTCAAGACCCTGGGGCAACCTGCATGATTCCTGGTGAATATCAGATCCAGCCTGGCGAGATCGAACTGAATGTCGGGCGCCGCACCGTCACCTTGAGCGTGGCCAACAGCGGCGACCGGCCGATCCAGGTGGGTTCGCATTACCATTTTTTCGAGACCAATGACGCGCTGGCGTTTGACCGCGCTGCAAGCCGCGGCATGCGCCTGAATATTCCGGCGGGTACGGCGGTGCGGTTCGAGCCGGGGCAGAGTCGCGAGGTCGAGCTGGTGGATTTAAGCGGCGGGCGACGGGTATTCGGGTTTGCCGGGCGGATCATGGGCGACCTTTAGGGCCTCATCGGGGGCAAGCCCCCTCCCACATTTGGAGCTGTGAATACCTTCAAAGGTGGGAGGGGGCTTGCCCCCGATAGCGGTTTCACATTCAACACATATTCTTCAGGGCACACACATGAAAATCACCCGCCAAGCCTACGCCGACATGTACGGCCCCACCGTCGGTGACAAGGTGCGTCTGGCCGACACCGAGCTGTTCGTCGAAGTGGAACGGGACTTCACCGTCTACGGCGAAGAGGTCAAATTCGGCGGCGGCAAGGTCATCCGCGACGGCCAGGGCCAGAGCCAGTTGCTCGCCCATGAGGTGGTGGACACCCTGATTACCAACGCGCTGATTATCGACCACTGGGGCATCGTCAAGGCTGATGTCGGCCTCAAGAACGGGCGTATCCATGCGATCGGCAAAGCCGGCAACCCGGATATCCAGCCCGGCGTGACCATGGCCATCGGCGCCAGCACCGAAGTGATCGCGGGCGAAGGCATGATCCTCACCGCCGGCGGCATCGACTCCCATGTGCATTTCATCTGCCCGCAGCAGATCGAAGAGGCGCTCACCAGCGGCGTCACCACCATGATCGGCGGCGGTACCGGGCCGGCCACCGGCACCAATGCCACCACCTGTACCTCGGGCCCGTGGCACCTGGCGCGCATGCTGCAAGCCAGCGATTCGTTCCCGATGAACATCGGTTTTACCGGCAAGGGCAACGCCAGTCTGCCTGAGCCGCTGATCGAACAGGTCAAGGCCGGGGCCATTGGTTTGAAGCTGCATGAAGACTGGGGCACCACGCCCGCGAGTATCGACAACTGCCTGAGCGTGGCCGATGAATACGACGTGCAGGTGGCGATCCACAGCGACACACTGAACGAGTCCGGCTTCGTTGAAACCACATTGGCCGCACTCAAGGGCCGCACCATTCACACCTACCACACCGAAGGCGCCGGTGGCGGCCATGCGCCGGACATCATCAAGGCCTGCGGCTTTGCGAACGTACTGCCCAGCTCCACCAATCCGACCCGGCCGTTCACGCGCAATACCATCGACGAACACCTGGACATGCTGATGGTCTGCCATCACCTCGATCCAAGCATCGCCGAGGACGTGGCCTTCGCCGAAAGCCGTATCCGCCGCGAGACCATCGCCGCCGAAGACATCCTGCATGATCTGGGCGCGTTCTCGATGATCAGTTCCGACAGCCAGGCCATGGGCCGTGTCGGTGAGGTCATCACGCGCACCTGGCAGACCGCCGACAAGATGAAAAAACAGCGCGGCGCCCTGCCCGGCGACGGCCCCGGCAACGACAACTTCCGCGCCAAGCGCTACATCGCCAAATACACCATCAACCCGGCGATCACCCACGGTATCAGCCATATCGTCGGGTCCATCGAAGTGGGCAAATGGGCGGACCTGGTGCTCTGGCGCCCGGCGTTCTTCGGCATCAAGCCGACCCTGATCCTCAAGGGTGGCGCGATTGCCTCAAGCCTGATGGGCGACGCCAACGCCTCGATCCCTACGCCGCAACCGGTACACTACCGGCCCATGTTCGCCAGCTTCGGCAGCTCGCTGCACGCCACCAGCCTGACCTTTATCAGCCAGGCGGCACAGGACGCCGGAGTGCCCGAGGCCCTGGGACTGAAGAAGCAGATCGCCGTGGTCAAGGGCTGTCGCAACGTGCAGAAAACCGACCTGATCCACAACGACTACTTGCCCCACATCGACGTTGACCCACAGACCTACCAGGTCAAGGCCGACGGCGTGTTGCTGTGGTGCGAGCCCGCCGAGGTATTGCCCATGGCGCAGCGTTACTTCCTGTTTTAACGGCTTTTTGATCCACAGCAGGCCGGTGCCCGCCAGGTGGCGGGCGCAGGCAGGACCTCCTGGCCGCTACAGGTCAGTCGCTTCCTCCTCGGACGATTCACCGTCCAAGGGATGCTCCGCCAATTCCTGGCGACTCAAGGTCTCGATCAACGCCGCTTCCTTGACCGCCAGCCTGGCCTGCTCATCGTCGGCCTTTTGCTTGTACATGCCTTCGGTGAGGTCGCCCGCGTTGAAGCGGTCGGTCAGCGTGACCAACGCCTCCTGATGCGGCTGGCTCTGTGCTTCGAACTGCGGCCGATATTTATGGGCCAGATAGTCCTGCCAGAAATCCTCGGACACCAGCGACTGAAATTCCTGCGCCGAGTTATTCAGCGCCACGACTTTTTCATAGGCCGCATCGAGCATTGGCGCAGTGACCCCCACCATGCCGGTGAACCTGACATGGTCGGGTTGCCCGGGCAATTGCAGACGGTCCTTGAGGCCATGACGATAAGCCAGGCGGATTTCCACTTCCTCATTCAGTCGGCTTCTGTGGGGTTGTTTTTCGGCCAGGGACACCGCCGGGTCGTTAACGATGGCTTCACTGCGCTGGATATCCGCCGAAGCGATTTTATCGATCTCATGCAGACGGAACAGGCCTCTGGACAACTGCGACAAGGCGCGCCCCGGCG
The DNA here is from genome assembly GCF_019891515.1 of Pseudomonas sp. Wu6. Lineage (NCBI taxonomy): Bacteria > Pseudomonadati > Pseudomonadota > Gammaproteobacteria > Pseudomonadales > Pseudomonadaceae > Pseudomonas > Pseudomonas sp. Wu6. The sequence goes on along the minus strand of NZ_JAFLXH010000015.1, from coordinate 18,340 downwards.
CCTCACCGAGCGCCTGTGCGCGAGCCCGGTAGACCAGCACTCGCACTTCCAGGTTGCTGAAAGTAAACGCCGCACGGTCACAACACCTCGGCTCCCCCGCGCGGTCAAACAGTTCCTGGCGCAACTGCGCCGATTGCGGGGTGTTTTCGCTGATCGCGTCCAGCATTTCCCAGACCCGACGCTGCTGCTCCCCCCGGTCAGCTCCAGCCAGATCGAGGCGCTCGAGTACACTGTTGAACAAACCATCGGCACCCGGCTGGTCGCGCAATGCAAACCACTGGGTTCGTCTGGCGGCGATTTGCTCCGCGGACAGGTTGGAGGTCCAGCGCAGGAACGGCGTTTCTTGCGCGGCCGTGATCACCCGGCCACCGCGAACCTGCCTGGCGGAATCCACCAACAGATTGATTTCCCCCGCCCCGGATGGCCCTGCCTGCCGCAGCCGGGCAGCATAATCCAGCACCCGCTGCTGGGTCTCTGCGGATAACGGGTTGTTGTTCACGCGGGTCACGCGGTTGATCCGGGTCATCTGCTCCAACTGCTCCGCCGGGGGGGCAATCACGGCGGCGGGAATGCTTGTGATCTGGTTGTCTTGCAGGTCGATGGTGTCCAGGGCCGGTTGTTCCGCCAAGCCGACCGGCCAGGTATCGATCTGGGTTCTGGCCAGGCTGAGGGTACGCAGATCGGTGATACGGCTGAAGTCCGGGCTGATACTCAGTGGGTTGTCATGCATCAGCAGCGCGCGCAGGGTCGTGCGTTCAGACAGGATACGCGCCGTTTGCGCAGTCAGACGGATCTGGTTTTTTTGCAGCATCAAGCGCGTCAGGCCGTGCATGTCCCCCAGTGCCGGGGGCAACTCGCGCAGTTGGTTGTTCGACATGTCCAGCCAGCGCAGGTGGCGATAGCGCGCGAGGAACCCCTCGGGTGAAGCGCTCAAGTGCATGTTGTTCAATTTGAGTGAGCCGACATGGCTGAAGTCCACGTCCAGATCCGGCAGGCTGGGCAGGTTCAAGCCGCTCAAATCCAGCTCCAGGCCGATAGGCGTGCCGTCATTGGCCAACTTCGGCGCGCTCTCGCGTCGCCAGCATTCGAGGATACGTTGCTGCGCGGTGTACCTGTCGGTCATCGCGGCCGTGTTGGCCTGCCGTTCGCCCATCCGCACGTAGCGCTGACGCTCACCGCCCCCGGAAAAGACCCAGGCACTCAACTGGTTTTGCAGCACGTTGAACTCCTGCTCCAGCCTGGTCAGCTCCGCACCCGCGTCCGCGCCTGACCGCCAGAGGAACTCCCTGGCTTGCTGGCTGCTTTTACCTGGGTACACCCGCCGATATTTTTCGACATCGGGATTACCACTGTCGAATGCATCGGATAGGGCGCCCTTGATGAGGTCTGGGCGGGTCTCGCTCAAGCGCTGCCAATAGCTGTCGAGCTCGCGCCAATACTCGGCGGGGAATGCGTTATCGCGCAGCAAGGTCACCCCATTGATCCTGGCGATCTTGTCGAGTCGGTCGGGTGCCGGCCTGAGATGTTGCTCCGGTACCTCACGCAGTTGGTTTTGGCTCAGATCGACCCGTTCCAGGCCTTCCTGACTGCTGAGGCCGGCTGGCCACTGATCAATGCCGGTGTTGCGCAGGTTGAGTTTTTTCAACCCCCGCATGCCGCTGAAGTCCGGCACGCTGCCCAAGGGGTTATTGGCCAGCGAGAGGTCCTCAAGCTGGACCATCGCACTCAGTTTTGCGGCACTTTGACGGGTCAGCTGGAGCCGGTTGCCGCTGATCCGCCCACGGTTTACGCGGTTGAATCGAGAAGATTTTCCGCTCAGGTCCAACGAGGTGAGGTGACGCATGTCACCCACCGCCTCCGGCAACTCGGTCAGCCCGCAATCGTCGATCCTCAAGCCGCGCAACTGGCCGAAGCCAGCCAGGAACCTGTGGGCCGTGTCAGACCAGGCGAATCGGTGCAGCTCCAGCGTCTGGACATGGCTGAAATCCGCGTCCACCGCTGGCAGCTCCAGCGTGCCGGTGCCGAACAGGTGCAGCGATGCCTCGCTCTCCCGGCGCCAGCACCGCCTGATAGTGTTCGCGATGCTGACGGCAGGGTCCTGCGCACGCGCCACTTCGCTGCTCGTGGGCTGCTCGTTGACCTTGACCCACTCTTTGAGCGTCTCATCCAGGCGCTTGTATTGCGCTTTGAGCTGGTCCAGTTTGCCCCCGGCGTCATCGCCCAAACCCTGGATAAATCGCGCCACTTCTGCGTCATCGAACGAGGGGTAAAGCGCCTTCACGCGGTCCTGCATACGGCTGCTGGAAGAGCGCAGCGCCCCACTCACCCGCTGGAGGATGCCGCGACCACCCCCGAGCAGGCGCATGGCCGGATCGTAAGCCGGCTTGCGCACCGGGTGCTCCAGCAGCACCGTACGCAATGGCTCCCGCGGCAGTGGAGTGTGTTGAATCGCCGCCTTCAATTGCTGCGCATCGGTGAACCCCAGGCCCTGGCGCTCGGGACCAGACAAAGCATCCCAGGCGCCAGCGTAGAAATCCCGTGGAGCCGGTGCCTGGAACAGGCCGTTGTCCATCTGCACCAGCACCCTGGTGTGGGGCCAGTCCGGCGAGCCGATGGCGTCGAGCAGCGGACCGGCAGCCGAATACCGACGCAGCTCCACCCGCGTCCCCCGTGGCCATCCCGGCAAGGTTTCAAGGGTGCGCAGGGCCAGGCGCTGGCTGTCGATGTCCGCCAGTGTGTCCAGGTGCAGCCCTTCATAGGCTTTGGCCACACGGGTTTCCTGCTCGCACCACTGCGCCAGTTCGGCGCTTTCCGGCGGCAGCCGCCCCGTGTCGCGCAGTGCCTCCAGTGCCGGCGTATCGAGGTGCTTGAGCAACTGCGCCGCCACCGGTTCGGGCAAGTGTGGGTAGCTGTCACGGATGAGCCGCACATCGGGATCATCACCGGCGCTCAGGGCGTTGTAACGCTCCTCGAGCAGCGCGCCCTTGAAGGTCTCGACCACACCGGCAATGTCCTGGCGCAACAGACCGGCCCGGGTCTGCAGTGAATCCTCGCCAGTGCCGGGAATGCCTTTGAGCGCGGGGTCAACGCCTTGCAGGGTGTTCAGCACCTCTTCAAGCAACTCGCCACGGGCGATGTGCTGCTCACTGAGCACCACCACGCGCTTGGCCGGCGATGGCCGTGCATCGTCTTCCCACAACAGCGTGCCGTGGCGGTCGAGCACCCGCAGGGGCGGTTCCTGGGGCAGCAGGCCGCGCCGTCGCAGAATGTGCATTTGCAAGGCGATGTCGGCCTTGGCGTAGACCGCCGGGTCGCTGCTGCGCAATTGCTCGATGAACGTCGTGAGTTGCTGGTGCAGCTTGAAACGCTCGATGCTCTGGTTGAGCAACACGGGCACCGGCTGATGCTCGACGAAGGTCTCGCGCAACGCGTCTACGCTGATACCGCTGGCGTCCCGGGCGTGCTCCAGGCGCTCGGCACTGAGGGGTTCACGCGTGAGGCCCAGGCGCCGCATCAGGGTGGGGGCGTCCCAGGTCAGCGGCTCTTCGACTTCATGGCTCCAGGCACCGGCATGGTTATGCTCCAGCAGGGGCGTATAGGCCTCGGGGCGGCTCGGGTGCTGGATGCGGTAGTCGCCGGTGCGGGCATCCTGTTTGACCCGGTAATAGTCGCCTTCATGGGGCAGGATCGTCTCACCCTTGTGCTGGTAAAGCCCGAGGCGATCCGGCTTGACATCGGCGCCCAGGTCCACAGGGATTTTGTACGCCCCCATGTCCGGGTTCCATAGTTGCGACTGACCATCGGGCTGAGTGATGGGCCTGAGGTTATCGACCATGCTCGACACTTTCACTTGCGGCAGGACCTTGGAACCGGTGCCGATAAACGCCGCATTGAGCGCCACACTGGAAAAATGCGCCCACATCGATTTAACGTCGCCCTGCTCGTAGGCTTCAATGCCCTCGAAGGCTTCGCTGGCCATTTGCGCGGCCCCCACCGCCAGCATGATCGGCCCCAAGCCCGGCACCACGAACGCCGCCAGGTTGTACACGCTGATGACCGCATCCAGATAGCTCGACAAGCGCTCAAGCCGCGCCTTGCGGTCTTCATCGCCGGTGGGCACCGCCACCGCCCGCCCATCGGCCAGGATCTTGCGCACCTGGGCCTGGCGCAGTTGTTCCCAGAGATTGCCGCTGATCTCCATCTGCGCCAGCGGCAACCGCGCCGCCCTCGGCTTGATCGGGTAATCGGCGGCCGCGCCGTTGGAGGGTTTGTAGAGGGCATCGAACTGCTTGAAAAACACCCCTTGCGCACGCTGTGGCACAAAACTGCTGAAAAACCGCCGATAGGACGCACTGTGCAAGCGCGTGCGCAGATCGACCATAAAGTCGGCGCTGGAGCCGTATTCCTTGACGGGCTGCTGGGGGTCGTTGGGGATATACACCACCAGACGCTCGACCCGCTCGCTGTCCAGGCGGTTCGGGCCAATCAGCACAGGGCCCACCAGCGTACAGCCGAACACCTGCAACGCCGCAAACGCCACCGGCTTGCCGTCGAGCGTGGCGCTGGCGGGATCGGCCACCACCTGCTGGAGCATGCGATAAGCCGTGTCGCTGATGCCCCACCCCGTGCGGCCATTGGTGAGGCTGCCGATGTATTGGCGCCGGGCGATTTCGCTGCCCAGGGCCAATGACTGACGGTGATATTCCTCTAATTGCTTCTCCAGCGCGTCACGCTCGGCACCGTCCTCGGGCTGCACAATCGCCTTGAGGTGCTGCTGATACTGCTCACCCAGATCAAGGGTGCGGCAGAGCCTGGCAAACGCATGGGGCGCAAGGCTGACCGCCTGGGCGTTTACGGCGTGGAAGGTGGACAACACCTCGCCGTCATAGCCACTCCACGTGGTAATGAGCTGGCAGTCGTTGCACGGCAGCGGTTGTTCCTCGTCGGCCTCGAAATTGGCCAGGGCCGCCTCGAGCAGGGAAACACCCCGGTACTCGTAGCTCAGGGACCCATCGTTCTGCTGGTCGAAGACCAGAAAGCCATAAAAGTCATCGCGGCCTTTAAGCGCGTACTTGCGCACGAAGTACACCTGGCGCACATCCAGATCCAGGTTGAATTGCTGCTTGATCGCATCTTTGAGCGGCTGCTCGGCGAAATCCAGTACGTCCTTGATCGTGCCCAGGGTGTTCTCGACCCGGTTCAAGGCGTCGCGGTAACGAATATGGCTGGCCGCCAGCTCGCTTCTGGACTGCGCCGTGGCACTCAAGTACCAGCTGGGCAGCTCCATTTCGTGGTCAGCGAGTTCTTGCTGGCGCTGCGCAGCCGATTGGTTGAACCAGGCGGGCACGCGGCCTTTGAGGAAGTCGTAGTGAACGCCGCGCAGGTCGACGTTGAAGGTCCCTTCGGCACTGGAAGGGGGAGGCAGAGAATCCGGCATGGCGGGTCGTCCTTGGTTGAGAGCAAAGCCCCCAGCCTATCGAACGACACGTGTTGAAAAGCCTACATAGTTAACCGGTTCAGAAGTGCTCGCGTGGGTTGAATGCGGCTTTTTCCGCCAACGCCTGCCACAGCGCCTTGACCTCTTCATCGCTGGTTTTAGGCATCACCGCCTTGAGCTGCACGAACAGATAGCCGCGCTGCCCGGCCTTGTTCAACAGACCGTGGCCCTTGGCGCGCATGCGCTGGCCATTCTGGCTACCGGCGGGCACCTTGAGGTTGATCCTGCCGGTCAGGGTCGGCACCGCCACTTCAGCGCCCAGGGCCAATTCCCACGGCGCCAGCGGCAAGTTGATGATCAGGTTTTCGCCATCCACCTCGAACCGGGCATGGGCGGCGAACTTGATAATCAGGTACAGATCGCCATTGGCCCCACCGCCAATGCCCGGCGCCCCCTGCCCCTTGAGGCGGATACGCTCGCCGTCGGCCACGCCGGCGGGGATCTTCACGTTCAGGCTCTTGACCGTGTTGCTGACGTGCCGACCGGACGCATCGTATTGCGGCACCTGGAAGCTGATCTGCTTGGATTCGGTGGACAGGGTTTCCTCAAGGGAGATCGACAGCTGCATCTCCACATCCTGGCCCTTGCGCCCGGCAGGCCGACGCTGGCCGCCGCCAAACGCGTCGCCTCGCGAGCCGAAGATCGAGCTGAAGAAATCCGAGAAATCTTCAGTGCCGGCGCCACCGCCAAAGCCGCCACGGCTCTGCCAACCGGGCGGGCCCTGGAACGGCTGGCCATGCTGGCCATATTTGCGCAGTTCGTCGTACTCGGCGCGCTTGTCGGCGCTCTTGAGCGCTTCATAGGCTTCGGACGCGTCCTTGAACTTGGCTTCGGCGTCCTTCTCCTTGCTCACGTCCGGGTGGTACTTGCGGGCGAGCTTGCGATAGGCGGCCTTGATTTCCTTGTCATCGGCGCTTGGCTCGACCCCCAGAATCTTGTAGTAATCTTTGAAATCCATCGACGGTTCACCATCCTTAAATCGAGATCGCACAGCCTGGCCAAAAGGTGCGCTGGTTTGCACGTGTTGAGTCTTGCGGCCTTGGGTGCGTCGCAGTGTCATTCGGCACATGCCGTATGCACCAGATGTGGGGGCAAATGTCGCGCTTTCAAGCAGTATTTAACAGATGGTCGGCCTACGCATCCGGCGTCGACTGGCATACACTGCGCGGCCGTTTTACAACCGGAACCCGATAGACATGAAAAACGAATCTCCAGCCCGTGCCTGCGGCATCGACTTTGGCACGTCCAACTCCACCGTCGGCTGGATACGCCCCGGCGAGGAGACGCTCATCGCGCTGGAGGACGACAAAATCACCCTGCCGTCGGTGGTCTTCTTCAACTTTGAAGAGCGTCGTCCGGTGTACGGTCGCTTGGCGTTGCACGAATACCTGGAGAACTACGAAGGCCGCCTGATGCGCTCGCTCAAGAGCCTGCTGGGTTCTAAGCTGATCAAGCACGACACCAGCGTGCTCGGCACCGCAATGCCGTTCACCGACCTGCTGGCACTGTTTATCGGCCAGCTCAAGAGCCGCGCCGAAGCCAACGCCGGTCGTGAGTTCGAAGAAGTGGTGCTGGGCCGTCCGGTGTTCTTCGTCGATGACGACCCGATGGCCGACCAGGAGGCGGAAAACACCCTGGTCGACGTGGCGCGCGCGATCGGTTTCAAGGACATCTCGTTCCAGTACGAACCGATTGCGGCGGCGTTCGACTACGAGTCGACCATCGAGAAAGAAGAGCTGGTGCTGATTGTCGACATCGGCGGCGGTACCTCCGACTTCTCCCTGGTACGCCTGTCGCCGGATCGTCGCCACAACGACAACCGCCAGAGCGACATCCTGGCCACCGGCGGCGTGCACATCGGCGGCACCGACTTCGACAAACAGCTCTCGCTGGCCGGCATGATGCCGCTGTTCGGCTATGGCAGCCGCATGAAGAGCGGCGCCTACATGCCCACCAGCCACCACATGAACCTGGCCACCTGGCACACCATCAACTCGGTGTACTCGCAAAAATCCCAGCTGGCCCTGGGCAGCATGCGCTATGACATCGAAGACACCGGCGGCATCGACCGCCTGTTCAAATTGATCGAACAGCGCGCCGGGCACTGGCTGGCCATGGAAGTGGAAGAGACCAAGATCCAGCTGACCCAGGACGACAGCCGCCATGTGCCACTGGACCGTATCGAAGCGGGCCTGAGCGTGGACCTGAGCCGCGCGCTGTTCGAGTCATCCATCGACAACCTGCTCGAACGCGTGCGCGGCAGCGTCACGCAGTTGCTCAATGACGCCTCGGTGAGCGTGGCCCAGGTGGACACGGTGTTCTTTACCGGTGGCTCCAGCGGCATCCCGGCGCTGCGCCACAGCATTGCGGCGATGCTGCCGAATGCGCGGCACGTGGAAGGTAATATCTTTGGCAGTATTGGGAGTGGTTTGGCGATTGAGGCGAGTAAGCGCTACGGCAGCTGATTTCCAGCTCAAAACCGCGGCGCGCCTATCGGGGGCAAGCCCCCTCCCACAGTTTGATGTGTGAACACCTTCAAATGTGGGAGGGGGCTTGCCCCCGATAGCGTCAGCCCAGGCAACACAAGCCTTAAACCATCCCGCCGAGCTTCAACTCACTCTTGAGATACGCATAGTAAATCGGCCCCGCCACCACCCCCGGCAGGCCGAACGCTGCCTCAAACACCAGCATCGCCAATAGCAATTCCCACGACTTGGCACTGATCTGCCCGCCGACAATCCGCGCGTTGAGAAAGTACTCGACCTTGTGGATCACGATCAGGTACCCCAGCGCCGCCACCGCCACCCAGATCGACAACGACAACGCGACTATGGTGATCAGTGTGTTGGACATCAGGTTGCCGATCACCGGCAGCAGGCCGAGCAGGAAGGTCAGTACGATCAGGGTTTTGGTCAGCGGCAGGTGGATGCCGCACAGCGGCAGGACCACGGCGAGGAACACGGCGGTGAAGGCGGTATTGAGCGCGGCGATCTTGATCTGGGCGAAGACGATATTGCGAAACGCCTGGACCAGCAGGTGCAGGCGGTCGAACAACGCCGCAGCCAGGGGTTTGCGCTTGGTCAGGTCAGGCACGCGTTGCAGGGCGATGATCGCGCCCAGCACCATGCCGATCAGCAAAGTGACGAACATGTGCGCGGCGTCCTTGCCCACCAGTTGCAGTTCGCTCAGGTGCTTGCTCAGCCATTGGCCGATGGCCACGCGAAACTCGGCGGCGCTGGCGGGCAGGTAGGCGTCCAAAAACGGCGGCAACTGGCCGCGCGCGCGGTCTACCACACCCATGAATTTGTCGAGCGAAGCGCCGGGGTTTTCCGCTTCATGGAGCAGAAAGCTGATGGCGCCGGCGAAGATCAGCGCGAGTACGCTGACGATCAAGGTGCCGAGCAGGGCCACCGCCAGCCAGCGCGCACGCCGCCCTTCGATCAGCCGTTGCAGTTGGGGGGTGAGCATGTTGACCAATTCATAGACCAACAGGCCGGCCAGCAGGCTGGGCAGCAATTTGAGCGGCAGCACCAGCAGCAGTCCGCCGAAAATGATGATGTAGCTGGCCAGCAACAACACATGACGCTGAGAAAACGTTGGCATACAGCCTCAAAACGAACGGCGTTAAAGGATGTTGTAGGAGCGAGCTTGCTCGCGAAAAACGAAAGGGCACCGCGTTTAGTCAGGGTGCCCGTTTGATCGTTCACGTTTTTCGCGAGCAAGCTCGCGCCTACAAAGGGACTGCGTGCGAGTGTCGCAGCCTTCTATGGCCTGGGGCTATTACTTCTTCAGGCAGGTGCTCATGAATGTTTTACGCGCATCGCCGGTCAACGCTTGGGTTTTCGCCGACGCATTGCAGTCTTTCATCTTTTGCTGCTGCGGGGTCAGGGTCTTGGCATCATTGGCCGCCGGGGCCGACAGGCAGGTCTTCATGAAAGCCTTGCGCTCATCGCCCTTGAGGGTCTTGGTGGTGGCCTCGGCGTTACAGGTGGTCATTTTGTTTTGCTGGGCGGTGGCGGCAAAACCCTGGGAACACAGCAGCAGGCCCATCATCAACAGCGGAATACGCAGCATCTTCATGGAGTTTTCTCCCTGTTACCGTACCGAAGGGCACGGCCTACAACGCAGTGTAGTCAAAACCTGTTACAACTTCACCGGCGGCGAATAGTCGTCCGACGGTATCGCTTCCACCTCTTCAACACATTGGGTTTGCTTTCGATGCAATACGCGTATCCCCTGCTGGCCATCCTTATCTGGGCCGGCAACACCGTGGTCAACAAACTGGCGGTGGGTTCGATTTTCCCGGCTGAAATCGGCTTTTATCGCTGGCTGTTCGCGGCGCTGCTGTTCACTCCGTTCATGTTCAAGCCGGTGATTGCCAACTGGCCGCTGATCCGCCCGAACCTGGGCAAGATTTTCATGCTCGGCGTGCTGGGCATGGCCGTGTATCAAAGCCTGGCCTATTACGCAGCCACGCTGACCAGTGCCACCAACATGGGCATCATCCTCTCGCTGATGCCGCTGATGGCCCTGACCGCCGCCATTATCAGCCTCGGCCAGCGCCTGACCTTCGGCGCGCTGACCGGCGCGGTGCTGTCGTTCGCGGGGGTTGTGGTGGTGGTGTCATCCGGCAGCCTGGGCGCGTTGCTGCAACACGGGATCAACCTCGGTGACGCCATGATGCTGGTCGCCACCCTGGCCTACGCGGTCTACAGCACCTTGCTGAAAAAATGGCAACTGCGCCTGCCGCCGTTGGTGCTGTTGTATCTGCAAGTGCTGGTGGCGGTGGTGGTGCTGTTACCGCTGTTCCTGTTCTCCGCCAAGGCGGGCCTGGGCTGGGCGAATATCCCGCTGGTGCTGTATGCGTGCCTGCTGGCTTCGATGCTGGCGCCGCTGGCGTGGATGCACTCGGTCAAAACCCTGGGGCCAAGCCGTACCACGTTGTTTTTCAACCTGCTTCCACTGATTACTGCTTTGATCGCGGCGGCGGTGCTGAAGGAGGCGCTGGCGCTTTATCACCTGGTGGGAGGGTTGCTGACTTTGGGTGGGGTGGTCCTGTCGGAGCGCTGGACCACGCCGGTCAGACCTCGTCGTGACACATCCTGTTAAATCCGATAAAACTTTTCGCCTCTCTCGCGACTCACAACTGGGAGCGATCACGCCGGCAGAGCGTGGCGTAAAACCGGATTAGCCCCAGGAGATTGAGATGACTGAAGCACACTTGACTGACGTTGCGACCCTGCGCAGCCGCGCCCGCCAGAACGTCGAAAACGGTGCCGTGACCGAAGGCTATGACGCCGACCGCGAAGAAATTATCCGCCTGCTCAACGCATCGCTGGCCACCGAACTGGTCTGCGTATTGCGCTACAAGCGTCACTACTTCATGGCCAGCGGCCTGAAAGCCAGCGTCGCCGCCGATGAATTCCTGGAGCACGCCACCCAGGAAGCCGAACACGCCGATAAACTTGCCGAGCGCATCGTGCAGCTGGGCGGCGAGCCGGAATTCAACCCCGACCTGCTGTCGAAGAACTCCCACGCGCAATACGTGGCGGGCAACTCGCTGAAAGAAATGGTCTACGAAGACCTGGTGGCCGAGCGGATCGCGGTAGACAGCTACCGTGAAATCATTCAGTACATCGGTGATAAAGACCCGACCACCCGTCGCATCTTCGAAGACATCCTGGCCCAGGAGGAAGAACACGCCGACGACATGGCGGATATTCTAGAAGGCCTGTAATCAGCCGCACAGCACTACCCATGTGGGAGGGGGCTTGCTCCCGATAGCAGTGGTTCAGCCAACGATGTTCCGGCTGATAAACCGCTATCGGGGGCAAGCCCCCTCCCACATTTGGTTTCGGGTGCAGTCAGTTATTTCACAGTCTTGGGCGCCTTGCCTTCTCTCATCTGTTGCAGCAACGGTGCGCACGCATTCGGCTCGCCGCCGCTTGGGGCGACCAGGGCGAGCAATCCGGCCGCGGGGCCGGCGATCACACCCAGGGCGACCATGCCCGCGCCACGCAGTGCCAGGGGGATAGCTTTGACGCCGGCATTGGGCTTGATGAACGGCCCGTTCACATACAACGGTGAGCGCAGGGAAAACAGGCGGAAGCCCTTGGACTCCGGCGTGATGGTCAGGTCCAACTGCTCGGTCGCCATATTCGCCGTGCCATCGACGTAGATGATCGCGTTCTCGGTATCGAACACAAACAAGCGGGTCGTCGCCAGGCCAGTCTTGATGCCGAAGTCCGCCGCAGCGCAGTTGATCTTCACTTCCTTGTCGCCAAACAGGCGTCCCACCACGTAGTTGCCGACGTTGAGGCCAGCGATTTCCATCAGGCTACGGCTGATCGCACCGTCGTTGATCAGCATCTTCAGGTCACCGTTGGAGGTGCCCAGCAGCGCTGCCACGGAGTTGCCGCGCCCGGCAATATCGGCGTCGCCGTTGAGTTCGCCGAAGCTGGTTTTCATCGGCTCAAAGCTTGGGAACAACTGCTTGAGCTTGAAGTTACGCGCCGTGAGTTTCGCCCGGCCTTCCATTGGCGTGGTGCGGCCGTTCAAGCGGATCTGCGCATCGAGCTTGCCGCCGGCCACGCCGAAGCGCAGGGGTTCAAGGCTCAGCTCACCATCGTTGAGCACCAGGTGCGTATAGAGGTCGGTGAACGGCAGCTCGGCGCTGTGCACGATGCGTTTGCCGGTGAATTCCACGTCGGCATCCATGTCGCGCCAGCGCTCGGTGCGGAACTCTTCAACCGGCAACACCTTGGTTGCCGGTTGCTTGCTTTCACCGCCACGGGCTTTCTGCTTGGCGTTGGAGTCGGCGCCGATCAAGGGCGCCAGGTCGTCCATCAGCAGTTGATTGGACACCAGCGCGCCGCTGAGCTTGGGCCGTGGCTGGCTGGCCACGTAGGCCAGGTCGCCGTGGATATCGCTGTTGCCGATCTTGCCGTTGAAGTTTTCATAGCGGAACGACGCACCGCTGGCTTCATGCAGCTTGGCGATCAGATGACCGTCGGTTGAATAGGCCGGCGAATCGGGCAACGTCACGCCGGTCAGCGGGTAGAGGTTGCCCAGGCTGGCACCGGCGAGCTTCAGGCGCAGGTCCAGGGCACCGAGGTTCAGCGGGTCGGTCAGGGTGCCGGCCAGGGCGATGCTGGTGTCGCCGATCTTGACCTGGGCCTGCAGCGGGAACGGCTTGGCCGCGTCCTGCAGGGCGAGCAGGCCGCCGATCTTGCCGGTGCCGGCGAGCGCCTGGCCGTGATACTGGCCTTTGACCTTGAGGCCGAACGCGTAGTCCTGGGGGGACGAGCCTTTTTCCAGGGCTTTTTTGGCATCCGCATCGCCGACGATTGCACCGAAGGGGATCGGCTTGCCCAGCGGGTCGATGATCACATCGAGCCGGGTCTTGAGGGTCTGGTCGTCGAGGGTGACGTGGCCTTTGTCGAAGCCGATGGCGCCGATATCCACCACCCAGCTGGAAGGCTCGGCGTCGGGGTCCTTGGGGTCGAACTTGAAGGTCCAGTTGGCGCGGCCGTCCGCCAGGCGCTGCAGGTCGGCGCTCGGCTCGGTGAGGTCGATACGCGGGATCACCACGCGTTGTGCCAGCAATGCCAAGGGTGAAATACGCAATTCGACTTTCTTGAGCGTGACCATCTGCGGTTGCTTGGACCAATCGGGATTGCCCAGGCTCAGGTCTTCGGCAATCACGTGGGGCCAGGGCACCCAGGCCCGCCAGCCGCCCTCGTCGGGCTCACGCTGCCACACCACCGCCAGGTTGCCGTTGATGGCGAACGGGCGGTGCAACTCTTCGGAGACCTTGGCATTAAGGGGCGGTTTGATGCGGTTCCAGTCAAAAAACACCAGGACCAATACCGCGATGGCAATTAACAGAACGAAGCTGGCGCAGCACCAGGCGACGATTTTTCGAGTGCGCGTCATTGCACAAAACTCCTGATTACGACTGGCTGGGCAACAGCCTTTGAAACAGCTTATAGGACTACGACTGGCAAAGTGCCTGGGGGTTTAACGCAACGGCCGATTTAGCCGAAAAAAGCGATTTTCCTGATCGATCAGACCGTTTCCGCTCATCAACCACGCACCATTGTTACCCAGGTGCGTGTCGAAAATACCCACTCCGGTGCAAAACCGCGTGCTTGAGAGGCGCGAGCTAGAGCCTCCCGTGAGAACAATCAATTCTGTTGATTATTACCATTGTGTTTATGAACTTTTATATCGACTTATCAAGAGTAGCATTAGCCCTGTACCCACTTTATCGCCCTCCCGAGGAGCAACCATCATGAAACGCCAAGTACTTGCTACCGTCCTGTTATCCGTCCTGGCTTCCAGTGCCTTTGCCCTGCCAGCCGCCGAACAGGCCACCCCACAGAACCAGTCCCAGGCCGTGCAGTCGAGCCAGACCCTGGCCCGCAGCGGTTCGCAGGAAGATGAAAACCGTGACTACGCCAAAGGCGCTGTCGCTGAAAACGGTTCGGAGCAGGCCAACAAACGTGCCTACACCGAAGGCCTGACTGAAGGTGGCAACGACCGCCTGCAGGAAAAAGGTCTGGTAGAAGGCGGCGCTGAACAAGCCAATGACCGTGCCTATACCCAAGGTATCGCTGAAGGTGGTGCCGACCGTCTGCAAGAACTGCATCAAGCACAGAGCTGAGCCCGTGGTGGCCCAGAAAAAAGCCCGATCTGCCGATCGGGCTTTTGCTTTTCTATAGACCGCGTCACGTCTGCCCCCGTCAAGTTCGACGCCGGCAAAGCGCTTTTGCTAGAGTGCGTCGTTGTACTCGCCGACAAAGCCCATCCGCTCATGCTGCCCCGCGCCGAACAGAAGCAACAGACTCGCCTCGCCTTGATGGACGCTGCCCGCCATCTGATGGAGTGTGGCCGTGGGTTTGGCAGCCTGAGCCTGCGCGAAGTGGCCAAGACAGCGGGCATCGTGCCCACCGGCTTCTATCGTCATTTTGCCGACATGGACCAGCTTGGGCTCGCGTTGGTCAGTGAAGTCGGCCAGACATTCCGCGCCACGATTCGCCTGGTGCGCCACAACGAATTCGTCATGGGCGGGATCATCGATGCGTCCGTGCGGATCTTTCTCGATGTGGTCTCGGCCAACCGTTCCCAATTCCTGTTCCTGGCCCGCGAACAATACGGCGGTTGCCTGGCCGTGCGCCAAGCCATCGGCGCGCTGCGCGAAGACATCACCCGCGACCTGGCAGCCGACCTTACGCTGATGCCCAAGCTGCAGCACCTGGACGCCGACGGCTTGCACGTGATGGCCGACCTGATCGTCAAAAGTGTATTCGCCACCCTGCCCGACATCATCGACCCTCCCGCCCAGGCCCTGCCTGCCCACCTCACGCCCCAGGCGAAGATCACCCAGCAATTGCGCTTTATCTTTATCGGCCTCAAGCATTGGCAAGGCCTGGGCAGCACTGAGTAATACGATCAGCCGGCCTTGTGAAAGCGCTTGGCGGTGGTGTAGTTCCTGTTCCAGTAGCTATTGCTCAACGAATCGATACGCACGTTCTTGCCGGTACGCGGTGAATGGATAAATTTGCCATCGCCGATATACAGCCCGACGTGACTGACCCGCCCCTGCCCATTGCCTTTGAAAAAGACCGCGTCGCCCGGCTTCAACGCCGTGCGCTTGATGGTCGCGGCCGTTGAGCGGTGCATCGCAGCCGTGGTGCGCGGCAGCTGGATATTGGCTTGGGTCTTGAACAGATAGACCAGGAAACTGCTGCAATCGAACCCTTGCTCGGTGGACGTACCGCCCCACTTGTAGGGTGTACCGAGCAGTTGATGGGCGCGGTCGATCACGTTTTCGACCGAAGACGGTGCATGGGCGGAAACAAACGTCGGCGGCTGTTGAAGAGTGGCCGAGGCTGAGGAAATAAGACAAGACAGACCGACAATGACGGAACAGATAAGTGACTTGAACATGATGAACATCGCGACGGATTAAACACGGCGCGAATCTTAAAGAACCACCACGTAAGCTCACGAAGGCCGATTCTCTGGCTCTTGTAGGATTATTCCTTAAAGCCCGATGAAGAACTGTATGAAAGACATTTCATGCAATTCATCGGCTTACTCCACGCAAAATGCCCCTTCCCGGTGCCGAGCGCCGCTCAAGCGCACCAAATTGCAACACGCTCACCCTTTGCCAATGCCCTGCCGTGTAGCGCTCGCACCCTGCTGACAGGGATTTCCTACGCGCCTGCAGGGTTGGCAAGGCCCTTGCTCTACCACCTTTATAGCCCCTTTATCGTTAATAGCTGGAAACCCTCCGATGCTGGTGATCCACCGCCGAATCGCCCCCCAGGCCCTCTGGGCCGCCGAGCTGCTGCTGAACTTCGAAGCCCGCAGCAAAAGCCGCCTGCGCTGTTTCAGTGCCGACGGTGAAGACGTCGGCTTGTTTTTGGAGCGTGGGCAGCCGCCGCTGCACGATGGCGAATTCCTGCAAGCCGAGGACGGACGCGTCGTACGTGTCTGCGCGCGCCCTGAACAACTGCTGCATGTCACCTGCCGCAACGCCTTTGAACTGACCCGCGCGGCCTATCACCTGGGCAATCGCCATGTCGCCCTGCAGGTCGGCGATGGCTGGCTGCGCCTGCTCGATGACTATGTGCTCAAGGCCATGCTGGAACAGCTGGGCGCCGATGCGCACCCCATCGAGGCGCCTTTCCAACCCGAGCACGGCGCCTATGGCGGTGGTCATCATCACTCGCGCCATGGTGACGAAGACTTCAATTACGCGCCCAAACTGCATCAGTTCGGCGTGCGTCCATGAACCCGGCCTGGGCGCTGTTGCGCCTGGCCAGTCCGCAATTGCCGATTGGCGGCTACAGCTACTCCCAGGGCCTGGAAATGGCGGTGGAGAACGGCCGCGTCAACGATGCGGCCAGCGCGCGACGCTGGATCAGCGACCAATTGCTGCTCAACCTCGCGCGTTTTGAAGCGCCGTTGCTGCTCGCCCACTGCCGCGCCGCCGCGGAGCAGGCCTGGCCGCGCCTGGCGCAGTTGTGTGAAGAACACCGCGCCAGCCGTGAAACCCGCGAGCTGTATCAGGAGAGCCGGCAGATGGGTTACTCGCTGCAACAACTGCTCAGTGGCTTGCCCGAGTTGGACGCCGACGCCCGTGATTTCCTTGACCAACAGCCTGAACCCCATCTGGCCCTTGGCTGGGCCCTGGCCGCACGGGCCTGGGCCATCCGCCCCGACGACGCCCTCGCCGCCTGGCTCTGGAGCTGGCTGGAAAACCAGTTGGCGGTGCTGATGAAAACCCTGCCCCTGGGCCAGCAAGCCGCGCAGCGCCTGACCAGCGAACTGCTGCCGCTGTTGCAGCAGGCCCAGCACCAGGCTGGCCGCGTAGAACCCGATCACCTTGGCAGCGCCGCGTTTGGCCTGTCTTTGGCGTGCATGGCCCACGAGCGCCAGTACAGCCGCCTGTTCCGTTCCTGAGGCTTTTTTGGAGAACCCACCATGAACACACAACCCCTGCGCGTCGGCATCGGCGGCCCGGTCGGCTCCGGCAAGACCGCCCTGACCCTGGCCCTGTGCCTGGCGCTGCGCGACCGCTACAACCTGGCGGTGGTTACCAACGACATCTACACCCGCGAAGACGCTGATTTTTTGGTGCGCAACCAGGCCCTGGCGCCGGAACGCATCATCGGCGTGGAAACCGGCGGCTGCCCGCACACGGCGATCCGCGAAGATGCCTCGATCAACCTGGAGGCGGTGGACCAGCTCAACCGCCGGTTTCCAGGCCTGGACTTGATTCTGGTGGAGTCCGGCGGCGACAACCTGTCGGCGACGTTCAGCCCCGAACTGTCGGACCTCACCATCTACGTGATCGATGTGTCCGCCGGCGACAAGCTGCCGCGCAAGGGCGGGCCCGGTATTTGCAAATCCGACCTGCTGGTGATCAACAAGATCGACCTCGCGCCGCTGGTGGGTGCCTCGCTGGAATTGATGAACAGCGACACCCAACGCATGCGCAATGGCAAACCTTTTGTGTTCAGCAATCAGAAAACCGGCGTCGGCCTGGATGAAATCGTCGCCTTTATCGAACTTCAAGGCCTGCTGACCGCTGCCTGATTCCCCTACGGAGCCTGTTTATGAACCTCAAGAAACTGTTCGCCACCGCCGCGCTGCTGCTGGCCCCCGCCCTCGCCTTCGCTCACCCGGGCCACGGCGACAATGGCCTGGTCGCCGGTATCAGCCACCCATTGGGCGGGCTCGACCACCTGCTGGCCATGGTTGCGGTCGGCCTGTGGGCGGCGCAGCAAAAAGGCAACGCACGCTGGGCGCTGCCGTGTGCCTTCGTCGGCACCATGTTGATCGGTGGCATGCTCGGTTTTGAAGGCCTGCAACTGCCGGCGCTGGAAAGCGGGATCGCCGCATCGGTGCTGGCGCTGGGCCTGGCGGTAGCGCTGGCAGTGCGGCCACCGCTGTGGGTGGCGGTGGGGGCAACGGCGTTGTTTGCGTTGTTCCATGGCGTGGCCCATGGCCTGGAGCTGCCGGACATGTCCAGCCCCTGGGCGTACGCGGCAGGGTTTGTCGGCGCGACGGCTGCGTTGCATGCGGCGGGTTACGCGGTGGTGCGTTTCCTGCCTGCGGCGGCGGCACCGTTGGTGCGGGTGGCGGGGGCGGCTTCGGCGGCGACCGGGGTTTGGTTGTTGGCGGGCTGATCTTCAGCGCTGCTGAAGGCCTCATCGGGGCATCTACACAACTCTGTAGCGCTCAACCGTAACCACGATGCGAAGCGAGTCGCTCTTGATCTGCTTTTGATCTTGATCTCAGGCGCCCCGTTAAACCACGCTGGCCGAACGC
>NZ_JAFLXH010000014.1:0-134098 GCF_019891515.1 Pseudomonas sp. Wu6 | reverse complement strand
TTTGCTTACTTTTGCGCTTTTCAAAAGTGAGCCGCCGTCAGGGCGGAACCCTAAGTGGCCGTTACCGCAGAAACGGATATGTACTCGATCTGATCCAACATCCTGGTCGGCCTAGAGGCCGCCATCGGGGGCAAGCCCCCTCCCACATTTGGACCGGGATCGACACAAAATCCTGGTCGGTCCTGAGGCCGCCATCGGGGGCAAGCCCCCTCCCACATTTGGCCCAGGATCGACACAAAATCCTGGTCGGCCCTGAGGCCGTCATCGGGGGCAAGCCCCCTCCCACAATTTAACCCAGGGCTAAATTCGGAACTGGCGCAACAACCCGTCAAGCTGCTCGCTCAAACCCCGCAACTGCGCGCTGGCCACGCTCGACTGCTCAGCCGCCAGCGCGGTGCTGTGGGACAGCCCGGCCGCCTGGGTGACGTTCTGATTGATGTCCTCCACCACATGCGCCTGTTGCAGAGTGGCACTGGCAATCGAGGCATTCAGGCCGTTGAGATTATGCAGCGCCTGGCCGATCGCATTGAGGCTCGCACCGGCCAGGCCGGCTTGCTCGATGGTCAGTTGCGAGGCGCTGTGGCTGTCGCTGATCACCTTGACCGCCGCTTCCGAATGCCCTTGCAGGCGCTCGATCATTGCCTGGATTTCGGCCGTGGATTTTTGCGTGCGCTGGGCCAGCAGGCGTACCTCATCGGCTACCACTGCAAACCCACGGCCCTGTTCGCCGGCGCGTGCGGCTTCGATGGCGGCGTTGAGGGCGAGCAGGTTGGTCTGGTCGGCAATCGAACGAATCACTTCCAGCACGCCGCCGATCTGGGTGCTTTCGCTGGACAGGGTACGGATCACCTCCACGGCCTGGCTGATGGTGCCCGAAAGCTGGTCGATCTGCTGCAAACTGCTGTCGATGTTGACCTGGCCTTGCTCCGCCTGGGCCTGGGCATCGCGCATTTCGCTGGCGGCGTGCTCGGCATTCTTGGCCACGTCCTGCACGCCGTAGGTGACTTCATTGATGGCGGTGGCCACCAGTTCCATCTGTTGCGACTGCTGCTGGCTGCGGTCGTGGGCCTGGCTGGCGTTGTGGCCCAACTCGGTGGACGACTCGCCCAGGCCGTTGGCACACACCTGCAATTGGCCGACCACCTGGCGCAATTTGGCGGTGAAGGTATTGAAGTGCCGGGACAACTGGGTGACCTCGTCACGCCCGTGAGTGTCGAGGCTGCGGGTCAGGTCGCTTTCGCCGCTGGCGATGTTGGCCATCGCAGTCACCGCCGCCTGCAACGGCTGCACGATACTGCGCGCGATCAACAGCACCAGCAGGGCCATGACCAGCGCAATGGCCAGGCCGATAGCAGAGGCTTTCCACACCTGGACGCTGAACTCGGCCTGCACGTCGTCCACGTAGACGCCCGAGCCGATGATCCAGCCCCAGGGCTCGAACAGTTGGATGTATGAGGTTTTCTGCACCGGCGCCTCGGCCCCAGGCTTGGGCCAGCGGTAATTGACGATGCCGGCGCCCTTGGCCCTGGCCAGGCTCACGAATTCATTGAACACGGCAAACCCGTCCGGATCGCGGATCGCCGAGAGGTTCTGGCCGTCCAGCTTGGGGTTGGCCGCGTGCATGATCATCACGGGGGTGAGGTCGTTGATCCAGAAGTAGTCATCGTGGTCGTACCGCAGGCCGCGCACCGCGCTCAGGGCTTGTTGCTGCGCCGCTTGACGGGTGAGTGCGCCGGTCTTTTCCAGGTTCTGGTAGTAGCCGAGCACGCCGCTGGCGGTTTGCACCACGTGCTGGGTCTGTTGGCGCTTGGCCTGGTAGAGGTCATCATGGATCTGTTTGAGCATCAGGGCGCCCAAGGTCAGCAGCATCAGCACGGCGACTATCAGGATCAGCCAGAGGCGCCGGCTGATCGACATATTGCGCAAACTGTTCATCGTCCTGTCACTCCGAGCCTTTTATAATTGTGGGTGTTGCATCGACTTTTGCGGCTTGTCTGATAGGCTTTCGGCCCGTAATCGAAAAACCTGAGTACTGCCTGATT
Source organism: Pseudomonas sp. Wu6 (assembly GCF_019891515.1). NCBI lineage: Bacteria > Pseudomonadati > Pseudomonadota > Gammaproteobacteria > Pseudomonadales > Pseudomonadaceae > Pseudomonas > Pseudomonas sp. Wu6. The sequence continues at coordinate 132,056 of NZ_JAFLXH010000014.1, read as the reverse complement.
TTTCACGGAATTTTTGCATTCCGGCATTGAGAATCAACGCCGGGCGCTGCAGTGCGCTCGTTGTCAGTGAACTTTAAAAAACACTAGGAGGCACGCCAGGCGCGTGACCTTTGGAGAAAGCATGGATTTTTGGACCGCCATACAGGCACTGATTCTTGGCGTGGTCGAGGGGCTGACGGAGTTTTTGCCGATCTCCAGCACCGGCCACCAGATCATCGTCGCCGACCTGATCAACTTCGGCGGTGAGCGTTTCGAAGCATTCAATATCATTATCCAGCTGGGCGCGATCCTCGCCGTGGTCTGGGAATTTCGCCGCAAGATCCTCGACGTAGTCATCGGCTTGCCCACCCAGCGCAACGCCCAGCGTTTCACCGTGAACCTGATCATCGCCGTGTTGCCGGCGGTGGTGCTGGGGGTGATTTTCGCTGACCTGATCAAGCATTACCTGTTCAACCCGATCACCGTGGCCACGGCCCTGGTGGTGGGCGGTGTGATCATGTTGTGGGCTGAACGTCGCCAACATGCGGTGCATGCGCAAACTGTCGACGAGATCACCTGGAAGGACGCGCTAAAGGTCGGCGTGGCGCAGTGCCTGGCCATGATCCCGGGCACTTCACGCTCCGGTGCAACGATCATCGGCGGCCTGTTGTTCGGCCTGTCGCGCAAGACCGCTACCGAGTTTTCGTTCTTCCTGGCCATGCCGACCATGGTCGGTGCTGCGCTGTACTCGGGCTACAAATACCGCGACCTGTTCCAGCCGGCGGACCTGCCGGTGTTCGCCATTGGCTTTGTCACCTCGTTCATCTTCGCGATGATCGCGGTCAAGGGCCTGCTCAAATTCATCGCCAACCACAGCTATGCGGCCTTTGCCTGGTACCGCATCGCGTTCGGCCTGGTGATCCTGGCGACCTGGCAATTCGGCTGGATCGACTGGACCGCCGTCAAACCATGAACATCCAGCACCCACGCCTGAAAGCGTTGCTCCTGGTGCTGCTGTGCGCGGCGCCGCTGCTGGGTTCGGCGCTGCTGTGGTATCGCGGGGAGACCGTGATCCCGCTGGCAGCCTACGGCGTGGTCAGCGTGGTGGCGTTCTTTCTGTACTGGAGCGACAAGCGCAAGGCGCAGACCGAGGGCCGGCGCATCCCGGAAAACATCCTGCACGCCGTCGAGCTGGCGGGCGGTTGGCCGGGGGCGTTGATCGCGCAGCAGGTGTTCCGGCACAAGACGCGCAAGGTGTCCTACCAGGTGCTGTTCTGGGTGATCGTGCTGCTGCACCAGGTGTTCTGGCTGGACCAGCTGTTTCTCGGCGGCACGCTACTGTCAATCCTCTAGCACCAACCCGACCTGTGTGCGCTTGGGCAGCTTGCTCACCACCAGCTGGTGCGAGCGCTGCAACAAGCCACGCAGTTCCTCGGAACCGAGCGGGTAGGGCGTGTTCATGATGATCCACTGCGCACGTGCCAGGTACGGCGCCGGGTGGATGCCCGGGCGATCAACGTGGCCGAGGAACAGCGCCTTGTCGACCTTGAACGCCAGGGAGTCGCCGCGCAGGTTCTGCAACGCGAACATCTTGTTGCCGGCAATCGAGAACACCCGCACGCCGCCCCATTTGTAGTCCTCGCGCGCCCCCGGCAGGCTCAGGCAGAACGCCGCGACTTGTGCTTCGGTCATGCTCATAACAGACGGTCTCCGCAGCCTTTGAAGCCCTCTTCCATATAGTCGATCCAGGCGCGAATCGCCGGCAGCACGCCGCGCCGGTGCGGGTAAACGGCCTGCAGCCAGCCGCCGGGCAACGACCATTGCGGCAACAGTTGCACCAGCCGGCCGTTGGCCAGTTCTTCTTCGCAATCCATCATCGGCAGCACCGTGAAGCCCACGCCCATGAGGGCGCTGGTCTTGCGTACGATGAAGTCTTCGATGCCCAGGCGAGCCTCCATGACCAGCTCATGGGCGTTGCCCTGGGGGTCGATGATGCGCTGGTGCACCATGCGGTCCGCCTCGAGTGCACCCATGATCGGCAATTGCCTGAGTTCTTCCAGGGTCTCTACCCGGCGGTCACGCAGGAGTGCCGGGCTGGCCACCAGCACAGTTTGCGCCCGGCGCAGGCGTTTGGTGACCAGCAGCGGGTCTTCGTCGCCTAACTCGCGTACGCGCAACGCCACGTCGATGCCTTCGGCCACCAGGTCGACGCGACGATTCACCAGCGTCATGTCCAACTGCACCAGCGGGTGCGCGGCGAGAAACCCGGCCACCAGTTCCGGCATGATCTGCTGAGCCAGCCCGACCGGGCACGTGACCCGTAGGCGCCCCCGGGGCTCGGTGGACATGCTGGCCACGGCCTCATCGGCCATTTCCGCCTCCACCAGCATTGCCTGGCAGTGGCGCAGGTAGCGTTCGCCGACGGCGGTCAGGGTCAGTTGCCGCGTGGTGCGTTGCAGCAGGCGTGCGCCCAGGCGCTCCTCCAGCTCGGCAATGCGCCGCGACAGCCGCGACTTGGGAATCCCCAATAAACGCCCGGCGGCGGCGAAACCGCCGGCTTCGACGACTTTGGCAAAGTAATAGAGGTCGTTAAGGTCTTGCATGCTGGGCCTATTGTCCTGTCAGTGGGACAATCTATCGCATTCCAGGTGGCTTATCGATGATTGATTAGGTGCGTAGCATCACCACCATCTGATCGCCCCTGTCGATCCCACCTCGGAGACCCCACCATGAAACTGTTGCATATCGATTCCAGCATCCTCGGCGACAACTCGGCTTCGCGTCAGCTCAGCGCCGGCGTGGTCAAGGCATGGCAAGCCGCCGAGCCGGGCGTGGAAGTGACTTACCGTGACCTGGCCAGCGAAGGGATCAATCATTTTTCCGGCGCGACCCTGAGCGCATTGGGCACCGCTGCTGAACTGCGCAATGCCGCGCAAAAGCATGAAGCCGAACTGAGCGCATCGTCGCTGGCTGAGTTCCTCGCCGCCGACGCCGTGGTGGTCGGCGCGCCGATGTACAACTTCACCATCCCGACCCAGCTCAAAGCCTGGATCGACCGTATCGCCGTCGCCGGCCAGACCTTCCGCTACACCGAAACCGGTCCCGAAGGCCTGTGCGGCAACAAGAAAGTCATCATTGTCTCCACTGCCGGCGGCCTGCATGCCGGCCAGGCATCCGGTGCCGCCCATGAAGGCTACCTGAAGCTGCTGTTTGGCTTCTTCGGCATCACCGATATCGAAATCGTACGCGCCGAAGGACTGGCCTACAGCGACGAAATGCGCAGCAAAGCGTTGAGCGACGCCAACGTGCTGATCAGCGAGCAATTGTTCGCCGCCGCGTAAGGCTTGTGTAAATGTTCGCCTCGCCCGGTTTCAATCTGAAGCCGAGCGCCTAAACTCTGTATTCTGATCGCCTGAGCGCGAGCGGAGTACGGAGTTTTTCCATTTATGGCCCAGGTTATGCAGCTTGGGTTCAATACCCGGGAATTTTTAGACGGACTGCCGGTTCTCATGCAGCAAAGGTGGACATCCCCATGATGCGTCTCTGTGCTGTTTTGGTTCTTTCCCTGTGCGGCGGCCTGCTTTCAGTGCACGCCGCGCCTGCGCCGCACCCGCATTGGAGTGTGGGCTTTCATCGCATGAGCATTCTCGACCCGCTGGATTCGCAGCCGATGAAGGCCATTGCGTTTTACCCTTCCACCGACGCCGAACACACCACGGCGCTGGGCCCTTACCACGTGGCGGCGGGCGAAGACGCCAAGGTTGCCATCGGCCGTTTCCCGATGCTGATGTTGTCTCATGGCAATACCGGCACACCGCTGGCCCTGCATGATCTGGCCACCTCGCTGGCGCGCAAGGGCTTTGTGGTGGTGGCGGTGCTGCACCCCGGCGACAACTACCAGGACCATAGCCGCCTGGGCACCGTGAGCAATTTGTATGGTCGGCCAATCCAGATTTCACAGGCCATCACCGCGGCGTTGAACGACCCGATGCTGTCGCCCTTCGTCGACATCGACCAGGTGGGTGTGATCGGCTATTCGGCCGGCGGCGAAACCGCGTTGATCCTGGCGGGTGCCAAACCGGATTTCGAGCGCCTGCGCCGCTATTGCCAGCAGCGCCCGGAGGACCGTGACGCCTGCACCACCAAGGGCGAGCTGGTGGTCGACCGTGACGACTTGCAGCCCCAGGCTGATCCGCGCATCCATGCGCTGATGCTGATGGCGCCGCTGAGCCTGATGTTCGGTCGCCATACCCTGGCCGACGTGCACGTACCGGTGCTGCTCTACAGCGGCGATGGTGACCAGTTGGTGGCCGTGGACAAAAACGCCGCCGCTTTGGCGCGCAAACTGCCGCAGCCGCCGGACTTCAAACTGCTGGCCGGGGCAGGGCACTTCGTGTTCATGGCACCGTGTGACAGCGATCAATTGGCGACGATGCCGGCCATCTGTACCGATGCCGATGGCGTCGACCGTGAGGGCATCCACCGCGACCTGGTCTCCGAGGCCGGGCGCTTTTTCAGTCACACCCTCGGCGAGGCGACCCGCGCCGGGTTGCAGACCGCTGATCAGTAAGCGCGACGCTTGAGCTGCACGGTCAATACCAGCGCGGTCACTGACAGCAGCGCCGCGCAGAAGAAGATCCAGTCGTAGCCGAGGTTCAGTGCCACGGCGCCCATCAACGGCCCGGCAATCGCCAGGGACAGGTCGAAAAACACCGCAAACGCACTCAGCCCGGCGCCCCGGCTGCTGTCCGGCACGCGCTTGATGGCTTCCACGCCAAGCGCCGGGTAGACCAGTGACAAACCGACGCCGGCCAACCCTGCGCCAATCAACGCCACGCCGGTCGACGGCGCCAACCACAGCAGCGCGAGGCCCAGGGTTTCGATGACCATGCAGGCGATGGCGGCGGTAAAACCACCGACGCGGCTGATGGCGGAAATAAACACCAGGCGCGACAGAATGAAACACGCGCCGAACACCGTCAGGCAGTACGCCGCGCCGGTCCAGCCGCGATTCAGGTAATACAGGGTGATAAACGTGGTCAACGTGCCGTAGCCAATCGAGGCCAGGCACAGGCTGGCGCCATACGGTGCGATATGGCCGAACACCGCCCAGAACGGCAGGCGCTTGCCGCGCACCACCGGTACCGAAGGTTTATTGCGGATCAGCACCAGGCCCAGCGCGGCCAACCCCGCCAGCGCCAGGCCCAGGCTGGCGAAGCCGTAATCGGCCACCATCACCACCCCCAGCGGCGCGCCAATGGCAATTGCGCCGTAGGAGGCGATGCCGTTCCAGGAGATCGAGCGGGCCGTATGCTCGGAACCGACCGCGCCCATGCACCAACTGATGGTGCCGACGCCAATCAAACCCTGGGCCACGCCCAGCAGCAGCCGACCGGCGATCAGGATAGCCAGGCTCAGCGCCGGCAAGTGCTCAAGCAGGACGGCGATAAACGTCAGCACGCCACTGATCAGGATACCGGCCAGGCCCAGCACAATCGCACGCTTGGTGCCGACATTGTCCGACATGCGCCCGGCCATCGGCCGACTGAGCAAGGTGGCCAGGTACTGCGATCCGATGGTCACGCCGGCAACGACTGCGCTGTAGCCCAGATGCTCGTGCACATAGCCTGGAATCACAGCAATCGGCAGGCCGATGCAGATAAACGCGATAAAGGTGTAGAAGACGATGGAGACGATCTGCAGGGTGATCGACAGGGAGGAGGGGGCGGCGGGCATGAATAGTCAATCGCTGGGGGCGGTAGAAGCATCATGGCATATCCCGCACGACTGTAGGAGCGAGCTTGCTCGCGAAGAGCGTCAACGATAACGCGGGTTGCCTGATTCTGCGCGGTGCTCTGAGGTTTTTCGCGAGCAAGCTCGCTCCTACAGGCGTGTGCATGCAAAAAGCCCTGTCACTGGGACAGGGCTTTTTCTTGCAGCTTGCAGCTGAGTGCTGTTCTTAGAACACCACACCCTGGCTGCGCAGGTAGTCGTCATAGGTGCCGCTGAAGTCGATCACGCCGCTGGCGCTCAACTCGATGATGCGGGTGGCCAGGGACGATACGAACTCACGGTCATGGCTGACGAAGATCAGCGTACCCGGATAGTTCTCCAGCGCCAGGTTCAGCGCTTCGATGGATTCCATGTCCAAGTGGTTGGTCGGTTCGTCCATGATCAGCACGTTCGGCTTTTGCAGGATCAGCTTGCCGAACAGCATGCGGCCTTGTTCACCACCGGAGATCACTTTTACCGACTTCTGGATTTCGTCGTTGGAGAACAGCATGCGGCCCAATGTGCCACGAATCATCTGCTCGCCCTGGGTCCACTGGCCCATCCAGTCGAACAGGGTGACGTCGTCTTCGAAGTCATGGGCGTGGTCCTGGGCGTAGTAACCCAGTTCCGCGGCGTCGGTCCACTTGATGCTGCCGGCGTCCGGGGTCAGTTCGTTGACCAGGGTACGCAGCAGGGTGGTCTTGCCGATACCGTTCGGGCCGATGATCGCCACGCGCTCGCCGGCTTCAACCTGGAAGCTGAAGTCCTTGAACAACGGCTTGCCGTCAAAACCCTTGGCCATCTTCTCGACCATGACCGCCTGACGGTGCAGCTTTTTGTTCTGTTCGAAACGGATGAACGGGCTCACGCGGCTTGACGGCTTGACCTCGGCCAGTTGGATCTTGTCGATCGCCTTGGCACGGGAAGTGGCCTGCTTGGCTTTCGAGGCGTTGGCCGAGAAGCGGCTGACGAAGGATTGCAGTTCGGAGATCTGCGCCTTCTTCTTGGCGTTGTCCGACAGCAGTTGCTCGCGGGACTGGGTCGCCACGGTCATGTATTCGTCGTAGTTGCCCGGGAACAGGCGCAGCTCGCCGTAGTCCAGGTCAGCCATGTGGGTGCACACGCTGTTCAGGAAGTGACGGTCGTGAGAGATGATGATCATCAGGCTGGAGCGCTGGGTGAGGATGTTTTCCAGCCAGCGAATGGTGTTGATGTCCAGGTGGTTGGTCGGTTCGTCGAGCAACAGCACTTCCGGATCGGAGAACAGCGCCTGGGCCAGCAATACGCGCAGCTTCCAGCCGGGCGACACTTCGCTCATCGGGCCGAAATGCTGTTCCAGTGGAATACCCAGGCCCAGCAGCAGCTCGCCGGCACGGGATTCGGCGGTGTAGCCGTCCATCTCGGCGAACTCGGTTTCCAGCTCGGCCACGGCCATGCCGTCTTCTTCGCTCATTTCCGGCAGCGAGTAGATGCGGTCACGCTCGGCCTTGACCCTCCACAGCTCCTCGTGGCCCATGATCACGGTGTCGAGCACGGTGAATTGTTCGTAGGCGAACTGGTCCTGGCGCAGCTTGCCCAGGCGCACATTCGGCTCCAGCATGACCTGGCCGCCGGACGGCTCGAGGTCGCCGCCGAGGATTTTCATGAAGGTCGACTTGCCGCAACCGTTGGCACCGATCAAACCATAGCGGTTGCCAGCGCCGAACTTGACCGAGACGTTCTCGAAGAGCGGCTTGGCGCCGAACTGCATGGTGATGTTAGCTGTGGAGATCAATTACTTTACCTATCAATGGGTTGCGAGCGTGACGGCAGGTGCCTTCAGGCATGCGTCAACAGCGACATCAAGGCGCGAAACCCGGTCGCTGAACGGAAAATTTGGGATGTGTGTTGGAATTTGGCGCGCATTGTCGCATATGTCAGGCGACAGTTGTATGGCCAGCGAAGGTTGGTTTAGCCAATGTCTCCGGCATGGCCAGCCATAGCAGTAGCAATGCGGCGGCGGCCACCCCGGCCAGGGTCAGGAAGGCGGCGTTGTAGCCGGCCATTTGCACCACGAAGCCGGCCAGGCTGCTGCTCAGTGCCGCGCCCAGGCCAAACACGGTCGACAGCGCGCCGAGGCTGACGTTGAAGCGGCCGGTGCCTTGGGTCAAGTCCTTGACGATCACCGGGAACAGCGCGCCGAAAATGCCCGCGCCGATGCCATCGAGCATCTGCACGGCAACCAGCCAATAGGGGTCGTTGGACAAGGTGTAGAGCACGCCGCGCAGCGGCAGGATCATGAACCCGGCCAGCAGCAGCGGCTTGCGCCCCCACACATCGGCCTTGATCCCCACCAGCATCGCCGTCGGCACCATCACCAGCTGAGCCGCGACGATGCAGGCCGAGGTCAACGGCGTGGCCATCTGCAGGTTGATCTGCGACAGTTTCTGGCTGACCAGCGGCAGCATCGCGGCATTGGCCAGGTGAAACAGCGCGCAGCAAATGGCGAACAGCAGCAGCGGACGGTTGGCGAGCAGCACGCGCAGGCCCGAGGGCTGCTCATGGTCGGTGTGGTGAGCCGGGTCGAAGCCACGGGCCACCTCGTGGTCGATCGCCTTGGCCGGGACGCAACTGACGGCGACGACACTGGCGACGGCCATAAACGCCATCAGGTAGAACACCACCACCGGCCCGAACAGATACGCCAGGCCGCCGGCCAGCAATGCCGCGACGGCGTTGCCGGCGTGATTGAAGGTTTCGTTGCGCCCGGTACGCCGGGTAAACGCGCGCGGGCCGGTGATGCCCAGGGAAATCGCGGAAATCGCCGGGGCGAACACCGAGGCGGCGATGGCGCTGGCGGCCTGGGTCAGCGCCACCCAGCCAAATGAACTGACGAAGGGCAGCATCAGGCAACTGAGCGTGACCAGCAGCGCGGCAACCGCAATCACCGCGCGTTTGCTGCGGGTGCGGTCGATCAGCGCACCCGCCGGGCCCTGGGTGAGCAACGCGGCGACCCCGGCCAGGGTCATGACCACGCCGATACTGGCCGGGTCCCATTGGTGTACCGCCAGCAGGTAAATCGCCAGGTACGGCCCCAGGCCGTCGCGTACATCCGCGAGGAAGAAATTCAGGCTGTCCAGGGACAAGGCAGTGCGCAGGTCTGAGTGATGGGCCACGATGCTATCTTCCAGAGCGCCGTCCGGGGCTGGACATGCGTTGGGGTAATGACCTGCACGCCGGGTAATTAGTTCGCGGTCGCCAGGCAATTTCAGGCGCAAAAAAAAGCCCGCAAGCAGAGGCGGGCCAAGGGATTCACTGGAGTAGGTAGGCTTCACCCTATAGGTCGCAAAGTGAAGGCCTTGTGAAAATGCTGTGATCAATCCGCGAAAGCAGGCCGTTCATGCCCTGCGCACGAAGGTGCGCATGGTCTGCCCCGGGCCCGTGCTGAATACGGTGGGCCGGGGCATGCCTGCATCGGCGGCGATAAACACAAAATGATCGCCATCCAGGTGATAGCTGGCCGGTAGTGACTTGCCGGCGTCCGCGCCGATGGCGTCCACCCAGGTAATGCTTTTAGGCGTGGTGTCGGCGTCCAGCACAAAACGGCCCGCCAACAGGGTTTCCCCCTCGACGGTGACGACTTCGAATGTATCGGCACTGATGGTGGTAATTGCACCTGGCGCGCTATGTGCATCTGGCGGGTTGAGCACGCCATTGTCTTCCAGAGCGATTTGCTCCCAGGCACCTTGGAGGGCGCGATAGTCCGTGGCTGAAGAGGATGGCATGCAACTTCCTTTTGCTGAGGGGAGAGGCGGGCAATTGTATCGGCAATGTAACAACACTGCGGATAACGAGATTTTTTTCTTTATGCGACAGCTATTTGACAGCTTTTTCATGTTGGATTGACTACGCTTATAGCGTGATAAGTCCCACATAAAAATATCTTCGTGACTACACGTCGGCATAAAGCAGAAATAATCCCTAAAGCCGTGGGATTTTTCGTCAGCCTAAGTGGTCAGACTGCCATTGGTCGGCCGTGTTCAGGGCGTTGTCCCTGACTTGAAGCCGCTAGGGCTTCCGCTAAGTGATGGCCTTTTAGTATTAAATTAAGGTGTTCTTATTTTGAATCGAAGTTCCTCGCTCACGCCCGCTGTAGCGTCTGATGAAATGGATCTGTTTGAATTGTTCAATGCCATATGGCGGCAGAAGAAGCTGATCGTGGGGTGTACGGTTCTGGCGGGGATCCTGGGGGCGGGGTATGCCTTTCTGGCACCCAAGACCTTTGAAGTCAGCAGTGTGCTGCGGCCTGCGGCGATCAATGAACTGGACGCACTGAACCGCTCCGAAGTGTATAAATTGCCGCCCGCTGATGCGTTGCTCAAAGTAGGCGCGCAGTTGGACTCCTACGAGGCGCGCCTGGGCTTCTTCAAGGACCATGAGGAGTTGTTCAAGGCGTTCAAGAAGCCAGGGCAAACCCTGGAGCAGAGTTTTGAAGACTTCAATCGCAACTCGGTCAATCTGATCCTGCCGGACCCGAAGAAGGCCGATTCGCTGAGCAACTACATTCGCCTGGAATTGCAGTATCCGACCGATGTCGACGGGGTGAAAATCCTCAACGGCTTTGTTGACTACGCCATTGCCGCAGAGCGTCAGCAGGTGGGGGCCGACCTCAAGGTCATCGTGAACAACCGCCTCAATGAGCTCAAGGGCAAGATCGACGCGGCCCGTGCCAACTACGACACCGACAAGGAATCGAAGATCGCCAAGCTGCTCGAAGCCGACCGGCTCAAGCGCGCCCAATTGGAAGATGAGCTCAGCGCCCTGCGCCTGCAGATGAAAATGGAACGGACCAACCGCCTGGCGGAATTGGCTGAAGCCATCGGCATCGCCCAGTCCATGGGCATCAGGACACCGACCACGCCATCGTCGATGGCCGACGCCACGCGAACCGGCTCAAGCCAGGTGATGCGCACCGAGGTCAACAATCAGAAGATTCCGTTGTACTTCATGGGTACCGAGGCGCTGGAGGCCGAGCGCGCCTCGCTGCAAAAGCGCACCAGCGATGACTTCACCAACCCGCGTATTGCCGAAATTGGCAAGGAACTGCGGTTGCTGGACGCCAACCGCGAAGTTGAAGTGCTGCGCAAACGTGGCAATGAAGACATTTTCCTCCAGGACGTAGAACCGCTGCGCGCCGAAATCGCCAGGCTGCGTGGTTTGAACATCGACATGAGCAACCTGAAACTGGTGACGATCGACCGCCGCGCCCAGGAGCCGCTGTCACCGGTCAAACCGAAAAAAGCCCTGGTCATTGCATTGAGCGTGGTGGGCGGTTTGCTGCTGGGCCTGGTGATCGCGCTGGTCCGCCACCTGGTGTTGACCCGACGCGAAGTCGTGCCGTTCTCGGCATTGGAAGACAGCAGTTTTTCCCGCCGTGAGCGTAAGGACGATCAACTGTAAGCCGTCGCACCGCCCTCCAGTGGGCGGGTCTTGCGGCCCGCCCGCTCATCCCCCCAGCACACTTCATAGACAGCTTTTCACAATTCTTAGTTAACCTTTGGTTACAAAGTATGGCTAAATAACCGCCAATGGTCACACATCGCATGGTCCTCCAGCCGGTCGTGTCACCTGTATGTGAATTGTGATTTCAGGTGCTGCTTATCCATCCTCGGCCGTTGTGGGCACGCAGGAGCAGCCTGTTCTCTCCCTGACGTGTGACGAATCCCTTGAAACTCATCATTGTTGCTCTCTACGTTGCCTCCATCGCGTATGTACACCTGCGTGGCCGGGTGCGACACAAGCTGGGCCGCCAGCTCAGCGATCATTCGACATTCCTGGCGCCGATCAACTGCTTCCTGTACCTGTTCTCCAAGCAACCCAGCCGCCCGTTTCTGTCGCCCAGCGACTTTGCGGACCTGCGCCCGTTGCAGGAGCACTGGGAAGAGATTCGCCAGGAAGGCCAGAACCTGATGCGCGCCGGGGAAATCAAGCGTTCGCAGCAGTACAACGATGTGGGTTTCAATTCGTTCTTCAAGTCCGGCTGGAAGCGCTTCTACCTCAAATGGTACGGCGACAGTCATCCCTCAGCGATGAAACTGTGCCCGCGCACCACCGAACTGGTGCAAAGCATCGGCTCGATCAAGGCCGCGATGTTCGCCGAGCTGCCGCCGGGCTCCAAGCTCGTGCGTCACCGTGACCCTTACGCGGGTTCCTACCGTTATCACCTGGGGCTGGATACGCCGAACGATCCGGGCTGCTATATCAATGTGGACGGTGAAAGCTATTACTGGCGCGACGGCGAAGCGGTGATGTTTGACGAGACCTACATTCACTATGCCGAGAACACCACGTCGCATAACCGCATCATTCTGTTCTGCGACATCGAACGGCCGATGAAATACCGCTGGGCGGCCGCATTCAACCGCTGGTTCAGCCGCAATGTGATGGCCGCTGCGGGGTCGCCCAACGACGAGGGCGACAAGACCGGCGCACTCAATCGTGCCTTTACCCGCCTATACAAAATCAGGTTGCGTGGCAAGGAGCTCAAAAAGCGCAATCGCACGCGCTATTACCTGGAAAAATGGGCAATCTTCGCCGCTTTGGCGCTGATCTTCATTCTGATCTGATTCGATCCGCGTGGGCGCGAATCACTTCGGTGGCTTCGCGCCCAGCTTGTCCCACATTCGCTTGCTGATCTTCTGACGATTGGCATAGCCAGCCCAAGGGTCATCCTTCAAATCGCGCAACCGTTCGTGCAGATTGGCCACTGTCCATTGCTGGGCGCCGCGCAAGTCATTGAGTTCATCCCGACTGACGGGCACCGACACCGGCAGGCCCGGACGTGCCCGCACGGAGTAAGCCGCCACCGTGCTGGCGCCGCGGGCGTTGCGCAGGTAATCGATGAAGATTTTGCCCACGCGGTTCTTCGGGCCGCTGGTGGCGGTAAAGCGCTCCGGCAGTTGCCGGGTCATGAATTGGGCGATGGCTTTGGCGAATGCTTTGACGGTGTCCCAGTTATCCCGTCGCGCCAGCGGTACGATCAGGTGAAAGCCTTTGCCACCGCTGGTTTTGACGAAGGCCTGCAAACCTATTTCATCCAGTACCGACAGCGTCAACTGCGCCGCTTCCAGCATGGACTTCCAGGGCAGGGCGGGGTCCGGGTCGAGGTCAAGGACGAACAGGTCGGGGGTTTCGATCTTGTCTGTGGTCGCGCCCCAGGTGTGCAGCTCAACCGTGCCCATTTGCACCGCGCCGATCAGGGCATCGGCGCTGTCTATTTCCATCAGGCGGGCATGGCCGGGGTCCAGTGCCTGGTCCAACTGCTTGATGTGCGGGATGGTCATGCGCTCGGAATGCTTCTGGAAGAACTGTTCGCCTTCGATGCCCTCCGGCGCCCTGAGCAGCGAGACGGGCCGGTTGCGCAGGAAGGGCAGGATGGATGCGCTGATATCGGCGTAGAACTGCGCCAGTGCCTGCTTTTGCGTGCCGCTCTGCGTGTCGATGACACGATCAGGGTGGGTGATTTTCATGGCTTTTACGGTTTTCACCGCCTTCTCGGGCTTTTTCGCCTTTGGCGCCGTCACCGATGTGGCCGTACGCGGCTGTTCATGAATGATCTGCTCAGCGGGCTTGTCGGTGCGCATGCCCACAAATGCAGCCTGGCGCACCAGGCCTTCCCGGGTCCATTGCGCAAATTGCACTTCACCGACCAGGCGCGGCTCAACCCAGTGCACGCCGCGCGCCTGGGCGCTGGTCAACGGTTTTTGCAGCGGCGAGTCCGTGCGCTCCAGCGGGGTGAGTTGGGCGTAGATGGCTTTAAGCGACGCCTGGTCGAAACCGGTGCCCACACGCCCGGCATACACCAGCCCGGCGTCGTCGTTGACCGCCAGCAGCAGCGCACCAAACCCGGTGCGCGAGCCTTGGGGGCGGGTATAGCCGACAATCACGAACTCCTGGCGCAACCGGCATTTGAGCTTGATCCAGTCGGCACTGCGGCTGGACACATAAGGGCTGCCGGCGCGCTTGCCGATCACACCCTCAAGGGCCAGGTCGCAGGCGCTTTGGAAAATGTCGCGGTGGTCGGCGGCAAAGGCTTCGGAGAAACGCAGCAGCTTGCTCTTGCTGGCGGACAGGGCGGATTCAAGTGCCGCGCGACGGCTTTCGAGCGGTTCCTCGCGCTGATCGCGGCCGTCAAGAAACGGCGCATCGAACAGGTAGTAAACGATGTCGAGGCTGCGACCGATGTCGAAGGCATTCTGCAAGGCCTGGAAATCCGGCAAGCCGTCGTCGTTGAGACTGACCACTTCGCCATCCAGCCAACTGTCCTTGAGTTTGAGCGCTTGCAAGGCTTTGGCCTGGCGCGGCAGGCGCTCGGTCCAGTCGTGGCCGTTGCGGGTGAACAGGCGTACCTCACCTTTGAGGATGCGCGTCAGGATGCGGTAACCGTCGAATTTGATCTCGTAGTGCCAGTCACCTTCGGGGGCCCGATCGACCAGGGTTGCCAGTTGCGGGGAGAATGCCTCGGGCACGGCGGTTGCCGCCTTGCGCGTGCTCGCCTTGGGCGCCGCTTTGGGTTTCGCTGGCGTTTTGGTCTTGGCCTTGGGTTTACCGACCACCGCATCGCTGAGCACGCTGGCGGGTTGGGCCGCGACGATATCGTACTCAGCCGAGGGACGCGCCTGTTGGTCCTTTTCCTTGATCAGCAGCCATTGTTCCTTATCACCGCTGCCTTTGAGCCGGGTGCGCACCAAGGTCCAATCGCCCGTGAGTTTTTCGCCGACCAGGCCGAATTTCAGTTTGCCGGCGGCATAGGCCTTGTGCGGATCGTCATGGGGTTGCCAGATGCCGCGGTCCCACACGATGACATCGCCTGCGCCATATTGCCCGGCGGGAATGCTGCCTTCAAAGCCGCCATAACTCAGGGGATGGTCCTCGACGTGCACCGCCAGGCGTTTCTGGCTCGGGTCCAGGCTCGGTCCCTTGGGCACGGCCCAGCTCAACAGCACACCGTCCAGTTCCAGGCGAAAGTCGTAGTGCAGGTTGCGCGCAGCATGCTTCTGAATCACAAAGCTCAGGGCCGACGCGTTGCGCTTGCCGGCCGGTGACTCGCCGGCCGGCTCGGCGGTAATCTCGAAGTCGCGTTTGCGGTTGTACTCGCCCAGGGGCTTTGCCATGTCGTTCTCCAGCCAATGGCAGGCTCAAGAGGCCTTTTTGTTGGACTTTTTCGCTGCGGGTTTTTTCGCCGCAGGTTTGCCCGCCAGGCTGCGCTTGAGCAGTTCGGTCAGGTCGATCACATCGGCGGATTTGCGCTCTTCGCTGCCTTCGGTCGATTCGACGTCTTCGATCTTGCCGGCCTTGGCCTTCTTCTCCACCAGCGCCATGATCTTTTCCTGGAAGCTGTCGCGGTACTCCTCGGGCTGCCAGTCTGCGCTCATGTCTTGCACCAGACGCTTGGCCATGTCCAACTCACCCTTGGCCAGGGTCGGCTTGATCACGTCGCTGCCCAATTCCAGTTCATCCAGGCTGCGCACTTCGGCGGGCCAGCGCAGCATCACCAGCACCAGCGCCGACTCCAGCGGCATCAGTGCAGCCAGGTGTTGCTTGGTGTGCAACACCACATTGGCCAGGGCGACTTTGCCGGTTTTTTTCAAGGTCTCGCGCAGCAGCGCATAGACCTTGCCGCCGCGCTTGTCCGGGGCCAGGAAGTAGGGCGTGTCGATGTTCTGCAGGGGAATCTGGTCGCTGGCGACAAAGGCGATGATTTCGATGGTCTGGGTCGACTTCGGGTGGGCCGAGCGGATTTCCTCTTCGCTGAGCACCACGTAGCGACCCTTTTCATACGCCACGCCCTTGACGATATTCTCCTTGTTGATCTCTTTTCCGGTCGCCTTGTTGATGCGCTTGTAGCCCACCGGGTCCATGCTGCGTTTATCCAGCCAGTCGAAATCAACGCCTTGGGAGGATGTCGCCGACACCAGCGAGACCGGGATGTGAACCAGACCGAAGCTGATGGCGCCTTTCCAGATTGCCCGGGGCATAGATACCTCTCCTTCAAAGAATAAGCCTGTGTTCTGGTGACTCATGGGCCCAGGCAAAAGTTTCGGCGGCTGGATGCTCGGACAGATCCTGTTACACCTGATGAGAAACAATTTAATGTCGCCAGCCGAACCCCTGGGGTAGCGTGTTATCGAAAGCACGAGCACTACTCGACATAGCACTACTCGACATAGAGAGGCATCGTCATGAACAGTTGTAGGCGTTATCTGGCCGTGCTGGCATTGGGGCTGGTCCTGGCCCCCGTGGTCCAGGCGCAAACCCTGCCGGGCCAATACGATTCCAACAACAGCCCCATTCATCGGGCCAACCCCAACAGCATGCAGGGCACCCAGCCCAATGCGCCGGCCGTTCGCGGCATCCAGACCGCCCCGAGCAACCCTCGGCCTACGGTGCAAAACGGCGGGATCGGCAATCGCTATCCCAAGCGCGACCCCGCGCCCAGTCGCCCGACCACCGAAACCCAAGCGCCCACCTATGATGCCAACGGCAATCGCCGGTAAGGACTCGTCTTATGTTTCTACGCAAAACCCTGCTAGCCGCCCTGTGCGCAACCACGCTGCTGCCATTGGCAGTGGCTCAAGCCGCCGAGGGCCGACAGTTTCCCAGTGAGCAAGGCAGCGTCACGGCGACGCCGGTCGCCAAGGGCCTGCATCATCCCTGGGCGGTGGCTTTCCTGCCGGACAGGCAAGGCTTCCTGGTGACCGAGCTTCCCGGCCAGCTGCGTTTCGTCAGCCAGGACGGCAAGCTTTCCGCGCCGTTGACGGGCGTGCCGCAGGTGTGGGCCAAGGGGCAGGGCGGTTTGCTTGACGTGGTGCTGTCGCCCGACTTCAAGCAAGACCGCCTGGTCTACCTGTCGTACGCCGAAGGGGGCGGCAAGGATGGCAAGGCCGGGACCGCCGTGGGGCGAGGGCGCCTGGCCGATGACTTGAGTGGCTTGAAGGACTTTACGGTGATTCTGCACCAGGAGCCCAAGCTGTCCACCGGCAATCACTTTGGTTCGCGCCTGGCGTTTGACCGTGACGGCTACCTGTTCGTGACCCTGGGCGAAAACAACGACCGGCCCACTGCCCAGGACCTGGACAAGCTGCAAGGCAAGGTCGTGCGCATCTACCCGGACGGCCGCGTACCCGACGACAACCCGTTTGTCGGCCAGCCCGGGGTACGCCCCGAAATCTGGTCCTACGGCCAGCGCAACCCGCAGGGCCTGGCGCTGAACCCGTGGAGCGGGACGATCTGGGAAAACGAACACGGGCCACGTGGCGGGGATGAAATCAACATCATCGAGCGCGGCAAGAACTACGGTTGGCCGTTGGCCACGCATGGCATCAACTATTCGCTTGCGCCGATTCCCGAGGCCAAGGGCAAGACCGCCGAAGGCACCGTAGCGCCGCACCATGTGTGGGAGAAGTCACCGGGGATCAGTGGCATGGCGTTCTACGACGCCGATCGGTTCAAGGCCTGGCAGCACAACGTGTTTATCGGCGCATTGGCCAGCCAGGAGCTGATTCGATTGCAGTTCGAGGGTGACAAGGTTGTGCATGAGGAGCGTTTGCTGGGTGATTTGAAAGCGCGCATTCGTGACGTGCGGCAAGGGCCGGATGGTTTTCTGTATGTGCTGACGGATGAAGATGATGGCGTGCTGTACCGCGTCGGGCTGGATCAGGACTAGGCAGATATAGCTGACGAATGTGGGAGGGGGCTTGCCCCCGATGGCGGCCTCTGGGCCGACCAGGATGTTGGATCAGATCGAGTACATATCCGTTTCTGCGGTAATGGCCACTTAGGGTTCCGCCCTGACGGCGGGTCACTTTGGAAAAGCCCCAAAGTAACCAAAGGGCTCTTGCCCCACCACTCGGCACCTCGCCTGGGCTCGGTGTGCCCGAACGCAGGCTTGAATCCGTGGGCCGCCGCAATGGGCCATCCATGGCCCAGTGCGGCTAACCCGGCGTCCTGCCGGGTTGCCCACGGATTCAAGCCTGCGTTCGGCCAGCGTGGTTTAACGGGGCGCCTGAGATCAAAAGCAGATCAAGATCAAGAGCGACTCGCTGCGCATCGTGGTTACGGTTGGGCGCTAGAGAGTTGTGTAGATGCCTATGCTCATCGGCGGCAAGCCCCCTCCCACAGGTTACAGGCCCAATTCCGACAACCCCGGATGATCATCCGGACGCCGCCCCAACGGCCAGTTGAACTTGCGTTCGCTTGCCTTGATCGGCAGGTCGTTGATGCACGCAAAGCGGTTGGCCATCAGGCCGTTCTCATCGAATTCCCAATTCTCATTACCGTATGAGCGAAACCAGTTGCCGGAGTCATCGTGCCATTCGTAGGCATAGCGCACGGCAATGCGATTGTCGGTAAACGCCCATAACTCCTTGATCAATCGATAGTCCAGTTCCCTGGCCCATTTGCGCGTGAGAAAACCCTCGGCTTGTTCGCGGTTGTGGACAAACTCGGCGCGGTTGCGCCATTGGGTGTCCAGCGTATACGCCAGTGAAACCCGATGCGGGTCGCGGGAATTCCAGCCGTCTTCGGCCAGGCGCACTTTTTCGATGGCCGATTCGCGGGTAAAGGGCGGCAGTGGCGGGCGTACTTCTGCGTCAGTGGACATAGAGCAACTCCTGAAAGCAATACAGTGGATCGAAAGTTGCCAGGCATGCGGTTCAAAGTGCCAATAATCTTCGCGCCATATCCTGCGCATTATCGGCAGCCGTTGAATCACCCATCACCAGAGCAACGGTAATGGCGCCATCGATCAGGATCAGCAGTTGTGCGGCCTGCCGCTCCGGGTCGGGGGTGCCATGTGCGTGACATAACTCGAGTGCGTACTCGAACAGTTTGCGTTTGTGGGCCTTGGCCAACAGGCGCACCGGGTCTTGCGCGTTGCCGGTCTCGCCACTGGTATTGATAAAGGCACAGCCGCGGAAATCCGCCGAGCCGAACCAGCTTTTCAATGCGCTGAACAGCGCCAGCAGGCGCTCGCCACTGTCGTTGCTGCGCTCCACGTGCGTGCGCAGCCAGTGCATCCAGCGTTCGTCGCGGCGCTGCAGGGCGGCAATCACCAGTTCATCCTTGTTGGCGAAATAGCGGTAGATGCTCTTTCTCGAGACGCCGGCGGTTTTCACCAGCAAGTCCATGCCGGTGGCCGCGATGCCATGGCGATAAATCAGCTTCTCGGTAACGTCGAGAATGATGTCGCGTGTTTCATTAGAGGTCATATCGTTCATGACTTAAACAGTAGAACGATCGTTCTTCTTGGTCAAGGAGCTTTTTCGGTTAGCGCTGACGAGACCTGAGCATCCTCATGGTGTAAGCTTTGGGCCTCTTCGGATTCGACCCTTTGCGAGCCTTATGCCGTCGTTCTTCAAACGCTCCCTGTTGCCCAAACTGCGCGGTTTCCCAGTGTCCACCGAGGCCATCGAGGTGCTGTCCGGCGCCGCTGCCTATCGGCGTTGCCTGCTGGAGAAAATCCCGCAGGCCACCCGGCGCATCTACATCGTTGCGTTGTACTTGCAGCAGGATGAAGCGGGGCAGGAGATCTACGACGCACTGCACGCCGCCAAGGCCGCACGGCCGGAGTTGGACATCGTGGTGATGGTCGACTGGCTGCGCGCCCAGCGTGGGCTGATTGGCGCGGGCAAGCAGCCGGGCAACAGCGCCTGGTACCAGGCCATGACCCAGAGCCATACCACTGAAGTGCCGGTATACGGCGTGCCGGTGCAAACCCGCGAATTGTTCGGCGTATTGCACCTCAAGGGCTTTGTGATCGACGACACGGTGTTGTACAGCGGCGCCAGCCTGAACAATGTGTACCTGCACAAGTTCGACAAGTACCGCTTCGACCGTTATCACCTGATCCACAGCCAGCCGCTGGCCGATTCCATGCAGCACCTGGTGGAGCATGGCCTGGTGGCGTCCAAGGCGGTGCATCGCCTCGACCTGCCCAACCCGCCCACCACCCGCAGCCTGCGCAACGACATCGGTGACCTGCGCAGCCGCCTCAAGCATGCGACGTACGACACCAGTGCCGGGCAGTTGCCCAACGGGCACTTGCAGGTCAGCCCGCTGCTCGGTGTGGGCAAGAACAACCCGCTCAGCCGGGTGATCCTGGAACTGATCGCCAGTGCCCAGCAGCAACTGACGATCTGCACGCCGTATTTCAACCTGCCGTTGCCGGTGACTCGAGAGATCAACCGGGCTCTGGCGCGCGGCGTGAAGATCGACATCATCGTCGGCGACAAGACCGCCAACGACTTCTACATTCCGCCCAGCGAACCTTTCAAGGTGATCGCAGCCTTGCCTTATCTGTATGAGATCAGCCTGCGTCGCTTTGCCAAGCGCCACCAGCCGATGATCGACAGCGGCCAGTTGAACCTGCACCTGTGGCGTGACGGTGACCACAGCTACCACCTCAAGGGCATGTGGGTCGACGAGCGTTACACCTTGCTGACCGGCAACAACCTCAACCCCAGGGCTTTTCGGCTCGACCTGGAAAACGCCTTGCTGATCGACGATCCCAAGGGCGAATGGCTGGCGCCGCGAGCGCAGGAGCTGGCGCATATTTTCCAGCACGCCACGCGCATTGCCGGTTACCAGCAATTGCAGACGCTGGTAGATTATCCGGCGGCGGTGGGCAAGTTCCTGCGGCGGGTGAGCAGGGTGCGTATCGAGCGGTTGCTGTACCGGATTCTGTAAACTCACCCGGCCCATAAAAAAACACCCAGGCTCCCCACGGGGCCTGGGTGTTTTTTTGCGCAGGCGGCCTGGCTCAGGCCCGATTAGTTCAGGCCCAACTTGCCGCGCAGCATCGACAGGTCTTCGGCCAGGGTGTTGACCGGGCCCACCAGGGCCTTGCGGTCGTTATCCTTGACCTTATCGTAGGTCTGAAACCCGCCATCCGGGGTCTTGTACTTGGCGAGGATCTTGTCCACGGTGGCAAAGTTCTTGTCGACCTTGGCCAGGAATGCCTTGTCTTGCTTTTCGATCTGGCCACGGAACAGGTCAACGATTTTCTTCGCACCGTCGATATTGCCCTGGAAGTCATACAGGTCGGTGTGGCTGTAGCGGTCTTCTTCGCCGGAAATCTTGGTGGCGGCCACTTCTTCAAGCAGCGCTGCGGCACCGCCGACGACTTTTTCCGGTGGGAAAGTCAGGCCGTCCACGCGGGTCTTGAGGTCCAGCACGTCGCTGTTGAGCTTGTCGGTGAGGGCGTCGAGGCCCTGGGTGGTGTTCTCGGAAAACAGGCTGTATTCGATGCGGTGAAAGCCGGTGAAGTCTTCAGCCTTCACGCCTTTTTCGTGGTCGTCGACCCGTGAGTCGATGGAGGCGTCGAGGTCGCTGAACAGCTCGGCAATCGGTTCGATGGACTCATAGTGCACCCGCGTCGGCGCGTAGAGTTTTTTCGCGGTGGCCAGGTCGCCTTTTTTCACGGCGGCGGTGAAGGCCTGGGTCTGGGTGACCAGTTCACCGATCTCTTCGGTGACGTAGATCTTGTAGTCGGACACCGGCCCTACCAGGTCCAGTGGTGCCGTGGCAGCGAACGCGGCCAGTGGCGAAAGGGTGATCAGCAACGACAACGCGAGGGTCGACTTTTTCATGGGACGGTATCCGCTCTGAGTTTGTTTTAGGTGTTGGCAGCAGTTTGAAGGGGCGTTGCCGCGAGCAGCGAGCGCCCGATGAAGTCCTCAGCGCCCGTGACGCCCGGCAAGGTAAAGAAATAGCCGCCGCCGACCGGCTTGAGGTATTCCTCCAGGGGCTCGCCGTTGAGTCGGGTTTGCACGCTGATAAAGCCTTGCTCCAGGTCAGCCTGGTAGCAGATGAACAACAGCCCCATGTCCAGCTGACCGTTTTTATTCACACCGTTGGAGTAGTTGAACGGCCGGCGCAGGATCAGGTTGGCCTGGGTCTGGGGCGTGCGCGGGTTGGCCAGGCGGATGTGCGCATCGAGCTTGGTCAACTTGCCTTCCGGGTCCTTGCTGTAATCGGGCACCTGGGACTCTTTGTCGCCTCCCATCGGCGCGCCGGTGGGTTTGACGCGGCCAATGATGCTTTCCTGTTCCTGCAGAGGGGTACGGTCCCAGCGCTCGACGAAGTTGCGGATGATGCGCACCGCCTGGTAGCTGCCATGGGCGGCCCAGGCCGGTTCGTCGCTGCCGGGCTGGACCCAGACGATGCGGTCCATGGCCTTGGCGTCGTTTGAGTCGGGGTTGGCCGAGCCGTCACGAAAGCCCAGGAAGTTGCGCGCACTTTGCGCAGGCTCGCCGGGTTTGGCCGGCGCCTGGGGCGGTACGCTGCCTTCCTGTTTCCAGCGCACCAGCAACAGGTCCGGCAGGTTCTTCACGATGTCGCGCAGGGCGTGGATATTGGTGTCCGGTGTATTGGAGCTGAACTGCAGGCTGAGGTCGCCGTGACACTGTGCCGGCTCCAGCGCATCGTTGGGAAAGCCGACCATGCGAATCAGGCGCTTGGGTTTGGCTGCAGCGAGGCCGAAGCGCTCATCGAACAACGACTCGCCGACGGACACCGTGATGGTCAGGTTATCCGGGGTGACCACCGGGCCGAGGATGCCGGAGTCGGTGGGCGGCAGTTTCGGGTCGACCTGCGGCACGGTGCCGCCGCTCATCAGGAACGCGATGCGCTCGTTCAAGGTGCGAAATAGACGCTCCAGGTCTTCGCGGTCGCCGGCCAGCACGTCGAAGGCCACCACCATGCCGCAGGCCGGGCGCGGGGTGACGATCCCGCTCTGGTGCCGGCCGAAGAACGCGTGGTGGTCCTGGGTCTTGTCGCTGCGCGGCGCGGTAGTAACTTGTTCGGCGGCCGCAGCCATGGCCGGGCAGGTCAGGGTGCTGCCGGCAATGGCCGCGCCGGTGGCCGCCATGCCGAGCAGGACACGGCGACGCTGAAGGTTGAATTGTTGGGGATCACTCATGTGTGCGTTCGTCTCACTGCAGGCCGGAAAGGCCGAGGGCGGGGTCGATTCCATCGAGTGCGGCGGCCAGTGCCTTGGCCTTGTCGGCGATCTGCTTGCGCTGATCGGCCGTGACGCTGTCGTACGTGCTGTAGCGGCTGCCGACTTTGAAACCGGCCAGTTCGGCATCCAATTGCGCCAGTGCGCTGTCGATGGTCGGCAGCAGGTCGGCCGCCGACTGGGTCAACAGTGGGCGCATCAGGTCGACCACTTTGTGCGCCACCTGCAGGTTGGCCGCGAAACCGTTGAGGTCGATATGGCTGTAGCGTTCTTCTTCACCGCTGGCGGCACGGACATCGGCGAGGCTGTTGAGGTTGCGCACCACGATGCTCACCAGTTGCTCCGGCGGCAGCGATTGCGCGAGCAGCTGTTGCCGGAGCGTGGTGACGTCGTCGACCAAACGCTGCGCAACGGGCGCCAGGCCATCGAGGCTGCGCTGCTGGAACAGGCTGTATTCCAGGCGGTGGAAGCCGCTGAAGGCCGGGTCCTGCTCGCGCTTTTCGAAGTAGTCGGCGCGGGCGTTGATCGCGTTGTCCAGCTCGGCCAAACGTTGCGAGGCCGGCGCCAGGCGTTGGTAGGCCTCGCGGGCCGGTACGTACAAGGCCTGGGCCTGGGCGAGGTCGCCCGCAGCAATCGCCTGCTGCAACGCCGTCACAGCCTTGACCAGTGCACTGCCTTGGCCGCTCAGGTACACACGGAACTCCGACAGCGGCCCGATAAACGCCACCATCGACGGCTTGGCCTTGGCCTGGGCGTCGGATTCAGCCGTGGGCGTCACATGCAAGGTGCCGCGCGGGTTACTCAGCAGGCCGCAGGTGATGGCGTAGTCGCCGGGCAGCAGGTTGGCGTTGATCATCTGGCTCAAGCCTGGGGCAATATTCTCCCGCTCTTCGACGACCAGCACGCCGTCGAGGATTTCCCATTCCACCGCGCGATCAGAGCGGTTGATGATGCGAAAGCTCGCGCGCCCGGCCGGCACCGTCAGAGCGTTGGGCTCGCAGGCGTGGCCGTGGATGGTCACCGCGATTTCATTGTGGTTGGCCTGGCGCTTGCCGGCGGCCAGCTGCGAGGCGTAATAGAACAGGCCGCCGGCGGCGATCATCACGACCACCGAGCCGGCCAGGGCCCAGCGCAGCGCGCGGGCCGGCGGGGCCGGTTGAGGAGTTGGGCTGGACAAGGGACGGTCCTTACTGGCTGGAGACGGAAGAAGTGGGCGTGACAGGCTTGGCGGACGGCGCGGGCAGGAAGAACATCACCAGCGCCACCACCAGGTAAATCAGATAAGCGCCGAGCGTGCTGACGGTCGGTGCTTCCTGATAGCCGAACATACCGGCGAGCACTGAGCCGAGCGGGCTGTCCATCGGCAGCGCGGCGCTGAAATCGAACAGCACGGTTTGCAGGTGATTCCACACGCCCGCTTCATGCAGGGCCTGCACCGAGTTGGCGAGGATGCCGGCCGCCACCACGAGAATGAACAGCCCGGTCCAGCGGAAAAACGCGCCGAGGTTCAGGCGCATGCTGCCGGAATAGATCAAAAAGCCTACGACAATCGCGAGGATCAGGCCGAGCAGGGCGCCCATCGGCGCGCCGGGGCCTTCGCTCTGCTGGAACACGGCGAGCAGAAAGAACACCGTTTCCAGGCCTTCGCGGGCTACCGCGAAAAACACCATGGCGATCAGCGCAAACACTTGATGCCGGGAGCCGGCCAAGGCATGGTCAAGGGACTCATGCAGCGAATGCTTGATGGAGCGCGCCACCTTGCGCATCCAGAACACCATGGAACTGAGGATGCCCACCGCGACCAGTCCGACGATGCCTTCGAACAATTCCTGCTGTTTCTGCGGGAATTCGGCGCTGACCAGTTCCAGCCCACCGCCCACCAGCAAGGACAGGGCAGCAGCGAGAAATACACCGATCCACACGGCGGGCATCCACTGGCCGCGCCCGGTCTGTTGCAGGTAACTGGCGATGATGCCAACGATCAACGCCGCCTCAATGCCTTCGCGCAGCATGATTAAAAAAGGAACGAGCATCGGGCACCACGGCGTAACTAGATAGGAAGCTAAGTTGTAACATAATGATACTCATTGCTAAACAAGAAATATTGACCTTTGCTGAACCTCGGCTGAACGGTGGTGGCGAAGCGCAACCGCCCTTATGATGCAGGCCACCTGGTTTGCAGTCGGACAACTCAACATCCCATGTCGGAAAAAGACACCATCTCCATCCACCTCGTGCGCGAAGCCTTGCTGCAAAGCTGTGCGCCTGGTGCGGGCACTGTCGAGGCATTGAGCAAAGTCGGGATTGATCCTGCGTTGCTTGAGCAGCCCAATGCCCGTGTCCCGGCCACGGCCTATGCGCGCCTGTGGCGTTTGCTGGCGCGGCGCAGGGATGACGAGTTTTTTGGCATGGACCCGCGCAAGCTCAAAAGCGGCAGCCTGGCGTTTCTGTGCCGCGCCGCCATGGCACAACCGAGCCTGATGGCCGGCCTGGAAACCGGGTTGGGTTTTCTGTCGCTGATGCTCGAGCGCATGCCTGCCCAGTTGGTGCGTCAACAGAGCCTGGCGGAGATCGTTCTGCTTGAGCCCGAGCCTGAGCCCAAGCGCGCGTTCACCTATTTCACCTATTGGATGATCGTGCACGGCGTTGCCTGCTGGCTGGCCGGGCGGCGCATTCCGATCCTGGCCATCGAACTGCGCTGCGGCCGTCCGGATTTTTGTGATGATTACCAGGTGATGTTTTCCGACAACCTGCGTTTTGATCGCCCACGCACCCGCATGATCTTTTCCGCCGACTGCCTGGACCTGCCGATCAAGCGCAGCCCGCAGGAGCTCCAACGTTTTCTCGCCCATGCACCGGCTAACATCCTGGTCAAATACCGCGATCCCGAAAGGCTCGCCACGCGCATCAAGCACGACCTTCGGCAGATGCCTCCCGACACCTGGCCGGAAACGGAGGGCCTGGCAGCCACCTTGTGCATCTCCGCCTCCACCTTGCGCCGCCGCCTGGCAGAAGAAGGGCAGACTTATCAGGGCCTCAAGGACAGCGTGCGCAAGGAGCTGGCAGTTGTATGGCTGGCAGAGCCGCAGATCAGCTTTACCGAGATTGCCGAGCGACTGGGGTTTGCCGATGCCAGTTCTTTCTATAAGGCGTTCCGTAAATGGTCGGGGTCGAATCCGGGGCATTATCGGAGTTTGATTCTGAATGAGATAACGCCTGGAATGTAGCGCCGGTGCGGGACTAGGAAGCAACTTACAGTTTCTTTCACTTGGGTATGACAGAGCCTTCCTTATTGTTTTTAGGAAGCGGCTGGCATATCCGGAATAAAAAATCGTGCACAGTTTTAACCGTGATCCTACTCGGTAGATGGGTGAAGTCGGACGATTCAGGCCGTACGGGTCGCGTTATTAACTGTGAGGGTTTTGCTGGATACCCATTAAAGCGTGGTGTGATGACCTTCATATGTTACGTCTCCAATCAATAACTTGATGGTGAACTTATGAATCGTTTCGTTGCGTTACCCTTTGCTGCGTTGATGCTGGCCTCGGTTCAGGCGTCGGCACTGTGCTTGAATATCTCGGAGAGTTTTAGCGGAACAATAGAGCCTGGAGAGCATGGAGTCGCTAATGGACCCTTCCAGATAACGGGAGCTAATGGCTGTTCCAATGCAAATATAGATGCGATGGTCTCTGCCGGCGGTGCCGGAAGGGCGCCTCAAATCTACATTGATCAACAAATAGGGAATTCATGGAAAGTAGTAGCGGGTAATCCCTTATCAGCAAGTGCATCTTGGCTGGGAGCCCTTGGTACTTATCGAGTTAGGCTTCATAATCCTGATGAGGTGCCAAAGTCCTACGCTGGCACTGTCAGATACGGCCGCTGATCCCTGGCAAATCGTAGTGTGCCAGGATCTCTGGCACACTACGGCGGGTGTCTGCTGACTCCAATTCAGGCACGCTCCTCGACCAAGAGATCACCCTTTGAAGAGTTCACGAAATACGCCAGCGCATTAAGTGCGCGGTTAGCGTCCACCATGCCTTGTATATACTCAGGGATGCCCTGCGAGCGACCAACATCAGGGTTGCTCTTAACAAAATTCAGGTAGTCATCCAGCTTCTCATCAAACAAGGCGATCGCGTTGAACTTTACATGGGTATTTGTTTGACGCCCGTCGACGTCAAATGCACCGTCTCCCAATGTGAACATACCAAAAGCGTTTTCATCGATTATCTTGCTATCGAACAACCGCCGCCCCACCTGCTTAAGCTCATCGGTGCTGATAGACGTCATATCATACTTCTTCAAAAACGCTTTCAAATCCGCCAGTTCGTCTTGCTGCCACATTCGCAGTTCGTCAACGGCGTTTGACTCCTCCGTAATGGTGAACGCATTCGTGACCTTTTCCGGGTTCTTGATGACGACCGCATCCGTCTGTTTGGAAAGTACATTAGGTATTGTCACTCTCATGTCCATGTTCGTCTCCTTATAGGATGAAGGGTACGTCCAGTTATCGACCTCTTTTGAATGATATTTAAGTCATTTGGAAATTTGGGAAGTGTCTGACGGATAAGGATTACCAACAGGCGGAAACCGTTTGACTCACTGATAACCGGGCAAAAAAAAGCCCCGCGACCGAATGGATCGCAGGGCTAAAAATTGGCTGGATGCGACCAACCAAAGGAGCTCTTTACATCACTTGTTGCCGGCGACCACCGTGTCCGGCTGCCAGCCGCCACCCAACGCCTTGTAGATCGCCACTATGCCGCGATACAGGTCCACTTCGGCCTGGGCCTGGGCGTCTTCGGCGGCCAGGCGTTCGCGTTGGGCGTCGAGCAACACCAGGAAGTCCACGGTGCCTTCGCGGTAGCGGATCGCGGCGAGGTCGGCGGCGGCGCGGCTGGATTCGCTTTGGCGGATCAGCGAGACCAGGCGTTGCTGGCGCTTGCCGTAGTCGCTGAAAGCGTTTTCGGATTCTTCCAGGGCCAGCAGCACTTGCTGCTCATATGTTGCCAGGGCGCCTTCGGCTTCGGCATTCGCACCGCGCAAGCGGGCGCGCAC
This sequence comes from Pseudomonas sp. Wu6, assembly GCF_019891515.1. NCBI lineage: Bacteria > Pseudomonadati > Pseudomonadota > Gammaproteobacteria > Pseudomonadales > Pseudomonadaceae > Pseudomonas > Pseudomonas sp. Wu6. The sequence goes on along the minus strand of NZ_JAFLXH010000014.1, from coordinate 104,251 downwards.
GCTGCCCAGGTCGAATGCGGCCCAGGTGATGCTCGGGCCCAGGGACCAGGCATTCGCGGCGGCCGAACCGATCTGCGAGCCGCGCCCGGCGGTGAAGCCGAGGAAGCCGCTAAGGCTGACCCGTGGAAACAGGTCGGCCTTGGCTACGCCGATCCGCGCGGTGGCGGCGGCCAGTTTGCGTTCGGCGCTGAGGATGTCCGGGCGTCGTTGCAGCAGTTGCCCCGGATCGCCGATCGGTAATGCCTTGGCAATCGCCGGCAGGTCTTTGGGGCTCAGGTCCACGCTCAGTTTGTCCGGGCGCTGGCCGAGGAGGGTGGCGATGCGGTTACGCTCGCGCACTTGCTCGGCCTGCAGTTGCGGCACGCTGGCTTCCACCGCTGCCAGGCGCGCATCGGCACGTTCCACGTCAAGCTGATCACCCACACCGGCATCGCGCAGGCTCACGGTGATGGAGCGCGAGTCCTGCTGGTTCTTCAGGTTGTCCAGGGCGATGCGTTCTCGCAGTTGCGCACCGCGCAGTTGGCCGTAGGCGTCCACCAGTTCGGCAATCATGCTGACTTGCAGTTGGTACAGGTCGGCTTCGGCCACTTGTTGGTCGGCGTCGCTGGCTTCCAGGTTGCGGCGGATGCGCCCGAACAGGTCGACTTCCCAGGCCATGTCCAGGCCCAGGTCATAGCGCTCGCTGTTGACACGTTTGGTGGTCTGGCCCGGAATCTGGCCTTTGCCCACTTCACTGCTGGCGCGGGAGGTGACCACCGGCATGATGTCGTTGGCCGCGTCATCGCGAATCGCACGTGCCGCCCGCAGGCGGGCAAACGCTACGCGTAAATCACGGTTGCCGCTCAACGACTGGGTCACCAGTTGGTTAAGCGTCGGGTCTTCGAACTGCTGCCACCAGATGCCTTCGTATTTGGCGTGGTCGTAGCTTTTGCTGTCGGCGGCGGCCGTGATATTGGCCGCCTCCAGTTGTTGGGTCTTGTAGTCCGGGCCTACGGCACAGGCGGCGAGCGCCAGTACCAGCAGGCTCGGCAGGAATATTTTCACACTCATTGCTGTGTCTCCAGCTTCAAGGCCTTGGCCGCTTTGCGCGCTTCCTGGCGCTCCACATAACGCCGGATCAGTACGTAGAACACGGGCGTCAGCAACAGACCGAAGAAGGTCACCCCGATCATCCCGGAGAACACCGCCACACCCATGGCATGGCGCATCTCGGCACCAGCACCGCTGGACAGCACCAGCGGCACCACCCCCATGATGAAGGCGAAGGAAGTCATCAGGATCGGCCGCAGACGCAGGCGGCAGGCTTCCAGTACCGCAGCCAGCGGGTCGAGGCCTTCCTGCTGTTTATCCTTGGCAAACTCGACGATCAGGATCGCGTTCTTGCAGGCCAGGCCCACCAGTACGATCAGGCCGATCTGGGTGAAGATGTTGTTGTCGCTGCCCGAGAGAATCACCCCGGTGATGGCCGACAGCAGCGTCATCGGTACGATCAGGATCACCGCCAGCGGCAGGCTCCAGCTTTCGTATTGGGCGGCCAGTACCAGGAACGCCAGCAGTACGCAGAGCGGGAACACGAACAGCGCGGTATTGCCCGAGAGGATTTGCTGATAGGTCAGGTCGGTCCACTCATAGGTCATGCCGTTGGGCAGTTCATCTTTCAACAGCTTTTCAATGGCTATCTGGGCCTGGCCGGAGCTGTAGCCCGGTGCGGCGTTGCCGTTGATTTCAGCGGTGATAAAGCCGTTGTAGTGCATCACGCGGTCGGGGCCCGAGGTGTCGCTGACTTTGATAAAGGTCGCCAGCGGGATCATCTCGCCCTTGTTGTTACGCACTTTCAACTGGCCGATCTGGTCGGCGTCCTGGCGGAACTGCTGCTCGGCCTGCACGTTGACTTGATAGGTGCGTCCGAAGCGGTTGAAGTCGTTGGCATACAACGAGCCCAGGTAGACCTGCAGCGTGTCGAAGATGTCGCTGATCGCCACGCCATGGGTCTTGGCCTTTTCACGGTCGATGGCCGCGTCGACTTGCGGCACGTTCACCGTGTAGCTGGTGAACAGGCCGAACAGCTCGGGCACGTTGTGGCTCTTGGCGATGACGTTCTGCACTTCTTTGTACAGCTCGTCATAGCCGAGGTTGCCACGGTCTTCGATCTGCAGGCGGAACCCGCCGATGGTGCCCAGGCCTTGTACCGGCGGCGGCGGGAAGATCGCCATGTAGGCTTCTTCGATATTGGCGTATTGACCGTTCAGTGCACCGGCAATCGCACCGGCGGACATGCTCGCGTCCTTACGCTCGTCGAAGGGTTTCAAGGTCACGAACACGATGCCGCTGTTGGGGCTGTTGGTGAAACCGTTGATCGACAGGCCGGGGAAGGCAATCGCAGCTTCCACGCCAGGTTGTTTCAGGGCGATCTCCGACATGCGCTTCATCACGCTTTCGGTGCGATCAAGGCTTGCAGCGTCGGGCAGTTGGGCGAAGGCCACCAGGTATTGCTTGTCCTGGGCCGGGACGAAACCGGTCGGGGTGTGGGCAAAACCGAAGAATGTCAGCACCATCAGGCCGGCGTACACGAACAGGGCAATGCCGCTGCCGCGAATCACTCGGCGGACGGTCCCCACGTAGCCATGGCTGGCCTTTTCGAAGAAGCGGTTGAACGGACGGAACAACCAGCCGCCGAAAATCTTGTCGAGGAACCTGGAGAAACGATCCTTCGGCGCATCGTGGGCCCGCAGCAACACGGCGGCCAGGGCAGGCGACAGCGTCAGCGAGTTGAACGCCGAGATCACTGTCGAGATGGCAATGGTCAAGGCGAACTGTTTGTAGAACTGTCCGGTCAAGCCGCTGATAAAGGCGGCCGGGATGAACACCGCGCACAGCACCAGCGCCGTGGCGATGATCGGGCCGGTCACTTCGCTCATGGCCTTTTCAGTGGCCGGGAACGGCTCCAGGCCCAGCTCGATATTACGCTCGACGTTCTCCACCACCACGATGGCATCGTCCACCACGATCCCGATGGCCAGTACCAGGCCGAACAGGGACAGCGCGTTGAGCGAGAAGCCGAACAGGTGCATCACCGCAAACGTACCGATCAGGGAGACCGGGACCGCCACCAGCGGAATGATCGAGGCGCGCCAGGTCTGCAGGAACAGGATCACCACCAGCACGACCAGGATCAGTGCTTCGAACAGGGTATGCACCACCGCTTCGATGGAGCCGCGCACAAAGATCGTCGGGTCATAGGCGATGCGGTAGTCCATCCCCGCCGGAAAGCTCTTTTTCAGCTCGGCCATTTTCGCGCGTACATCATTGGAGATGTCGATGGCGTTGGAACCGGGTCGCTGGAAAATCGGAATCGCCACGGCCGGCTGGTTATCGATCAACGAGCGCAGCGCGTATTGGCTGGAGCCCAGCTCGACCCGGGCGATGTCCTTGAGCCGCGTGATTTCACCGTTGGCGCCGGCGCGAATCACAATGTTCTCGAACTCTTCCTCGGTGACCAGGCGACCTTGGGTATTGACCGACAACTGGAAGCTGGTGGCACTCGGCGCAGGCTGCGCGCCCAGGGCACCGGCGGCCACTTGACGGTTCTGCTCGCGAATCGCCGTGACCACATCGGTCGCGGTCAGGTTGCGCGAAGCGGTCTTGTTCGGGTCCAGCCACACGCGCAGGGAATAGTCGCCCATGCCGAACAACTGCACGTCGCCGACGCCGCCCAGGCGGGCCAGCTCATCCTTGATATTGAGGATCGCGTAGTTGGACAGGTACAGCATGTCGTAACGCTGATCCGGGGAGGTCAAGTGCACCACCATGGTCAGGTCGGGAGAGGCCTTGTCCACGGTGATACCGATGCGTGTCACTTCCTCGGGCAGTTTTGGCTGGGTGCGCGTCACCCGGTTTTGCACCTGCACCTGCGCGTTGTCCAAGTCAGTGCCCAGGGCGAAGGTGATGGTCAGGGTGAGCTTGCCGTCGGCGGTCGACTGCGAGGACATGTACAGCATGTTCTCGACGCCGGTAATGGCTTGCTCCAGCGGCGCCGCCACGGTTTCGCCGATGACTTTGGGGTTCGCACCCGGGAAGTTGGCGCGTACCACCACGGTCGGCGGCACCACTTCCGGGTATTCACTGATCGGCAGCTGGAACAGCGAGATGGCGCCGGCGATCAGGATCAACAGCGACAGCACCGCTGCGAAGATCGGCCGCGATATGAAGAACTTGGAAAAATTCATCTTGAGTCGTATCCCTTAACCGCGTGGAGTCGCGCTGCTGGCAAGCTTGGGCGCGGTTTTTTCCGGCGCCACTTGCTCCAGGTTGCTGGCTTCAAGCGCTTGTCGTTGTTGGGCCAGGGCGGCGAGGGTTTCCTGGCTGGCCATCGGAATGGTTTCCGGCGCCACCGGAGAGCCCGGACGCACGCGCTGCAGGCCCTTGACGATAATGGTGTCGTCCTTGTTCAAGCCGCTGCGCACGATGCGCAAGCCTTCGATCTTCGGGCCCAGTTCCACGGCGCGATAGGCCGGCTTGTCGCCTTCCATCACCAGTACGAACTTCTTGCCCAGGTCGGTGCCCACGGCTTCGTCGTTGATCAGCACGGCGGAGTAGGTGCCGCTGCCCACCAGCTTCAGGCGCGCATACAGGCCAGGGGTGTATTCGCCCTTGCTGTTATCGAACACCGCACGTCCGCGGATGGTGCCGGTGGCCGGGTTGACCTGGTTGTCGACGAAGTTCATCTGGCCCAGGTGCGGGTTGCCGGTTTCATTCGACAGGCCCAGGTACACCGGCGTGGTCGCGCCGCGACGGCCTTGGCGGGCCAGCTCGGTGTACTTGAGGAACACACGTTCATCGGCATCGAAGTAGGCGTAAACCTTGTCGGTGGAGACCACACTGGTCAGCGCGGTGGTGTCAGCGGTGACCAGGTTGCCGGCGGTGATTTCGGCACGGCTGACGCGGCCGCTGATGGGCGAGGTGACGCGGGTAAAGCTCAGGTTCAACTTGGCCAGGTCCAACTGCGCCTGGATCCCGGCCATGGCGGCGCGGGCTTCCTGGGCGGCGGTGGCGCGCGAGTCGGCCAGCTCGGCGGAGATCGCATTGCTCTGGCGCAGGCGTTCGCCGCGTTGTGCTTCGTTTTCACTGCGGGTGACGGCGGCTTTGGTCTGCGCGAGCTGAGCTTCAAGGCGGCGCACTTCGGCCTGGAACGGGCGCGGGTCGATCTGGAAAAGCAGGTCGCCTTTCTTGACCAAAGCGCCTTCGGTGAAAGCGACTTGGTCAATCTGGCCAGAAACCCGTGGGCGAATCTGTACGGTTTCCGGGGCTTCCAGGCGCCCGGTGAATTCATCCCACTCGTTGACCGGCTGTTCCAGCACCTTGGCCACGCTGACCTTGGCGGCAGGCATGGCGGCCGCTTGGTCCGGGGTCTTGCCGCACGCGCTCATCACCACCACGGCCAATATCGCCAGGGGCAAGCGCAAATGTTTGAGTGACTGTTCCATGAGGTGCATCCGCCAATGTATTTGAGATGGGCGGATCATGCGCGGGGAGGCGGTATGTCACGAATCGAATGAAGCAAAGGTAACTATCATTCGGAATGATATAAGCGCTGGCGACAGCCCCCCAGTATGCAGTTTTAGTTAGGAAGCTATCAATGTGCGTGATGACAAAACACTGTTGTTGCTGACGTATCTAAACTCACCGGTAGTGTCCCGGCCACGCAGGCCGGGACAATCGGATGGCTTTTACGGCTGAGGCTGAGCGGGCTCACCGCTCAATGCATCCATCATGGGTGGGTGTTCCTGCACCGCCTGGCGCAGATCCTCGGTGACCCGCAGCTCGGCGCCCGTCGGCGAGAACGTTGCCGCTGCCGCAAACGGCGCGGGGTTGGCCGGGACGGGGCGTTTGCCGCGTCGCCACAGGAAGAAGGTGACCATGCACAGGTTCACCAGTGCAAATACCCAGAACAGGCCGTTGGCGCCGAACGAGTTCATCACCGGCGAGATCATCATCGGACTGATGGCCGAGCCCAGCGAGTTGATCAGCAACAGCCCCTGGATCATCGGCACCAACGCGTCGGCAGGCGCGCGGTCGGCGGCATGGCTGACGGCGACCGGGTACAGCGCGAACACCGCGCCGCCGAGCAGGAACAGCAGCACCGCAAGCAGCATCGACGACAGGGGCAGCAGTACGATCAGCAGGGACAACAAGGTGCAGGCCACCGCCAAGATGGTCAGCACCTGCAAGCGATCCTTGTGGTCGGACCAGCGTCCTACCGGGTATTGCAGGAGCATGGCGCCGAGGATCGTCCAGGCCATCATGCTGCCGACTTCGCCAACGTTCAGGCCGGCGCGTTGCAGGTACAGCGGCAGCAAGGTGTAGATCGCCGCGATGCTGACCCCCGAGCCGAAACACCCGACCAGCCCGGTCGGCGTCACGCCCAGCAGTTGCCGTGGCTTGAGCGGTTCAACCTGATCCAGCAGGGGCGATACCCGGGGCAGGATCACAATCGGCAATACCGACAACGACGCGAGCATGCCGGCCACCATGAACGGTGCGCTGTCGCTCAGGCCGGCGATTCTGCCCAGCGCCGCCTGGCCCAGCACGCCCGCGCCATACAGCACGATCATGTACAGCGCGAGCAAGCGCCCGCGAATCTTGGCGTCGCCGGCCAGCAGCAGCCAGCTTTCGATCACCAGAAACACCCCGACCGTGGCCCAGCCATTGACCAGGCGCAGCACGAACCAACCCCAGGTGTCATAGAACAAGCCCTGCAGCAGGATGGTCACCGCGATCAGCGAGGCAAAGCTGCCGTAGGCGCGGATATGCCCGATGCGCAGAATCAGCCGGTCATTGAAGACGGCGCCCAGCGTCAGGCCGATGAAGTAGGCCGATGACACGATCCCGATCATCGTGGCCGATGCGCCAGCCGCGTCGAGTCGAAGGGTCGTCAGGGATGAAAGAAAGCCGTTGCCCAGCGCAACAATGAACAGCCCCAGCAAGGGCGCCAGCGCCATGGCCAGCAAACGCGCAGACATAAAGACCTCTGGAAAATCGAACGGCGAAACAGGCGGTCGCCTGCAAACGAGCGCGGGATTCTACGGCTTGCGCATGATTTTCCAAGGGCTGTTTGCTGCGACGTTAGGTCGCAGGGTTGATTGCATAAAGCGCAAGAAAATTTTTCCATCCATCCCCTCCCGCAAAGCTTGCGTCCGGTCGAGCAAAGACCCCGGCAGGCCTGCGTCTTGATAATCCCTGCACTCAACTCCACCGCAGCAACGAGCACCGCGTCCCGCCATGAACCTGCGCACCCTCATCCGTCGTCACTGCCTCAACTCCAGGCTCGCTACGAAGGCACTGACCCGACTGCATAAGTCGCTGTCTTTCCTGGTCACTCACCTGGCCATGCGAGGCTTCGACTCCCGATCCTCTCCGGCCACCCGTGACGTGGCCGCCCTTGATCGTCGCCTCAGTACCCTGTGCCCGGAGTTGGCCGCCACCGTGTTCAGCCACGCCCGCGACGGGATCATCCTGGTCGACCCGTTCGGCCGCGTCATCGCCGTGAACGAGGCCTTCAGCCGGCTCACCGGTTACGGGCGGGACGAAGTGCTGGGGCGAGCGTTGAATGCCCATCCCATGGTGCGTCGGTTGGCGACGTTTTATGCGCCGATGAAGAACGCGCTGGACTTCCACGGGCATTGGTCCGGTGAGATCCAGAGCAGCCACAGGGATGGACGGCAGATGACTTCGCGGATCAGTGTCAGCGCGGTGCATGACCGTCACGGGAACGTCCAGCACTATGTGGCATTGTTCAGCGACATGACGCAGATGAAGCAGCGCCTGCAGTTGCTGGAACGTGATGCCCGGTATGACGCGCTTACCCAGTTGCCCAATCGGTTGCTGTTGGCCGAGCGGATGCGCCAGGCGTTGGGCAAGGCGAAGATTGACCAGCACAAGGTGGCGATTGCGTTCATTGACCTTGATGGGTTCAAGGCGCTTAACGACAGTTACGGCCATGATTGGGGCGATCGGGTGTTGCAGATTGTCGCGGCGCGGATCAACGCGACGTTGCGTGAAGGCGATACCTTGGCGCGGCTCGGTGGCGATGAGTTTGTGGCCGGGCTGGTGGGGTTGCAGGCTGCGCAAGACAGCGAGCCTTTGCTCCAGCGAATGTTGCAGGCGGCCAACGCGCCGATTTTGATTGGCACGCAGACGGTGGAAATTGCCGCGAGTATCGGCGTGGCGTTTTATCCGGAGCATGGGGCGCAGATCGATGGGCTGATCAGCAAGGCGGACCAGGCGATGTATCTGTCGAAAAAGGCCGGGGGGAACCGTTTGGCGTTTTGTCCGATGCGGTGTGTTTCGGCTATCGGGACGTAGGTCTCTACACAGCTTTGGCGAGACGCCGAGCTTGCTCCCCCGTTGGGCCTGGCCGCCTACGACTATCTTACTGATATCCCACAAATCCAACTGTGGGAGGGGGCTTGCCCCCGATGATGGCCTCAGAGCCGACCAGGATGTTGAGTCGATCCCGGTCCAACTGTGGGAGGGGGCTTGCTCCCGATGACGGCCTCAGGGCCGACCAGGATGTTGGATTGGACCGAGTACATATCCGTTTCTGCGGTAACGGCTGCTTAGGGTTCCGCCCTGACGGCGGGTCACTTTGGAAAAGCCCCAAAGTAACCAAAGGGCTCTTGCCCCACCACTCGGCACCTCGCCTAGGCTCGGTGTGCCCTCTCTCCGGCTTGAATCCGTGGGCCGCCGCCACGCGCCATCCATGGCGCGGGGCGGCTAACCCGGCGTCCTGCCGGGTTGCCCACGGATTCAAGCCTGCGTTCGGCCAGCGTGGTTTAACGGGGCGCCTGAGATCAAAAGCAAAAGCGCGGCGGCCTTAGAGCCGACCGGTATCTTGTGTCGATCCCGGTGCAAATGTGGGAGGGGGCTTGCCCCCGATGACGGCCTCAGGGCCGACCAGGATGTTGGATTGGACCGAGTACATATCCGTTTCTGCGGTAACGGCCACTTAGGGTTCCGCCCTGACGGCGGCTCACTTTTGAAAAGCGCAAAAGTAAGCAAAACGCTCTTGCCCACCACTCGGCACCTCGCCTGCGTTCGGCCAGCGTGGTTTAACGGGGCGCCTAAGATCAAAAGCAAAAGCGCCGCGGCCTTAGAGCCGACCGGTATCGTGTGTCGATCCGCGATCCAAATGTGGGAGGGGGCTTGCCCCCGATGGCGGCCTCTGGGCCGACCAGGATGCCGGGGGCATATCCGCTCCTGCGTTCAGCCAGCATGGTTTGACGGGGCGCCTGAGATCAAGATCAAGAGCGCCTCGCTTCGCATCGTGGTTACGTTTGGCGCTGCAGCGTTGTGTAGATGCCTATGGTCAGTAGCGAAGCCTGACGGTGGTGCCAAGCGTGCGTTCGCTGCCGGTCATGACGCCGTAGTCACCGGCGCCGAGCAATGAGTACACGGCGCTGATGTACTGGCGGTCGAAGACGTTGCGCACCCAGCCTTCCACTTCCCAGGCACGGTCCTGGCTGCGTAACCCAAGGCGCAGGTTGGTCAGGCCGTAGCCGGGTTGATAGCTGCCTTCGCCGCCTTCGAGGGTGCCGTAGTAGCCGCTCCTGAAGCTGTAGTCGATAGCGCTGTAGGCTTGCAGTCCATACGCAAGCGGGTGGACGTGGTCGAGGCCGGCGCTGAAGCTCCATTGCGGCGCGTTGTAGAGACGATCGCCGCCGAGGTCGCAGTTCCACTGGCTCGAGGCCGGGGGGCACGGGGCGTTGGGGAAGCTGCGGTAGCGCGCATCGCTCCAGGCCAGGCCCAGGCGGGCGGTGAGTGGGGCGGCGAGTTGCCAGGAGGAATCCAGTTCGATGCCGCGCAGGCGGACTTTGCCGACGTTGATCAGGTTGTCGCGCAGCGGTGGCGCGAACGGCGAGGTCGGCGGGCTGTAGGTGAGCGCCTGGTAGTTGTCGACGTCGGTCTGGTAGACGGCAAGGTCGAGCATCGCGCGCTCTTCCCAGAAGCGCGTCTCCACGCCCAGTTCCAGCGAGGTGGCGCGCTCCGGCTCGAACGTGGGGGCGGCGAACGGGCCGACCACGTCGAAGTTGATCCCGCCGGCCTTGTAGCCCCGCGACCCACTGACATAGCCCATCACCGCATCGTTGAAGCGGTAGCTGGCGCTGAGCAGGCTGGAGAGGCTGTGTTCTTCAATCGAGTCTTCGCGGTAATAACCACCGCCGAGTGCGATGCCACGCAGCAATTGCCCGCCCGCCTGGAAAGCCGGAGGCAATCCATTCAGCGGGGCGAGGTGGCTGACGTCGCGCAAGATCCAGCCGTCCTTGCGTTCCTGGCTGTAGCGCAGGCCGCCGGTGAGCTCCAGCCGATCTATCGGACGCCAGGACACCTGACCGAAAACGGCGCGGCTGTCGCCTTTCTGTTCGCCATCGGAGCGTTGCCGGGCGCCCTCCAGCAGCATGGCCGGGACCTGGTCTGGCGCGGTGAAGGTGATGCCATAGTTTTTTTTCAGCGACGCCAGTTGGTCGCCGACGAACCATGGCGCGGCGTCCTTGCCGAATTCGACGTCGATCCTGCGGTCGAGCTGCTGACGCAGGAAATACAGCCCGGCGACATAATCGATGGACGGGCCGGCCGTGCCGGACACACGCCATTCCTGGCTGAACTGCCGGTGACCCAGCGCGGTTTCGGACTCGGCGACCGACAGCGCCGTGCTGTCGCCGTCGCGGGTCGCGCGGTAATCCCAGTCGCGGTAGGCGGTGATGCTGGTAAAACGCGTGGCCGCGTCCAGATCCTGGTTCAACTCCAATGACACGCCGTTCTGCATGGTCTGCGGACGGCCCGGTGCGTCGACGCGTGTCTCGCGTTGGTAAGGGGAGGGTTCTGCCAGCGCATAGCCAAGGAACCTGGCGCGCTGGCGCGTCTGGGCGCTGTAGTGGTTGGCCAACAGCACATTGCCGGCCTCCTTTTGCTCGGTATGGTCGGCGATCAGGCGCGCGCTGAACTCCGGGTTCGGCGTCCACAGCAATTGCCCGCGCAGGCCCTGGCTGTCGGTGTCGCCGAGGCGCGTGCCATCCTGCAGGTTGCGCACTGAGCCATCAGCCGAACGGTTGAACACGTTGAGGCGCCCGGCCAGTACGTCATCCTGCAGCGGCCCGGAAACCACGCCGCGGTATTCGCGCAAACCGTGCTCGCCCTGGCTGGCTTCAAGGCTGGCTTCAGGTTCAAAGGTGGGTGGGCGGGTGATGATGCTCAGCGCGCCAGCGCTGGTGTTCTTGCCGAACAAGGTGCCTTGCGGCCCGCGCAGGACTTCGATGCGCTCGATGTCCATCAACTCGGTGAAGGCCATGCCCTGGCGCGCCTGGTAAACACCATCGACGTAGGTGCCGACGCTGCCTTCCAGGCCATCGTTGTAGGGGGTGGCGCCCAAGCCGCGCAGTCCTAACCCGGCGAAGCGGGCGTCATGACCGGACACCACCAGGCCAGGTACCCGCTGCTGGATGTCCTGAAGCCGATGCAGGCCGGCCTCGTCCAGTTGATCACCATAGAGCACGCTGATTGGCATCGGTACGTCTTGCACCGCTTCCTCGCGGCGCCTGGCGGTGACGGTTGATTCATCCAGCGTGAGCAGGCCGGGTGCTTCTGGTGCGGCATGTGCCGGCGCCCAGGGCAGTGCCACAACACAGCCGAGCCAGAGCAGCCGATAACCCGGACCCGGCATGCTAAACCTCCCTGGCCATCTCGCGACGCACCGTGTCCGGGCAGGCCAGCGCCTTGACCCAGGCCAGCAATGCTCGGCTGTCGGCGGGCTTGACCAGTACCGCGTCGAACGCCAGGGCATCCGGATAATCCTGCGGCCGGCGTGGCGGGACCGCTGAATACAGCATCACGGGCAGAGGCCCGCAGTGATTGCGCACTTGCCGCAGCAGCTCCCAGCCGTCCATGCCGAGCATCATCTGGTCGCTGATCAGCAGATCGACCGTTTGTGCGGCCAGGCAGGCCAGGGCGGCTTCGCCGTCCGCCGCCAGGCTCACGTCAAACCCATAGCCGGCCAGCAGGTCGTACAGCCATTCGCTGTTCTGCAAAGCGTCATCCACCAGCAGAATATGTTTGCCCCGGCCGTCGAGCGGCGCGGCGTTGTTGTCGACGATGCCCAGTTCCAGATCCTGTTCCCCGGCGCAGTTGAGTCGCAGGCGAAAACTGAAGTGGCTGCCGCCCTGTTCACTGGCCTGTGGTTCGAGCCGGCTGTCCATGCGCGCCAGCAACTGCGTGACAATCGACAAGCCCAGCCCGCTGCCGTCATAGCGCTGCGCATTGCGGCCACGGCGGAACGGTTGCAGCAGGTGTTCGAACTCATGTGGGTCGATGCCGATACCGGTGTCGATCACGCTGAAGCGCAGCGCCACGCTCTCAGCCGTCGCGCCCGTGTCAGCGCTGACTTCAAAACGGATCTGGCCGTCGCGGGTGAACTTTGCCGCGTTCGCCAGCAGGTTCATGAGGATTTGCCGAAGACGTGTGAAGTCGGCCTCGACCAGTGGCGGCAGGTCATCGGCCAGCCGCGCTTCGAAGGTGTTGCCCTGGCGCGCGGCGAGAAAGCCGGCCTCATCGGCGATTTCCTTGAGGAAGCCGTACAGGTAACCCGGCGCGAGTGTCAGTTGCATGTGCTCCAGTTCGCCACGGGAAAATTCGAGCATCTCATCGATCAGTTCCAGTTGCTGGCGCGCATTGCGTTCGATCGTGGCTGGATAATCGCGATTCGGCCCGGCGTGCAGCAGGCGCGCATAGTCGATGATGCGTACCAGCGGCGAGCGCAGGTCGTGACTGATCCGCGCCATCAAGGCGCTGCGCGCCGCCAGGGATTCGCGCAACTGCGCGGTGCGCAGCGCCACCGTGCTTTCCAGGCGTTCGTGCTCGGCCTGGCGTTGTTGTTCAAGGCTGGACAGCGCGTGCCTTTCACGGTCGCGGCTGCGCGCGACTTCCATGATCAGGGTGCATACCAGCAACGCCACGCCCGCCAACGTGGACGATAAGCTGTATTTGCTGGCCGGCGACTGCCAGGGCAACTGTTCCTGCGGGAAGAACATCCGCATCAGCAATTGGCCCAGCAAGAGCCCCGGCACCAGCCAGGCCATCCAGCTGTAACCCAGGCGTCGGCGCCAGGCCATGCATAACGTGGCGAGCAGCACGACATAAAAGCTGATCAGCGACCATTGGACCAGTTGTGCGCCCTGGACCGGATCGACATTCAGCCACCAGAGTCGGCCCAGAATGCAGCCCGACAGGGGCAACCCATAGCTCCAGCCAATGGCTTTGGGCAGGCGCGATACCTGCAGCAGCACGCGCATGTAGGCCACAAACAGGATGAACGAGATTACGCTGGCGCAGGTCAGCCACTCGCGCGTCCAGCCCAGCGCAGCGGGCCAGTAGACCAGGTAGCCGTTGAGGATGCCGGTCAGCAGGATGTAGCTGAGCACCGCGCCCGCATTCACGGTCAGCAACCGGGAGCGCAGGATCCAGCCGACGATCAGGCCGAACGGCACGACCAGCAGGACGATGCCAAGGGTGAGTCCGTCGCTCAGGTAGGTCTGTTGCTGACTGCGCAGCAGCGCCGGTTCCGACCACAGTTGCGGCTCCAGCAGCAGTTGGAAATGGCTGGTCACGCGGATGAGCACCGTGACGTGTTCCCCGGCGGCCAGCGAGATCGGGAACGCGGGCTGACGCGTGGGGGGCTGCGGCCAATCGGCCAAGGGATGGGCGCTGCCGGCACGCGCATCACTCCAGTGTCCATCGGCGCGCTGGTAGACGCGAATGTCCTCCAGGCGCGGCGCCCCGACCACCAGCAGGCGCGAACACGTCACGTCGCTCGCGTTGGTGAGCTGCACGCGCAACCAGAACGCCGAGCGGCTATAGCCTTGGGTCGGCCAGCCTGGGCGTGGGGTGGCGAAACGCGCTTCGGGCAGTCGAGCAACATCGTCCACGCCCAAGCGGGCCTGGGTATCCTCGAACACATGCAGCGTGGGCATCAGGTCCAGGTGCTCGGCCCGGCACATATCCACGGGGGCGGCGCGCAGCAGGCCCGCGAATAGCAATGCCATTGTCAGCAACAGGCATTGTAGAAATCGCATCAGGCCTGCTCGTTGCCCAGGGAGTGCTGGCGGAACTGGCTGGGCGTCATGCCGATGCGCTGGCGGAATGCGGTGGTGAAGTTGCACGCATTGCGAAAGCCCACCAGTTCGGCGACGTCCTGCACGCTCATGGCGCTTTCGCAGAGCAGTGCCTGGCCCCGACGCAGCCTTGCATCGCGAATGTAGGCGAACACGGTCAGCCCCAGGTGCTCACGGAAAATCGCCGAGAGGCGTTTTTCATGGGTGCCGACTTTTTGTGCCAGGCAGGGCAGGGAGGGTATGTCGTCCAGTTGATGTTCAATCACTCGCATGGCCGCCCTCAACACGATTTCATCGCCTTGCGGTGCTGGCTCGGCCAGGCTGGCCTGAACGGGTGGCGGCGCTCGCCAGGTCAATTGCAGATGAATCCGGATGCGCGCCAGCACTTCCTCGGGAGCGTAGGATTTGGGGATGTAGTCCACCGCGCCCACAGCCAGCCCTTCGAGGCGTTCCAGTGAGGTATTTGCCGATGACAGGAACAGGATCGGCGTATGCCGGGTGGCCGGCGCTTCGCGTAACAGCCTGCACAGGCTGAAGCCGTCCATGTGTGGCATGTGAACATCCAGCACGATCAGGTCCGGACGCAGGGCAAGTGCCCGTTGATAGCCCTGATGGGCATCGCTGGCAACCGAGACGCGCCAGGACTGGGTCTTGAGCAGAATGAGCGTGGCACGGATATCTTCAGGGGCGTCGTCGATCAGCAGAATATGCGGCACCGCGTTCTTCGCAGTCGCTGCCTGCCTTTCGTGGTGGCCATTGTTCATTCGCCAGGTTCTCTTATCTGTTTTGTTGCCGCGACATCGTCAGCGAACCCGGGGGGATTCGTCGGCAGGCCTTCGCTCGGGGGTTGTCTGCCTGCCGGATTGCCGCACTTTAGAGCGTTTTGCAACGATAAGTCACGTCACGCCTTCTTGTGGAAATGCAGCTCTTCAGCCACGGCGATGAACTGGCGCAGCAGGCGGGTTTCGATCATTTCCTCTGTTCCTTCATTGAACTGATCAGCAGGCTTACATGGACTCGACATTAACTTGATATTAATCAGGCATCGACTTTGGCTGCCGTTAGTATTAAACAGGTCCGACAGACATTGTTAGGGTGAAGGGCACTCCAGAGGAAATAGCCAATGAACTTTACCGGAAGAACTGCGATTGTAACGGGCGCCGGTCGGGGGCTCGGCTTTAGTTATGCGCGCCGGTTAGCCACCTTGGGCGCCAACGTCGTGATCAGTGATGTCGGGGCCGATAAGCTGGGCGCAGGGGGCGATGGTTCGATTGTCATGCACGCGGTGCAAACCCTCAATGCGTTGAGCATGGAAGGTGCACCCGTGGGCATCCTGGTCAACACGGTATCGCCGGTGGCCAAAACGCGTATGTGCGGCCCCGTCGATCTGGCCCGCGTCAAAGCCGCCAGTGCCGAGCAGGTTGCCCAACGTTGGAACGAAATCAAGGAGTGTTGAGTATTTCTGCTCAGCAAGCGGTGACTTTTCCGAGGTCGAGTTCTCTGCTCTTTGGTGATGGGATCTTTCGACGTACGTTTTCGTACAACACGTGCTAAAGAAAGAAAAAGCGCGCCGATACAGTCTTTGAGGTTTGAGTAAACCAGGTGTTCTGCGGGTTTGCCTTCGTAGTGTGCATTTACACGCCTCTATACGGCCAGGGAAAGGCCCATCTCGGGACTTACACAATGCTCAACAAACTCAGCATTTCGCAAAAGCTCTATGTCAGCTTCTTCATTATTGTGTTGTTGATTGGACTGTTGGTAATAAGCGCTTACCGGGGCTTTGGGCAGGTTGAAGAGGCGACCAGGAGTAACGTTCACAGCTATGAGGTTCTCAGTGGCATTCAGGTAGCGCTTGAACAATTGATCAATATTGAAACCGGCATGCGCGGTTTTGTCATATCGTCAAAAGATGCTTTTCTGGAACCGACGATAGCGGGAGAAAAACGCTTTGGCGAAGTGTTGGCCCTACTGAAAAACCTGACGGCCGATAATGCGCAGCAACAGCAACGCCTCGCTGCATTGGGCGACACCCAGAAGCGTTGGATCGACGAAGATGTCCACCCGATCATTGCCCAGCGCCGAGATTTGACCCAGCGCAATGCACCTGACGAAGAGCTGGACCAGCGCATTGCATCGGGCGCTGACAAGACCAAGATGGACAGCATGCGCGCTGTGTTATCGCAGATTGCTGACGCCGAGAACAAACTCCTGGATACCAGAACTCAGCAAATGACCGACGCCAAGCATTTTGCGTTGCTGGTCCTGTTTTGCGGCGGCGTTGCAGCGGCGATTCTGTCCGTGATTCTGGCCACGTCTTTGGGCCGAAGCACCACCGCGCGCCTGCAACTGGCGATTGACGCCGCCACGGCGATTGCCAACGGCAGACTCGACACCGTGATCGACACAAGCAGCCATGACGAGTTGCCCAAAGCCTTTGACCGTATGCAGAACCGCCTGCGTGAAATGATTCAACAGATCAGTCAGGCCGCCAGTCAACTGGTCGTGGCTGTGCAGCAAATATCCGGTGCATCCGAGCAGCTTTCCGGCGCCATTCAAGAACAATCAACGTCGGCGTCGATGATGGCGGCCACCGTCGAAGAACTGACGGTCAGTATTCATCACGTCTCCGAAAACGCGGATGAAGCCCACAAGTTGGCGACCCGTTCAGGCCAGCAGTCGAACGACGGTGCACAGGTCATTGAAAATACCCTGTCCAGCATGATGGGGATTGCCAAGACGGTGCAGCTTTCCTCCACGCAGGTCGCGGGGTTGGGTCAACACTCGGAGCAAATTTCCTCGATCGTCAGTGTCATCCAGGGCATCGCTGATCAGACCAATCTACTGGCACTCAACGCCGCGATTGAGGCGGCCCGCGCGGGTGAGCAAGGTCGTGGGTTCGCGGTGGTAGCCGATGAGGTGCGGCTGCTGGCGCAGAACACTGGCAAGTCGACCAAGGAAATCGCGAGCATGATCGAGAAAATTCAGCTTGGCGTACGCGACACCGTTGAAAGCATGCGCAGCGGCGTTCAGGAAGTGGATCATGGCGTGGAAATGGCGGGTACTGCCGGTCACGCCATTGTCGAGATCCGCGACAGCTCGGACAAAGTCCTGAAAGTGGTCGATCAAATCTCGTTTGCCTTGCGTGAACAAACGGCTGCAAGCCAGGATGTTGCGCGTAATGTCGAGCGCTCAGCGCAGATGGCTGAGCAAAATAATATGTCCGTCCAGGAGTTGCTTAAAACCAGCGGCGGATTAAAAAGCCTTGCCACCAGCCTGCAACTTGAAGTGAGCAAGTTTCAGCTCTAGCGTTCTGGTTGTTGGAGCAAGAGGCAAATACGCCAGCCGGAAAACAGACAGGTGTGTGGACGTGACGCCATTGTCCGGCGAACACACCTGTCTGCTGCCATCACCTGAGGTGAAGGTGTCGCAACTCATCGGGCAGGCGATCTGCCCCACCAGAACGCTGGTTGGCGAACAGCTCGTCTTCCAGTTCCGCGCGGGACTTTGCTGGGTATGAGGAGAACTCATATCCCCATGACTTTTAATGGTTACAGCCCCTTCGACCCCCGATGTTAAAAAATCGCAAACACAGCTCATCAATAACAAAAAGAGCGTTTGCAATCATGACTAAGCCCCTCTGCCGCGTCCTCGCCAGCCTCGTGTTGCGCTCTTCTTACCCCGATGTTTACCACGCGATCTTCAAGACCTGCGTGCGCTTCTGATCACCCAAAATAAATCCAAAAAGAGTAATGACTCATGAAAGAACTCGACCTGTACATCGGTGAAGGTTTTGAAGGACCAGGCGTGAACGCCGCGCACATCAACATTCTGATCGGCCCGCGTAACGGTCCGGCGGGGCAGGCGTTTGCCAACAGCCTGGCGTCGCCGAGCCAGGGGCATTGCCCGTTCATGGTGATCGCCCAGCCGAACATTCCGGTCAAGCCGATGACGCTTTACGTCAACAAAGCTGCGATCAGCAGCGACCTGCATGGCAACGCCACCTGGGGCGCGTCCCAGGCCGGGATCGCCAAGGCTGTGTTGGAAGCGCTGCTGGACGGCACCTTGCCGCCGGAAGCCGAAGACGAGTGGGCGATTGTCACGGCCAACTGGGTCAACCCGGCCTGCGATGACCTCGATGCGGTGTACCTGAACAACTACAACGCCTGCCGCACCGCGATCCGCGCCGCCCTGACCGGCAAACCGGAAACCGCGCAACTGGCGGATGTGGTCGCTCACATCAGCAACCCTTTCTACACCCCAAAAGCCTGAGGTCTGCGCCATGCAATACATTCGTTTGGGCAACTCCGGCCTGCAAGTCTCCCGCCTGTGCCTGGGCACCATGAACATGGGCACCCCGGACTGGAAACCGTGGATCTTCGATGAAAAGCAAAGTGAGCCGATCGTCGCCCATGCCCTCGACAACGGGGTGAACTTCATTGACCTGGCAGACTTCTATTCCGCCGGCGTCGGCGAGGAAGTGGTGGGGCGCATCGTCAAGCGCCTGGCTCGCCGCGAAGACCTGGTGATCACCACCAAGGTTGGCTACGGCACCCGCAACGGCATCAATGCCAGCGGCCATTCGCGCAAGCACATCATGGACAGCATCGACGCTTCGCTCAAACGTCTGAACATGGATTACGTCGATGTGTTCATGCTGCATTACTTCGACCTGAATACCCCGGTCGAAGAAACCATGAGCGCCATGAATGACATCGTGCGCGCCGGCAAAGCCCGCTATATCGGTGTCTCGACCATGCTCACCGGACAACTGGCAAAAATCCTCATGGCCTGCGAACGCAATGGCTGGGTCAAGCCGATCAACATGCAGCTGCAACTGAACTGCGCCTACCGCGAAGAAGAGCGCGAGATGATTCCGTTCTGCCGCGACCAAGGCCTCGGCGTCTCGGTGTTCAGCCCGCTGGCTCGCGGCTTGTTGACCGGCGATGTGCAATCGACCCGCAACCAGACCGACTTTTTCACCCAGCAGATGTACAGCGACGAGGCCTCGTTCGAGATCGCTCATTCGGTGCAGCGCGTGGCGCGGGCCCGTGGTGTCTCGAACGCGCAGATCGCTCAAGCCTGGGTTGCCAATCATCCGGGCGTCGATTGCATGCTGGTCGGCGCCGACACCACCGCGCAGTTCGACAGTGCCTTGGCAGCCTTGGAAACCAGGCTCGACGCCGAAGAACTGCATGAGTTGGAACGCAACTACACCCCGTGCGACGTGATCAACGATTACACCGCCGGCAAACGCATCCTGCGCTCGGCTCGCCCGGGTCTGGAACGCTTTACTCTGACCGAGGCTGTGGCATGAGCACGCTGATCCGTAACGGCAATTTTATCGACGGCCAATGGTCGAGCGGTGGTGCGACCTATCCGGTGTTGAACCCGGCCAATGGCGAAGTGATCACTGACGTGCAAAAGGCCGGCGCCGAGGAAACCAACCTCGCCATCGCCGCCGCCAACCGTGCCTTGCCGGCCTGGCGAAAATTGACCGCCAAAGAACGCAGCCAGCGCCTCAAGCGCTGGAGCGAACTGATGTTGAGCAACCAGAAAGACCTGGCCACGTTGCTCAGCCGCGAACAGGGCAAACCGCTCGCTGAAGCCATGGGTGAATTGGTCTACGCTGCAAGTTTTCTGGAATGGTTCGCCGAAGAAGCCAAGCGCGCTTACGGCGACGTAATCCCGAGCCATAAGGCTGATGCGCGAATCATTGTGGTCAAGGAGGCCATCGGCGTGGTTGCGGCGATCACCCCTTGGAACTTCCCGCTGGCGATGGTCACGCGCAAGGTCGGTCCGGCGCTGGCGGCGGGTTGCACAATGATTCTCAAACCATCGGAAGAGACGCCTTTGTCAGCTTTCGCCTTGGCGGTGTTGGCCGAGCAGGCGGGGATTCCGGCCGGCGTGTTCAACGTCATCTCGGGTGATGCAGTGGCGATTGGCGGCGCGCTGCAAGCGAGCGGCATCGTGCGCAAACTGTCGTTCACCGGCTCGACCCGCACCGGCAAGCTGTTGATGCGCCAAGCGGCGGATACGTTGAAAAAAGTCTCGCTGGAATTGGGCGGCAACGCGCCGTTCATTGTGTTCGACGACGCCGATCTGGATGCTGCCGTCAAAGGCGCGATGGCCTCGAAATTCCGCAACACCGGGCAGACCTGCGTCTGCGTGAACCGCTTCTTTATCCAGGACGGCGTGTACGAAGCGTTCACCGGCAAACTCGCCGAAGCGGTCGCCGCGATGCGCGTCGGCAGCGCACTGGACGGTGAAACCGAGCAAGGTCCACTGATCAACGCGGCGGCGTTGGCCAAGGTTGAGTTGCACGTGAGTGACGCCTTGAAGAAGGGCGCCACGTTGTTGTGCGGCGGTCGTCGTCATGCGCTGGGCGGCACCTTCTACGAGCCGACCATCCTCTGCGACGCCAACAGCGACATGCTGATCGCTCAGGATGAAACCTTC
This sequence comes from Pseudomonas sp. Wu6, assembly GCF_019891515.1. Taxonomy (NCBI): domain Bacteria; kingdom Pseudomonadati; phylum Pseudomonadota; class Gammaproteobacteria; order Pseudomonadales; family Pseudomonadaceae; genus Pseudomonas; species Pseudomonas sp. Wu6. The sequence continues at coordinate 83,636 of NZ_JAFLXH010000014.1, read as the reverse complement.
GGCCCGGTAGCGGCGTGCTTCCGTTTCAAGGACGAAGCCGAAGTATTGCAACGGGCGAATGACACACCCTACGGATTGTCGGCGTACTTCTACAGCCGCGACATTGGCCGCGTCTGGCGCATGGCCGAAGGTTTGGAGGCCGGCATGGTCGGGATCAACGAAGGCATCATCTCCACGGAAGTCGCGCCGTTCGGCGGCATCAAGGAGTCGGGGCTGGGTCGCGAAGGCTCCAGGTACGGTCTGGAAGACTATCTGGAAATCAAATACCTGTTGATGGGCGGCCTCTGACCCCCAACCGTAATCCTTGTGGGGGCGAGCGAACTCACTCCCACAGGTTCAAGCGCTGTCGATTTCATTTCTCCGTCAATAACAACAATTGGAGACGAACATGTCCGCTCAATCGATAAAGATCGATGACCTGCCCATCGGGCGCTTTCATATCAAAATTGCCGGTCTCACGTTCGGCGCGCACTTCACCGACGGCTACATCCTCGGCCTGATCGGTATTGCTTTCACGTTGCTCAGCCCGCAGATGCAGCTCGATGCCTTCTGGCAAGGCCTGATCGGCGCTTCGGCACTGATTGGCCTGTTTCTTGGCAGCCTGTTCTTCGGCTGGATTTCCGACAAGGTCGGTCGGCAGAAAATCTTCCTGGTCAGTTTTGTCCTGATCACCATTGCTTCGGTCATGCAGTTCTACGCCGAAACTGCGATGCAGCTATTCCTCTGCAGGGTAATAATCGGCATTGGCCTGGGCGGCGACTTCAGCGTCGGCCATGCGATGCTCGCGGAGTTTTCGCCGAAAAAACACCGGGGCGTGTTGCTCGGTTCATTCAGCGTTATCTGGACGTTCGGCTACGTCGCCGCGACCTTCGTCGGCACCGCGATGCTCAGCCTGGGGGATGACGCCTGGCGCTGGATGCTGGCTTCATCGGCAATTCCGGCGGCGCTCATCCTGATCGCGCGAATCGGCACACCCGAGTCACCGCGCTGGCTGGTCAATCAGGGGCGGATCGCCGAAGCACGGGCGATTGTCAAAAAACACCTGGGTGAGAATGTCGAACTCGATGAAACCCGCTCCACCGAAACCCGTTCCGGCTACGCGGTGCTGTTCAGTCGTGAATACCGCAAACGCACTGCTTTCAACTGCCTGTTCTTCGTCTGCATCGTCATGCCGTACTTCGCTATCTACACCTTCCTGCCGTCGATCCTGCAGAAGATGGGCTTGGCGGAGGGCTTTGGCACCGAGTTGATGCTCAACATGCTGCTGATCCTCGGCGCATTGATCGGCATCTGGTGCACGGTGAAGTTCTCGCGCCGAGGCTTCCTGATCAACTCGTTCATCATCCTCGCGGTAGCCTTGTTCCTGCTGGCGGTATTGCCGGGCAGTGCGGCGTTCCTGATGGTGCTGGTGTTCGGCGTGTTCACGCTGGTGTTGTCGGCGGTGAGCAATCTGGTGGGCGTGTTCCCGGCCGAGAGCTTTCCGACCGAAGTGCGGGCCAGCGGTATTGGCCTTGCTACGGCGGTGAGTCGTTTGGGCTCGGCGGTCAGCACGTTCCTGTTACCGGTGAGCGTGGCGGGTATCGGCTTGAGTCCGACCATGGGCATATTGGCGGCTATTCTGGCGTTGGGGGCGATCATTTCCTGGGCTTGGGCGCCGGAGACCAAATCCCTGACGCTGAGCCAGGCGTGCAAGGCGCAGAGTCCGGTGGAGAGCGGGGCGCCCGTTGCGGTGAAAGTCGTAGCGCCCATCTAAAACCTACCACCAGCCCAATGTGGGAGCGGGCAAGCCCGATCCCACAGGGGACGTCGGTGTTTCATGGATTGCTGACCAACCCCAACCAGTCCGTAAACAGCCGCACTTTCGACAACCCCTGTTTATCATTCGCCACATCCAGCCAATACCCATAGGGCCCAAGCACTTCCACAGCAGTGATCGGCAACAGGCTGCCATTGGCCAGTTCCTTTTCAATCATCTGTCGGTCAATCACCGCCAGCCCACCGCCGGCCAGTGCCGTGTGGATCACCTGGTCCAGCGTGCTGAACTCCAGTCCTTGCGTAGCATCGACATCCTCGCGGCCCATCGCCGCCAACCAGTTCTCCCACACCTTCAAGCGTTTGCCATCATGCAGGATGTGCAGCAGTGGAAACTGGCGCAGATCCGGCGGCTGGCCGTTGACGAACAACTCCGGGCTGGCCACTGCCATATGCCGTTCCATCACCAGCAACTGACTGCTGCAATGGTTGGCCGCTTCGAGGCCGAAGCGGATGTGGCAGTCGATTTCCGCGAGGCTGTCGTTACCGTTCTGTTGGGTCACGCTGAGGCTGATGTCCGGGTAGCGTTGGCAGAATGCGCGCAAGTGCGACGACAACCAGCGCGTGGCCCAAGTCGGTGGCGCAACTATGCGCAGGCGTTGGCGCAGGTTGGGCACGCGCACCGCTTGCAGGGCGCGCTCGATGTGGTCGAAGGCGTCGCTCAGTTGCGGGGAGAGGGCCCGGCCGGTTTCGGTCAACGACAGGCCTTGGGGCGTGCGGATGAATAGCGTCACACCGAGATAGTCTTCAAGCTGCTTGATCTGACGGCTGACCGCGCCTTGGGTAACGTTCAACCCCAACGCTGCCTGGCTGAAACTGCGGTGCCGAGCAACTTCTTCAAAGACGCGCAGCATGTTGAGCGAGGGCAGTTGACGCATGAAAGGGTGACTCCATACCCGCCTTCGACGCGGTAGTGCGCGGGCAGGTTTATTGTTTTGGGTGAATATTGTGTATGGCGTATCTGACTCCTGTCTGAGGGTGGGCTGCAAGTGGTGTTTGGGCAAAAGTCTTCGCGGGCAAGCCTTAATGCCGTGTAGGAGCGAGCTTGCTCGCGAAAAACGTCAACGATAACGTGTGCTTCCTGGATAAATGTGGCGCCTGTGGGTTCTTCGCGAGCAAGCTCGCTCCTACAAGGGATTGCGTGTTCCTTGCAGGAACGAGGTTTGCGCGCGAAGGCGTGCTCAAGAACGCCAAAAATCATGGATCAGAAGTAATACCCAATGTTCATGTACAGCTGATTCTCCCATTGGTTACTCCCACCAGCCGCCAGACTCTGGGTGTAGCTGCTGCCACCAATGTACGGATCATTTTTTCCGTACAACCATTCCGTCGCGATCCACAGTTTGCTGAAGGAAAACGAGGTCCCCAGAATCAATCGTTGCGACGTCTTGAACGCGTCGGCGGACTTGTCGAAGGCGCTGTAGTTGGCGTACAGCTTCACACCGCTTATCTGGTCGAACAGGTATTTGCCGGCGACGTCGTAGCTCAGGTCGGCGACGTACAAGTTGCCGCGACTGGCGACGTTGTAGGTGCCGTCGTATCCGCCGAGCGTAACCACTTCATCGCTGCCACGGTTGCGCGGCGACATCTGTTGCCGCGCCGCTTGCAATTGCACGCCCCATGGGCCGTTCTTGCCGAGGTAGTGCACGGCCACCGCGTTGCGGCGGCCATCGTTATCGGTGTCCTTGTTTTCCAGGGTCGAGGTCAGGCCGGAGAGGCCGATTTCGGATTTCCACCCGCCCAGGTCCAGGGCTTTGGCCACGCGCAGCACCACGGTATTGCGCTCCTGGTTGTCGCTGCCGTCGCCTACGTAGCTGTCGGCCCCGGACACCACGCTGGAATACGTCACCCCTTTGCTCGTGCCCTTGCCTTGCCACGCCGGGCGCAGGTAGTAGCCGGCCTGGATGTTCCAGTCGCCACTTTGCTGGATGTATTTGGCGCCGACTTGTTGCACATCTTCCAGGCCGATGACGTTGCCCAGGGTTTCGTAAAAGGTGCTGCCGAAGTAAGGCTGCAACCCGAACGGCACGGTATTCAGGCCTACCTGCACTTGTTGGTCGGGATTGAACTTGTAGCCGACCCAGGCGAACTTGGCGAACTGGATATCGCCGTAATTCTTGGTGTACTGGTAGGGATAGGAGCGACCGTAGAAGCGGTATTGGGCCTCGCCGATCCAGGTGTCAGAGTTGTACTTGGCGCTGAGGAACACCGTGTCCAGTCCGAACTTCTGGATGTCACGGTCCGGATCGTAATCCCAGCGCGCCCGGATGGCGCCGCCGAGGTCGAGGTTGTCGGTGACCTGTACTGCCATGGCCGGGGCCGCGAAGGCGCCGAGCAGCGGAATGAGGACGATGGAACGGACCGCAATCTGGGTGGTAGTGCGCACAGTGATACTCCTGATTTTTTAGTTATGGTTGGCAACAGCAGCCCACGCCGCAACGAACGCTGCGACTTGGGAAAAGGGTTATTGACTCAGTGGGTATGCGGTCGGATCAGCCTCAGCGCAGGTTCTGTGACAGGCACCACGGGGATCGCCGAAGCGCCGGGGGCCGCAGCGAGCAAGGTCTGTGTGTAGGTGTTTTGCGGACGCAGCAACACCTGTTCGGCCGTTCCATATTCCACGACTTCGCCCTGGCGCATCACCGCGATGTAGTCACTGATCTGCGCCGCCACGCGCAGGTCGTGGGTGATGAACAAGATGCTCAGGTTGAGGCGCTGTTGCAGCTCGGCGAGCAGCTCCAGCACCTGCTTTTGCACCGAGACATCCAGCGCCGAGACGCTTTCATCGGCGATCAACACTTCCGGGCGCATCGCCAGGGCACGCGCGATGCCGATGCGCTGGCGCTGACCGCCGGAGAACTGCCGGGGTTTGCGCTTGAGGGCGTCACGCTTAAGCCCGACCTGTTCCAGCAAATCACCGGCCTCGGTCCACGCATCCCTGGCCGACAAACCGCGCAATTGCGCCGCGCGGGCGATGATGTCGCCGACCCGATGGCGTGGATTGAGCGAGCCGTACGGGTCCTGGAAAATCATCTGAATCCGCCGCCGATTGGCCGCCAGCGCAGAGCCGCGCAACGCGAGAAAATCCGTGTCACCCACCCAGACGTGGCCGCTGTCGCTTTCCACCAGCCGAATCGCCGCTTTCACCAGGGTGCTTTTGCCCGAGCCTGACTCGCCGACAATCGCCAGCGTCTTGCCCCGTGGCAGTTGCAGCGAGACATCCTTGAGCGCCGGAATCAACCGGCCACCGACGTTATAGGTCTTGGTCAAGTGCTCGATGCGCAGCGCCAGCTCACCGTCGGCGCACGGCGCGTGCAGCTCTGGGTGCAGGGCCGGCACAGCGGCGATCAACTTGCGGGTGTACGGGTGTCTTGGCGAGTTGAGCACTTGATCGCGTTCACCGATTTCCACCAGCACGCCGCCCTCCATCACCGCGATGCGGTCAGCGATTTCCGCCACCACGCCGAAGTCGTGGGTGATGAACAGGATGCCGTGTTGACCACGACCGCGCAGGTCGCGGACCAGTTTCAGCACTTGGGCCTGTGTGGTTACATCCAGCGCCGTCGTCGGTTCGTCGGCAATCAGCAAATCCGGGTTCATTGCCAGCGCCATGGCAATCACCACCCGCTGGCATTGGCCGCCCGAGAGTTGATGCGGGAAGCTGTTGGCAATCCGTGGCGGGTCGGGCAATTGAGTCGAGTCGAGCAGGGCGAGCATGCGTTCGCGGCGCTCCGTGGCGGGCATCTGCGGCGCATGAATATCGAAGATTTCTTCGACCTGCTGACCAATGCGAATCGCCGGGTTCAGCGCCGCCATCGGCTCCTGGAAAATCATCGCAATGCGGTTGCCGCGCAGCGTGCGCAGAGCGTTTTCATCCATGCGGCAGATATCGTCGCCGAGGAAATCAATCACGCCTTCACTGTGGCGCAGGCCTTTGGCGTAATCGCCCATGATCGCGGCCGAGAGTACCGATTTGCCGGAGCCCGACTCGCCGATCACACAGAGAATTTCGCCTTTGCGTACGTCCAGGTTGATGCCCTTGACGGCGTGGCTACGATCGGCGCCGGCGGGCAGTTCGATGGAGAGGTTTTCCACGCTCAATACTTGTTGATGACTCATGCTCAGCTCCTTGCGCCTTTCTGGGCGTGCTCGTCCAGACCGTCCGCCAACAGGCTCAGGCCCAGCATCAGGGTGGAGATGGCAATGCACGGGAAGATCACCAAATGGGGGAAGGCGATGGCCATGCTGCGGCCTTCGTTGATCATGCCGCCCCAGTCAGGGGTCGGCGGCGGCAAGCCGAGGCCGAGGAAGCCAAGGGCGCCGATCATGATCGCGGTGTAGCCGATGCGCAGGCAGAAATCGACGATCAACGGGCCGCCGCAATTGGGCAGGATTTCCACCAGCATGATCCGCAGCGCTCCTTCGCCCTGGGTGATGGCGCTGAGCACGTAATCCCGCGAGCGTATGTCGATGGTCAGTGCGCGCATGATCCGGAAGATCGCCGGAGCGCTGGTGAAGGTCACCGCAATCAGAATGTTCAGCGCCGACGCGCCGAGGGCGATGATGATCACGATGTACAGCACCAGCACCGGGAACGACAACACAGTGTCGGCGACATAGGACAGCAGCGCATCGACCCAGCCATTGAAGTAGCCGGCGCACAGGCCCATGGCGATGCCGACGGCAAATGCAGTCAGCGTTGCCAGAATTGACCAGAACAGCACGGTGCGCGTGCCCCAGATCAGCCGCGAGAGAATGTCCCGGCCGATCATGTCGGTGCCGAGCAGAAAGTGCATCCCGTCGCCATCCGGCGTCATCGGCGTCAGCAGCGGGGTGAAGCTTTCCAGCGGATCATGGGGCGCCAACCACGGCGCGAACAGCGCCATCAGCACCCAGCCGCCGACCAGCAGCAAACCAAGTAACGCAAGGGGATGTTTGAACGAATTGAGGAAATTCATTGGCCACCTCCGCCAAGACTGCGCAACGTTATGCGCGGGTTGAGCCAGGTATAGGCCAGGTCAGAGAAGATTTTGGTCGCGCCGACTACGATGCCGCTGATCATTGCGCAGGCTTCGATCAGGTAGACGTCATGGTTGAGCGACGCGGTGTAGAGCAGCGAGCCGAAGCCTTTGTAGGCGAAGAACACCTCGACCACGATCACGTTCGACAGCAGCCACGGGATGTACAGCATGATCACGGTGATGGGGGCGATCAGCACGTTGCGCAGGGCATGGCGCAACACGATACGTGAGGTCGACGCGCCTTTGAGGCGGGCGGTGCGGATGTAGGGTGCCTGCATCACTTCGACCATCGAGGCCCGCGTGATCCGCGCCAGATAACCGATGCCGAACAGGCATAGCACCATCAGTGGCAGCGCCAGTTCCACTGGGTTGAAGCCGTCGCTCATGCTGCTCACGCCCGGCAGCCAGTTAAGCCAGAACACGAAAATCGCCGAGACAAACACCGCACTGGCGAAGTCCGGGATCGAGGTGGTGACGATCGACAGAAACGATACCAGTCGATCCACCGCCGAGCCCTGGCGAATCCCGGCCAGGATACCGAGTGTCAACGCCACCGGTACCATCACTGCCAACGCCAGACCCGCAAGGGTCAAGGTTTGCGCGAGGTTCGGCAGCAGCAGGTCAATCACCGGCTCACGAAAGTGCACCGAAGTGCCCCAGTCGCCGCTGAGAAAATCCTTCAGCCACACCAGGTAGCGCCAGACGAAAGGTTGGTTGTAACCGTGTTCCACCAGCCATGCGGCGCGCTGGTCGGCAGCGGAGTAGGGACCGAGGACGTTGATTGCGACGTCCTCAATGTTCAGTTCCAGGGCCAGGAACACGATCACCGACACCGACAGCAAGGTTGCCGCCAGCGCCAATAACTTGCGCAATAGAAATTCAGCCATGCTGCACGCTCCGGCTAATCAAGGGATGGCGGCCCGCCGCAACTGAGTGGGCGGGCGCGTTCGGGGCGCCTGAATCAGGCGCTCAACCAGACTTGATCCATTGGGTAGAAGTCCGACGGGTGAACCTGAAATCCCTGGACCTTCTTGCTCGCGGCAGTGAACTTGTCGCCCCAGAACGGCTGGACCATGACGCAGGCCTCTTGCAGGATCTGCTCGACGCTTTGCATCGCTGCGGCCCGTTGTTTCGGGTCGATGATGCCCATGGCGTTGTCCAGCGCCGCGTCGAACGCCGGGTCGCTGTAGTGGCTTTCATTCCACGCCGCGCCGCTGCGGTAGGCCAGTTCCAGCGACATCACCCCAAGCGGGCGGTGCGCCCAGTAGGTGAGGCTGAACGCGGCCTTGTCCCAGATCGGCCAGTATTGCGTGGCGGGGATCACTTTGAGGTTGATGCGGATGCCGGCCTCGGCGCAGTTCTGCTGGAGGATCTGCGCGCAGTCCTGTTCATAGCGGCCCTGGGTGTTGCCGACGATCAGGTCGATGTCGATGCCGTTCGGGTGGCCGGCTTCGGCGAGCAGTTTCTTCGCCGCGGCCACGTCCCGCGCACGTTTGGGCAGCGGGAAGTATTCCGGGTGGGACGGGGCGACGTGGTGGTCTTCGCCCAATGTGCCCATGCCGCGATAGGCGATCTTCAGCATTTGCGCGTTGTCGGCACAGAGCACCACGGCTTTGCGAATGCGCAGGTCGTCGAACGGCTTCTGGTCGCAGGCCATGCGCATGACGATGGTTTGCGCCGACTTGCAGGTGAGCAATTGCGCGCCCGGCAAACGTTTCGCCAGATCCAGTTCGGCCACCGTTACCCGGTACAACACGTCCACTTGTCCAGCCTGCAGCGCCGCGAGATGGGTGGAAATGTCGGTGCCCATGTCGACGTAGCGCAATTCGTCGAGATTGGCCGGTTTGCGCCAGTAATCGGCACGCTTGGCGAAGGTCGCCTGTTTGTTGACCGCGAACGACACCAGCTTGAACGGCCCGGTGCCCAGTGGGTTTTTCGCCCAGTCGTCACCGGCCTTGAAGCTGCGGTGGACGATGGCGCAGGTGAAGGCGTTGAGCATTTCCGGGATCGCCAGCATCGGTCGCTTGAGCACCAGGCGGAATTGGAAGTCACTGACTTTTTCGAACGCTGTAATGTCCTGGAACGCGGTGCGGTTGACCGACTTGGAATCGGCGGCAATCCAGCGTTCGATATTGTGCTGCACGTCCTCGACGTTGAAGGTGTCGCCGTTGCTCCACTTCACGTCCTGGCGCAGGTTGAAGGTCCAGGTTTTCAGGTCCTCGGACGGGCTCCAGCTCTCGGCCAGGTACGGGTGAGTGATGTTGTCGGCATCGACCCAGGTCAGGAATTCGAGGCTGTTGCGCAGCAGGTTCGAGGCTTCGATCCAGGTGATCAGCATCGGGTCCTGGATTTCCTGGATGGCGCAGGCAAACCGCAGGCTGCCGCCCTGGCGCGGCTTTACCGCGTCAGCGGCATCGGCCGAATTACCGAGCAGCGCGGAACCGAGGAAAGTGCTGGCGCTGGCGGCGGTGACGCCCAGCAGCGCGGCGGTGCGCAGGAATTGGCGACGATTGATTTCGCCACGTTTGACTTGGGTGCACAGGTCGTTCACCGCTGGATGCGGCAGAGTGCCGTCCAGTGTTATTAAGTCTTTCATATGCCTCTCCGATAACGTGCAAAAGTGCGTTTTTCGACTGGCCGCAAGTGGGGCGAGCGGCAGACGCAGTCGGTTCGATGAACCGAGACTGTCAGTGGCCGGCAGCGCAAAGGCGCAGGCGTGACAGGCGTGAAGCCGGCAGTAGAGCAAGGCGCAACGAGATCAGAAGGACGGAGGCTGGGTATGACATAGGGCTGCTCTTATGTTGTTTTTATTAGAGATGTCCGCAGTTTTGTCATCTGGGCAACGATCGACAAACGATAAATTCAACGCTGAAACGTTCGATAAATGCATGTTACTGACCGTAAGGAAGGCTGCCGCTTGAGCTAGACAGGCCGGACGGAGGAGCGCGCGGGTACGAAACACTGCGCGGTGGCCGCAAACGCCCCTTGTTCCGGGTGGGAACAAGGGGAAAACCGGACGATGTCGAAGGAGGTTACGGCGCCGTCCGAGGCAACTCAGCGCGGCATCAGGCGCGGATCGAACGGGTAGTCCGAGAGCAATTCGATGCCGTTTTCGTGGATGTAGATCTGCTCTTCGAGCTTGACCCCTTCGCCGCCCGCATCGTGACCGATGTAGCTTTCCACGCAGATGGTCATGCCGGCTTCGAACACCCCGTCGTAACCCAGTGCATCAATATCTTCGCGGTGCACCACGTACGGGTATTCACCGGTCATGCCAACGCCGTGGGCCAGGGCGAAATAGCGGTTGGCCTTGTAGTTATCCGGGATTCTCCAGGCCAGCTCGGCGTATTCCTTGAAGCTGCGGCCGGCCTTAAGCATCTCCACGTTGGTCTGCACTTGTTCGTAAGCCAGTTTGTAGAGCTCTTGTTGCTTGGCGGTGGCGGCTTGCTCGCCGCACAGGAAGGTCCGCGAAAAGTCCGCGTAGTAGCCGAAACGCCCGACCACGTCTGTGTCCAGCGCCACCAGGTCACCGGCTTCGATGGGCCGGGTGCTGCATTCCTGGAACCATGGATTGGTGCGCGGCCCGGAAGACAGCAGGCGGGTTTCGACGTAGTCGCCGTCGGTGGCGATCACGTGTTGGTGCAAGTGCGACCACAGTTCGTTTTCGCTGATGCCCGGCACCAGTTTGCTTTCCATCAAGCGCACGCCAGCCTCGGTGGCACGCAGGCTGGCGCGTATCATCTTCAGCTCGTTCGGCACTTTGATGCAGCGCGCGCGCTCCAGCGGTTCCTGGGCGTCGAAGATCTGGTAGCCGAGTTTTTGCAGTTCGAACGCAGCGGCTGAAGTGGCGCTTTCGATGGCGACGCGTTTGTTGCCGCCGCCGTGCTTGCGTACCAGTTCACCGATTTCGGCGGCCCATTGCGCAGTGACGTTATTCAGGAAGCTGTCGCAGAAGTAATAGGAAATGGCTTTGGCCGGGCGCACTTCATCGACAGTGTTGAGCTGTTCGGCCAGGTGCAGGCAGCCGCCGAATTCGAACACCACCACCGGGCCTTCTGCCGGGATGAAGGCATAACGTGCCGGGTTGCGCGCCGAGTACACCTGCATGTTGCGCGAACCGGTGGCGTAGCGCATGTGGGTCGGGTCGAACAGCACGCACGCGGCGTAGTCGCGTTTTTTCAGTTCGTTGCGCACCCGTTGCAAACGGTCGAGCTGGATCTGCTGGATCTCGGCGTACGTCGGTTCGCAGTCGGCGGGGTTGCGGTTAGGGCCGGACAGACTCATAGGTGTTCCTCGCAGGGCAAATACGGTTAGTTTTTTCTAGGAGTTTTTGGGTGAGTCAGTCGAGCAACTGGTCGCTGCGCACCAGGTTGCGTTCGGCTTGCAGATGGGCTTCGGACAGGCGTCCGTAAAGCTGCTTGGTGCGCTGGGCGCGGCCGATGATTCCGGGTTTTTCGGAGTAGGCGAAGATCGCGGTATTGCGTTCAGTGGCGCCCTCGACGCGGGTGACCCGGTGCACCGAAAAGCGCCCCTTGAAGATCTGCAAGTCGCCGGGGTTGAGTTGCAGTTCCTGTACGCGGCTGCGGTCGTCGCCGCGCACCACGTTGCCGACGGCGCCAAGGTTTTCCTGGGTGCGCGAGCGGATCATCGGTGCGTACTCGAACAGACCGCCAGCCTCTGGCTTCTGGGTCATCATGCTGACGATGAATTCGTTGGTGTCGAAGTGCCAGGGCTGCTCGGTGCCTTCGGGCATCACGTTGATCACCAGCCCGGCGAACGGGTCGGCGTATTCGAAAATCTCCGGTTCGTCGAGGCAGGCACCGATAAAGCGTTTCATCATCGGCGAGACGTACAGGCGATGAATGATCGCGTCCGGGGCAATCATGTCCCGGGTGACAAAACCGCTGGTGCGCTCCATGAATGTGCGGCGCGGGTCATCCTGGGGCAGGGTAGGGTCGTCTTCAGTGAAATAGGCGTTGACCTTGCGCACCGAGTAAAAGGTCTTGCCCGACAGTGCCTGACCTTCAGTACGGGCCCGTTCCAGCGCCTCGGGCCGCAGGAAATTCTTCAGCAGGCAGCAACCGTCCTTGGCGAGTTCGGCACGGGCGTGCTCGATCAGCGCCTGCAACCGGACATGGCCCGAATCATGTATGGGGTACAACTCGGTATTAATAATGTCGCTGATATCGCCCACTTCGGCGTCGGCAAGTTGAAGGCTCATGCAAGTCTCCTGGAACTATCAATTAACAGTGTTTGGCGTTGAATCGATAGTTGCTTAAAGAGGTGCGAAGTGGAAATTACAAGTTGTGATCGAATCCATCGGCAGGGGCGATAGTTATGTCAGGCGAACTGGATGGAAGCTTACTGAAAGTGTTTGTCGCGATAATCGAGTGCCAGGGATTTTCTGCGGCGGCCGAGCGTTTGCACAAAACCCAGTCGACCGTCAGCCAGAATTTGCAGCGCCTGGAAGAGATTGTCGGCACGCCGTTGGTCCAGCGCACCAGTCGCTCGGTGAGCCTGACACCCTGTGGCGAGACATTTCTGATCTATGCGCGGCAAATCCTCAAGCTGCACGCTGATGCGATCAACGCCGTGCAACTGCCGGATGAGCAGGTGTGTATACATGTCGGTATGCCCGAGGACTACGCCCAGTTTTGCCTGGCCGGGGTGTTGCGCGACTTTCAGGCGCAGTTCCCCCAGGTGCGGCCGGACGTCTGTTGCGAGATGTCGACCGCGCTGGTCAGCCGTTTGCAGCGCGGTGAGCTGGACCTGGTGCTCGGCGTGCAACACGCCAATCTGCACGCGGGTGAATACCTCTGCGACGAACCGTTGGTGTGGGTGGCGGCTGAGGGGTGGTGCGCCGGTGCGGATGCTTCTGTGCCGCTGGCGGTGTATGCCGAGGGCTGCGCCTTTAGAGCCAACGCCGTGCGGGCGCTGGCCGAGGCCGGACGGGCGTGGCATGTGGTTTACACCAGCCAGAGCCCGCGTGGGATTGGGATTGCCATCGAACAGGGCCAGTCGGTCGGTGTCACGGCGCGACGCCTGGTGCCGTCGGGTTGGCAGGTGCTGGACGAGGCTCAGGGCTTTCCGCCGATTGAGCCTGCGCGGTTGATGTTCTGGCGTTCTGCACAGTGCCAGGCGCTGGCGGTGGAGGCTTTGGTGGACATTGTGGCGCGCCGGTTAGGCCGTTCAAAGTGGCTGGCCGAGCGCCGGTTCACAGCGTTGACGGCGGGCCATCAGCCCCAGCAATAACAGGCTGGCAGTGACCCAGCAGACGATCCAGCCATGCACCAGGCCAAACTGTCCGGTGGCTTGCAGCAGCCAGCCGCACAGCCAATTGGCGGTGGCGCTGCCCAAGCCATAACCGACCATGCTCAGGCTCACCACTTGCAGGCTTTGTACGGGGCTCAAGCGTGCGCTGAGGTAGGCGGCCATCAAGCCCCAGACCGGGAAATAGAACAGCGCGAACAGCCCGGCCGCCAGCCAGGTCAGATTCAAGCTTGGTTGCCAGAGTAGTGCGAGCATCGCCAGGCCGAAGGCGCCGATACTCAACGCCATTACTCTCAATGCCCCCCAGCGATCCGCCAGCGAACCCAACAACAATCCGCCGACAACCCCGCCAATCCCGATCAGTGTCCACAACGAGCCGGTGATCTGTGCGTTGGCGCCCAATCGTTCGCTGGCAAACGCCGAGAGGAAATTCAGGAACGGGCCGCTGATCCCGCCAATAAAGGCACTGAGCAGCAGTATGTGCAGCGCCACCGGGTATTCCACACACAGCTTCAACCATTGCCTGAGTATCCGGCGCAGCGACGGCGCGCTGCTTTGCTTGATGCGCTGGGCTGTCGCCAGCGGTGCCAGGACCCAAAAGGTCAGTAGGGTGACCATCAGTGTCAGCCCGGCGCAAACCAGCCAGAAGTGCCGCAGCGAGATGCCCTGCAACAAGGCGATCAGCACCCCGTTAAGGCAGATCGCAAACGCCGCACCTGACGACGCCAGGCCCAGCACGCGGCTGCGGTGGGAGGCGGGGATCACTTCGCCGACCAGTGCGGCGATGGCGTTCCAGTTCGCCACGGCGCAGGCCGAGACCAACGCCAGGCACAGCGCATACGGCAGCACCCACGGGGTGGCGACCGCCAAGGCCAGCAGTGCCGGGCTCAAGGCCATCGTCAGTTTTACCATGTTGCGTGGGCTGATCCACGCCGCGGCGATACCGCTGACAATCGACGCGCCCATGTAGAACAGTTGCAGCAGCGCCGCGATAAACGCGGCCTGGCTGTAGCTCAGCTCGAACACCTGGCGGATCTGGGGTAATAAGGCCGAATAGAGGAAAATACTGAAGCCGTGGGTGGTGGCGTTACACGCCGTAAAGATAAGCGCCAATAAAACAATACTTCTTGTGGGTGAGGGTGGGTTGATTGGCATGGAGTTGGCTCGGTCATTAATTGCTATGGAATGGGGCGTAAGTGCGAGGACTGCCCTAGGTAAGTGCGTTGATTGGGTGGGGCATTTAATTCAAATAAGACTAGCGTCTCTATAAATAAAACAGCCAGTGCTTAATAGTCATGAGTGTGCTGCGAAATACTCATGCTATTTATACGTCGGCGACAGCGGCAGGGCTGAAAGCGACGTCATTGAATCGTGCCGATTACCTGTGGCGAGGGAGCAGGGAGTCGCCCACCACAACACAAAAATGCATGTTACTCGGGAAATTTCCCGCAAGCCGTGGGATGCTTGGGGCTCGTCAGCCCCAGCGCGAGTCCTGTTCATGAAACGCAAAATGCCCGCACTCAATGCGCTCAAAGCCTTCGAAGTGGCCGGCAGTACCGGCAGTTTTACCCGGGCGGCGGAGCTGCTCAATGTCACTCAAAGTGCTGTCAGCCGCCAGGTGCGTCAGCTCGAAGAACAGCTCGGTGAGAATCTGCTGGAACGCCGGCACCACCACCTTGAACTGACCAGCGCCGGCCGGGTTCTGCTGCGGGCACTGCATCAATCCTTCGACAAAATCGAGCTGACGGTGCGCAGCATCCAGCAGAAGTCCCACGCTAATCGCCTGCACATCAACGCGCCGCCAACCTTCACCAGCCGCTGGTTGATGCCGCGCCTGGGACGGCTGCGGGAAAAACACCCCGAATTGGAGCTGAGCATTACCACGCGCTTGCAGGACAGCCTGGCGGAAACCAGCACGCTGGACTGCGCGATCCGCTTTGGCGATGGCGAATGGGATGGGCTGGACAGCTCGCTGCTGCTTCAGGAACGGCACATTGCGGTGTGCGCGTCGTCGTTGTATGCGCGGGAAGCGAGCGAGGGCGAAATCGACCTTAATCGCCTGACCTTGCTGCACGTGTTGGCCAGGGAAGATCAGCGTTATCTGACCTGGAAACACTGGCTCGACGCGGCGAAAATCAGCGGCGTGGATACCCAGGGCGGTTATGAATTCGACCTGCTGGACCTGGCGATTCGTGCGGCCACCGACGGCCTGGGTATCACCATTGCCGACTGGCACATGGTTGCCCCGGAGCTGGCCAGCGGGCAGTTGACCCAGGTACTGAACGTGCATGTGGAAGGGCATCAATCCTACTGGTTGGTGACCCGGCCGGAGCAGACCTTGATGCCGCAATTGCAGGTGTTCGCCCAGTGGTTGCAGGAAGAAATCTGGTTGGCGCAAAGGCAGCTCGAACCCTCCACCGCCGCCAGTTGACCCACCCAACCTTCAGGGGACATTTGATTCCTTCTCGGGGAACATGCATTTTTTGAATGTTACGCCGCTCGATAAATCGTTTGTTCAACCCCCTCAGGATGCCAAGACTGCGGGAACTGGATAAAAACAACGATGGGCGATGCACATGCGACTTGAGCGAAACTTTGTAAACGGTCACTTCATTGAGCCTGCCAGCGATGCGCTGATTGCAGTCTACAACCCGGCGACTGAAGCGTTGGTCGGTCAGGTTTCGGCCGCCACCCGTGCTGAAGCCACGGCAGCTGTCGAGGCTGCCGCCGCCGCCCAGAAGCGCTGGGGCAAACTCACCAGCATTGAACGCGCCGAGCATCTGCGTTCATTCGCCGACGCCCTGGAGGCCTGCGCCGAGAGCATCGGTGCTGCACTGGCCGCCGAGTCCGGCAAAAGTGTCAGCGACGCCAGCAACGAAGCCCGTTACGCCGCGCAAGTCACCCGATACCACGCCGAGTGGGCACGGCGGATCGAAGGCGAGATCATCCCCAGCGACACCCCGAACGAAAACCTCTTCCTGCACCGCGAGCCGATTGGTGTGGTCGCCTGCCTGATTCCTTTCAACTACCCGGTCTACACGTTGCTGCGAAAAATCGCCCCGGCACTGATTGCCGGTAATACCGTGGTGGTGCGCCCGAGTAACAACACCCCGACCTCCGCGTTTGAAATCGCCAAGGCGGTGCAGCAATCCGGTCTGCCCGCTGGGGTGGTCAACATACTGACCATGGACCATGCCACCGCCGCAACGGTCTGCACCCACAACGCCGTCGGCTTGATCACCCTGACCGGCAGTGTCAACGCCGGGCGCATGGTGCTTGATTATTGCAAGACCAACATCGCCAAACCGTCCCTGGAACTGGGCGGCAAAACTCCGGCAATCATTGAGGCCGATGCTGACCTTGAAGCCGCCGCCAGCGCTATCGTCGCGTCCAAGACCACTCACTGCGGTCAGGTGTGCACGGCGGTGGAGCGGGTTTATGTGCAGGAAAGTGTCTACGAACAATTTCTCGGGTTGCTCAAAGCCAAAATCAGCGCCGTGAAGTTTGGCGACCGCGCCACCGACGCCAACCTGATGGGTCCATTGGTCAACGCAAGTTCGCAGCAAAACATCCACGCCATGGTCGAGCGCGCCGTCGCCGACGGTGCTGTACTGGAAACAGGCGGTTTTTTGCCTGAGGGCAACGGCCATTTCTACCCGCCGACGCTGTTGAGCAATTGTCGCCAGGACATGGAAATCATCCAGGAAGAAATCTTCGGCCCGGTGCTGCCAGTGCTCAAGTACCGCGACATCGACGAAGCGCTGGCCATGGCCAACGATCACCAGTTCGGCCTGTCGTCGGTGCTGTACACCGAGAACTATCGCACCACCCTGAAAGTCGCCAACACCATCGAGGCCGGCGAGTTGTACATCAACCGGACCCCGGCCGACCCCTACCAGGGCTTCCACGCCGGATGGAAACGTTCGGGCCTGGGCGGTGATGACGGCAAGCACGGCATGCTCGAATTCACCCAGACCCGACTTGTGGTGATGAAGTACTGATCCACCCGCAATACGCCTCACGCCACACCTATAAAAACAATTATTGGGGCGCCCGGACCACCGGGCTGCCCGAGGTCTCACAGATGTCCAAGTCTGCAACCACTGTTGCCGCTGTTCAGGGTTCGAGCGCGGGTGCAAAAAGCCGCAGTGACACGGGAAGTCGCTACGTCCAGTTAATGCTGCTGGTGCTGGCCGCCGGGGCGATCTATCCGATCCTCTACCTGCGCCAGGTTTACCAGACCACCATGCTTGAGGTGTTCCAGATCAACCACAGCGAATTGGGTTATCTGTACTCGATGCTCGGGACGATTTTCCTGCTCAGCTATTTGCCGAGCGGTTGGCTGGCCGACCGGATCGCGCCACGGTTTTTGATTTTCTTTTCGCTGGTGGCCACCGGAGCCTTGGGGCTTTGGTACTCCACGGCACCCTCGATGACCGGTTTGATGATCATCTTCGGTTGCTGGGGCCTGACCACCGGCCTGACGTTCTGGGCCTCTGTGCTCAAGCGGGTGAAGATGATTGCTCATCACACTGAACAGGGCCGGTTCTTCGGCATCCTCGACGGCGGTCGCGGCCTGGTCGAGGCGTTGCTCGCAACGGTCGCCCTGGGGCTGTTCGCCTTCGCCACTGAAACCCGTGGCGAGTCCGCCGCTGAAGGTTTCAAGCACGTGGTCTACCTGTACGCCTGCACCTGTATCGCCATCGGTTGTGTGCTGGTGCTGATCAAGGACCCGAAGTCGATGGAGGACACCGCGCCAGTGGAAAAGGGCAAATACAACCTGCTCAGCGACCTGACCACACTGGTGAAAATCCCCGAGCTGTGGTTGGTGACGGCCATCGTGTTCTGCGGTTACCACATCTTCTGGGCGACCTACAGCTTCTCCGATTATTTGCAGGGCGGCGGCATGACCGCCGTCATGGCCGGCACCATCACCACCATCAAGCTGTGGATGCGCCCGATTGGCGGTATCGGTGGCGGCTGGCTCGGTGACAAGTTCTCGAACATTTCGGTGCTGATCGTGGCGCTGTTCCTCGCGACGTTGGCGATGGTCGGCCTGATCGTGTTCCCGGCGCTCAACAGCATGGGCCTGCTGGTCGGTACGGTGATCTTCATCGGCCTGATGACGTATGCGATTCGCGGTTTGTACTGGGCGATCCTCGACACCTGCAACATTCCGCTGCGTATCACCGGTCTGGCCATCGGCATTGTCTCGGTGGTCGGTTACCTGCCGGACGCCTTCATTCCATTAATCAACGGCTACCTCACCGAGCACTTCCCCGGCGCCCTTGGTTACAAGCTGTATTTCGGTTACATCGCCTCCGTCGGCGTGATCGGGACCCTCGCGGCCCTGACCTTGCGCGCGCGTATCAATCGTCAATCTTCGAATAAAACAGGTGCCTGAGATGAAAATCGTCGCCCTTGAAACCCATATTGTTGCCGTACCGCCACCGCACATCGGCGGCATGTACTGGCTGTTCGTCAAGCTCAAGACCGATTGCGGCATTGAAGGTGTCGGCGAAATCTACGCTGCGACCTTCGGCCCCAAAGCCATGCTGCCGATCATCGAAGACGTGTTTGAACGCTACTTGCTCAACCACGACCCGCATCACATCGAGCGTTTTTTCCGTCAGGCCTATTCGAGCGGTTTCACCCAGCGTCCCGACCTGACCATGATGGGCGTGGTCAGCGGCCTGGAAATGGCCTGCTGGGACATTATCGGCAAAGCGGCGAACAAGCCGGTCTATGAATTGCTTGGCGGCAAGGTCAATGAGCGCCTGCGTTCCTACACCTACCTGTACCCGGTCAACAGCCAGGGTGAGTACGACTACGACGACCCGGACCTGGCTGCCGAATGCGCCGTCGAGAACATGAATAAAGGCTTCACCGCCGTGAAGTTCGACCCGGCCGGGCCGTACACCGCGTACTCCGGGCACCAGATTTCGCTGCAAGTGCTGGAGCGCTGCGAAACCTTCTGCCGCAAGATCCGCGAAGCGGTGGGCGACAAGTGCGACCTGCTGTTCGGCACCCACGGGCAAATGGTCCCGTCCTCAGCGATTCGCCTGGCCAAGCGCCTGGAGAAGTACGACCCGTTGTGGTTTGAAGAACCGGTGCCACCGGGCCAGGAGGAGGCGATGGCGCAAGTCGCGGCCAAGACCACCATTCCGATTGCTACGGGCGAGCGGCTGACCACCAAGTACGAATTTTTCAAGCTGTTGCAGGCTGGCGGCGCGTCGATTCTGCAAATGAACGTCGCCCGCTGCGGCGGGCTCCTGGAAGCCAAGAAGATCGCGAGCATGGCCGAGGCCTATTACGCGCAGATCGCACCGCACCTTTATAACGGGCCGATTGGCGCGGCGGCGAGTTTCCAGTTGGCAACCTGTACCCCGAATTTTCTGATCCAGGAAAGCATCATGACCTGGGGCGGTTTCCACGCCGAGGTACTGACCAAGCCGCTGCAATGGGAGGACGGCTACATCATCCCGTCCACCGAGCCGGGCCTTGGGGTGGAACTGAACATGGACGTAGTGCGCAGGCATTCGCCCTATACCGGTGAGCGTTTGCACCTGCAAATGGCGCAGGCCCCGGCAGACGTCAAAGACACATCGCCGGCCAGAGGCTGACGGGATTTCCCGTCGTTCAGTTGCGGGAATGGGTGTTTTTTAAATAACGACTTACGCGGTAACCGTGCATGACATACGACTACATCATCGCTGGCGCAGGCGCGGCCGGCTGCATCCTCGCCAACCGGCTATCGGCCTGCGGCCAATACACGGTGCTGCTGCTGGAAGCGGGCGGCAAGGACAGTTCGCTGTGGTTCAAGATCCCGGTTGGCTTCGCCAAGATGTATTACAACCCAACCTTCAACTGGATGTACTACAGCCAGCCGCAAAAGCAGCTCAACAACCGTGAAATTTATGCCCCGCGCGGCAAGGTCCAGGGCGGTTCCGGCTCGATCAATGCAATGGTCTACGTCCGTGGTCAGGCCCATGACTTCGATGACTGGGCCGCCAACGGCAACGATGGCTGGGGTTTCAAGGACGTGTTGCCGTATTTTCGCAAACTGGAAAACCACCCGTTGGGCGAAAGCGAATACCACGGCGGCAGCGGCCCGATCAGCATCACTCCGATGAAGGGAGAGACCCATCCAATCTGCGATGTGTTCCTCAAGGGTTGCGATGAACTCGGTTACCCGCAGAGTGACGACTTCAACGGGCCGAACTTCGAAGGCTCGGGCATCTACGATGTCAACACCAAGGACGGCCAGCGCAGTTCCAGTAGTTTTGCGCATCTGCATCCCGCACTCAGCCGCCCGAATCTGACGGTCGAGCATTACGCACTGGTGGATCGGGTAGTGTTCGAGAACGAGCGGGCCAGCGGTATTTGCGTGACCCAACACGGCGTGGTCCGCACCTTCCAGGCGCGCAAAGAGGTGATCCTCTGCGCCGGTGCCGTTGACACACCGAAGATTCTGCAACTGTCCGGTGTCGCCGATCAGGCGTTGCTGGCCAGGCACCAGATCCCGCTGGTCAAACACCTGCCGGCGGTGGGGCAGAACCTTCAGGATCACTTGTGCGTCAGCTACTACTACAAGGCCAACATTGCGACGCTTAATGACCAGCTCAGCTCGCTGTTCGGGCAGTTCAAGCTCGGCCTCAAATACCTGCTGACCCGCAAGGGTGCCTTGGCGATGAGCGTCAACCAGGCCGGTGGTTTCTTCCGTGGCAACGAGGCGCAGGCCAACCCGAACCTTCAGCTGTACTTCAATCCGCTGTCGTACCAGATCCCGAAAAACAACAAGGCCAGCCTCAAGCCAGAGCCGTATTCCGGCTTCCTGTTGTGTTTCAACCCCTGCCGTCCGACGAGTCGTGGGCATATCGAGATCCGGTCGAATAACCCCCGAGATGCGGCGCTGATCGATCCCAATTACTTGAGCACACAAAAGGACATCGACGAAGTAATCCAGGGCAGTCGGCTGATGCGCAAAATCATGCAGGCGCCGGCCTTGAAAAGCATCACGGTTGCCGAAGTCCTCCCGGGGCCGATGGTCGAAAGTGATGAACAGATGCTGCAGTACTTTCGCGAAAACAGCGGTTCGATCTATCACCTGTGCGGCTCGTGCGCGATGGGGGCGGATGTACAGACGTCAGTGGTCGATAAACGGCTTAAAGTCCATGGTCTCGACGGTCTGCGCATTGTTGATGCGTCGATTTTTCCCAATGTGACGAGCGGCAATACCCACGCCGCAGTGCTGATGGTGGCGGAGAAGGGCGCCGACCTGATTTTGCAGGACGCCTGATTCGTTGCCATCGTGATTGAAAGCCCGCCGTTTGTTTTTGCTCGAAGCGAACCTCAGGTCTGTTGCTGGAGAATGGGCAGGGTGGACTCGCGCGCTACGTGCAAGCAAATCTATTTTCATGATAAAAAGTTTTATTGACTAAAATATTGTATGGGGTAATTATTTCTCTGCATCTGCTTCATGCAGAGTTATCTTCAGGGTTATCCCGATGAGTCATAAAGCTCAATTCTCCCTCGCGACTTCTTACGTCTTGGCCAATGAATCCTCATTGGCCACTCGCGTGGCGCCGCTGCTGATGCAGGGTTTTCCCGCCGCGCCGGAACACCGGGTAACGTGGAACAACTGGATGCGCGCGCCCTTCAATCAATGGGGGTTCCGTCATCTGTCTCGACTGCGCCCCAGCATTGATGTGTCGGCGGGGCCAGGGCCTGCCGGTCAGCTCCAGGAGGCCCCGCGCGCGCTGGATCAGCTGTGTTTCGACAGTGAGAGTGGGCTGGGCATCCGTGTGATCGAGCACCTCGTCGCCAGCCAGACGGACGCCTTTTTGGTGATGCAGGGTGACAGGGTGTTGTACGAGCGCTACTTCAACGGTCAGCGCGCCTGTGACCGGCACATCATGTTCTCGGTGACCAAGTCGTTGATCGGTACCTTGGGTGAACAGTTGGTGACGCGCGGCGCGCTCAACCCCGAGCGGCCGGCCGCTTACTACGTGCCTGAACTGGCGGGCAGCGCATTTGGCGATGCGACGGTGCGCCAATTGTTCGATATGGCGGTGGGCATCGACTACAGCGAAGTGTATGACGACCCCAATTCAGAAAGCTCGCAGTACGGCTATGCCTGCGGCTTTCAACCCGCACCGGCGCAGTACGCGCAGTTCGAATCGTTGTACCAGTACTTGCCATCCCTCAAGAAACGCGGCAGCCACGGCGGCTTTTTCCACTATGTGACGGCCACCACCGAAGCCTTGGCGTGGGTCATGGAACGTGCCTCGGGCAAGGCCTGCAGTCAGATGCTGGAGGAGGTCTGGGGGCGCCTGGGGTGCGAGCGCGACGGCTATTTCATGGCCGATCCGTGGGGCCGTAACGTAGCCGGGGCGGGGTTCAGCGCCACTTTGAGAGACATGGCGCGCTTCGGTCGCCTGCTGGCCAACAACGGTCGCCACGACGGTGCTGAGCTGCTGTCGCCCGAGACCGTGGCCCGTATCGCCGCCGGTGCGGACCCGGCGATCTACGCGCAAAATGCCGAGTTCTCCAGCTGGACCCCGGGGGCGTCCTATCGAAGCCAGTGGTACGTGTTCAACGACCACAGCCAGGCCCTGATGGCCGGGGGCATTCACGGCCAGTACCTGTTCATCGACAAGCCGTCCGGCGTAGTGATCGTCAAGCAATCGTCGCTCACCGATGCGGTCAGCCCGTTCGATACGGACAGCGTGCGCATGCTGCGCGCGATCGCCGCCCACCTGAGTCACTGACCCACGCCTAAAAAATAAGAGTCTTGCGTTCTATTCACCTGGCTTGCCCAGGTGCTGGCGGCGCCCTGCGTCGCCATTGACTGCCCTGTAACAACAATAATTCCACAGGAGCTTCTTATGGTATTCACCAAGCGTTTCTCTCGAGCGCTGTTGGCGGTCGGCTTACCTTTGACTACCCACGTTGCGTTGGCGGGCTACACCTTTGAGGACGGCGATCTCAAGGGCGAAGTCAATCTGACCGCAGGCGGGGCGACGTTGTTTACCCGTGGTGTCAACTTCGGCAGCGGCCAGGTCGATGCGCGCAACGGTAAAAACGGCGGCGCCCGGATCAACTGGCAAGAGGTCTACGTAAAACCGGGGGTCAAACTGGAGTATGCGTTGCAACCGGATTTCAGCCTGCTCGCGGGCGGCTCCCTGGTGGCGGCGAGCACCTTCGGCGACGGCGACGCGGGTGGCTTGACCCGCAGCTCCGATGGCAAGGCCGCAGCCGAAGAACTCTACGGCGGTTTTCGCGCCGGCGAGTGGAAGCTCACCGCCGGCCGCCAGAATTATATGATCGGTACGGGGTTCATCGTCATGGATGGCAACCTCGACCAGTTCAAGGATGGCGCCTACTGGCTCGGCCCGCGAACCGCGTTCAAGGATTCGGCGATCCTCGCCTGGGACCATGGCGCACTGAAGTCCCAGGCCTTCACCTTGCGCACCGATGATGACTTGGGCGACTTCCGCATGACCGGCGTCAACCTCGATTACAACCTCGATGACCAGGTGACGCTCGGCGCCATGGCCATGAAGGTCAATGCCCTTGGCCCCCGAGGCAGCACGCTCCCGCGCCGTCGGGACGGGATGCAGGTGTACAACCTGCGGGCGCTCAACGCCAAGGTGCCCGGCTTACAGGCGCTGACGCTGAATGCCGAGTACGCGCTGGAGCGCGGCAGCGGCGAGGGCGTCGACTACGATGCCAACGCCTGGTACGCCCAGGCCGACTACGCCTTCAGCACCGTGCCGCTGACGCCGATCCTCGGCTACCGCTACGCGAGCTTTTCCGGTGACGACAACCTCACCGACAACCGGCAAAAAGCCTGGGACCCACTGAGCAAAGGCTTCGTCGACTGGAGCACCTGGCTGGTCGGGGACGTGGTCGGCAACTACCTGTTGTTCAACAGCAACGAAAACGTCCAGCAGTTCTCCCTCAAGACCCACCTCAACGAAACCCTGACCCTCGGCGCGATTCACTACCAGTTCTGGCTGGATGAGAAAAACTACCTGGGCGCACCGGTCAGCGACCGGCGCTTTGCCGACGAAAGTGTGGTTTTCCTCGACTGGACACCCACGCCGTCGTTCTATACGTCGCTGTCCTACAACTGGGTCAAGCCACTGGCCGCCGCCAAACAGGTGTTCGGTAACGACCAGATGTTCAGTGCGCTGGAACTGTATTTCACCTACCGCTATTAAGTGCTGCGAGCCATCGCGGCCGCGCTGGAGTGTTTTGATCATGAACAGATTTTTGCGTAACACCGTGCTGGGCGCTGTCGCCTCGTTGCTCATCAGTGGTTTTTGCCTGGCTGAAGAACGCACCGTACGGATCTACAACTGGATCGAATACCTGCCACCCGAGGTGCTCAAGAGCTTCCAGGAGGAAACCGGCATTCGCCCGGTTTACGATGTGTTCGACAGCGTCGAAACCATGGAGTCCAAGCTGCTGACGGGCAACTCCGGGTATGACGTGGTGTTTCCCGGCTCCGCCAACCTGGGACGCTTGATCACGGCCGGGGCCGTGCAGCCGCTGGATCGCAAGCAGTTGCCAAACTGGCAGCACCTGGACCCGCTATTCATGCAAACCCTGGAAACCGCAGGTGACCCCGGCAATCGCTACGCCGTGCCTTACCTGTGGGGCACCACGCTGATCGGCTACAACGTCGACAAGGTGCGCAAAGCTCTCGGCCCTGACGTGCAGATGAACAGCTGGGACGTCATCTTCAAGGAAGAAAACCTCGCCAAGCTCGCCAGTTGTGGCGTGGGTTTTCTCGACGCCGCCAACGAGATCCTGCCGATTGCCTTGCACTACAAGGGCCTCGACCCCAATAGCCAGAAGCGCGAGGACTATGTACAAGCCCAGGCCCTGATGATGAAGATTCGCCCTTACGTCAGTTACTTCAACTCGTCGCGCTACGGCATGGACCTGGCCAACGGTGATATCTGTGTGGGCGTGGGCTGGTCCGGCGGTGTCGCACTGGCCACACGACTGGCAGATGCCGCTGGCAAGGGCGTCAAGGTCGAAATGGCACTGCCCAAGGAAGGCGCGCCGATGTGGTCGGACGTGATGACGATCCCGGCCAAGGCCCCCGATCTGGCGGAGGCCCATGCGTTCATCAATTACATCCTGCGCCCGGACGTGATTGCGCGCATCAGCAACAAGATCGGCTACCCCAACCCGAACAAGGACGCCACTGCGCTGGTGGACGCCAGCATCCGCAACGACCCGAACATGTATGTGCCGGACGAAGCGCGCAAGACCCTGTTCGCCCTGGAGCCGATCCCGGCTGCCGCGGAGCGCATCCGCACCCGCACCTGGACCGCCATCAAGAGCAACCGCTGATCAGTGTGGCCCGGTGCGTGCGCGCCGGGCTTGGAGCTTGCCATGACTGAACGGATGGACATTGCCCCCAACTTGCAGCGGGTGCTGACCCTTCGCGTCGCGATAGGGCCGGGCGTGATGCTGGGCGACAGCGTTGAAGGCCTGCGCTGCAATTACCCGATTGTGGGCGGGGATTTCGATGGGGTCGGCATCAGCGGCCAGGTCCTGGAGGGTGGAGAAGATTGCTTTCTTTTGCGCCCCGATGGCATCGGTCAACTGGATGCCCGCTACAGCGTAAGGACCGACGAAGGCGAGGTGATCAACATCCGTAACCGGGGTGTGCTGAGCATGACTGAGTACGGACGCCAACTGGAGCGCGACGGCCAATGGCCGATTCCTGAGACGGAGTACCGCTGCACCTGTACGCCGGTGTTCCAGGTGCCCAAGGGGCGGCTGGACTGGCTCACCCGTTCAAGTTTTATCGGCTTGGTGCATTACCCGTGCGCCGACCAGGTGGTGATTCGTTGCTATCGCTTTTACTGAGGCCCGACCCTGGAAGCTCTCAGGCCTGCATGCCGTAGAACAGCAACTCGGTGATACGCCTGACCTGCATCGAGTGTGCGTCGATATCCGGGTGTTCCTGGTTCACCAGCCGGAACAGTTGCAGGTGCGAATAATCGTTCAACAGGAACGCGGCCAATTCCACATCGAGTTGCGGGCGCAGCTTGCCGGCCTGTTGCAATTCCCGCAGCAATTCGCTGATCTCGGCCCTCAGTGCATCGTTCATGGCCCGATAGCCTTCGGGCAGTCCATTGCTGCCGCCGAACAGGATCAGCGGCAGCAGTTCACGCCACAGGCTGGGGTGCATGACTTCCAGTGCATAGCCGGTAAGAAGACGTTCCAGGTGGCAGAGCGCTTCGACCGGGTCGTCGATTTCGTGGATCCGGCTGCGGGTGTCGATGATCGCGCGTCGATCGGCGTGGTGCAGAATTTCCAGGATGATTTCCTGCTTGTTGCCGAAGTACTTGAACACCGTCGGCGGCGACACTCCGGCCTGGCTGGCGATCTGTTCGATGGTGGTGTTCTGGAAACCCTGGCGCTCAAACAGTTCGACCGCGGCTTTACTGATAGCTTGCCGGCGCTCGGCTTTCTGACGTTCACGCAGTCCACTCACAGGAGATCCTTGTCACGAATAAAAAGAGGGGCGCGTGTCGGCCCCATACCCCCTGCAAAATACTTAATTGGGTAAAGCTTTTAAAGCACTAATTGCCATTCAAGGGGTTTGCCGCTGGTGCTTCTTCATACGGTAGGCAAATTGAGCACGGCTGAGCCCCACGAGTCTGGCGGCCGCAGCCAGGTTGCCGGCGCTTTGTTGCAACGCTTCAGTGATCAGGCGCGATTCAAGGCCTTCGATGGAAACCCCCTGGTCCAACGGGTCGAGGGTACCCAGCAGCGTCGCGCGCGGCGCCTGCGCGGTATTTGACAGGCCGCCCTGGTCGTCGAGGCCATAGGGCTCGGCGGGCATCGGTTCGTTGCGAAACAGATGCACCAGGTCAATGGCCTGGCCTTCATCGCTGGCGATTAGGCCGCGTTCGATGAGGTTCTGCAGCTCGCGCACATTGCCCGCGAAGTCGTAGCGCAGCAACGTCTTCAGGGCGCGCATGGTCAGGCCTGCCGGGGTCCGGGCGTAGTCCTGGCAGAAGCGCGTCAGGAACGCATTGATCAGCAGCGGGATGTCGTCCCGGCGTTCACGCAGCGGGGGCAGGGCGATGGGGTATACATTCAGCCGGTAGAACAGGTCTTCGCGAAAGCTTCCGTCTGCCACCGCTTTACGCAGGTCGATATTGGTGGCGGCCACCACGCGCACATCCACCTTGATCCCGCGCACCCCGCCGACCCGTTCGATTTCCCGTTCCTGCAAGGCTCGCAGCAACTTGCTCTGCCCGGGCAGGCTGAGGCTGGTGATTTCATCCAGGAACAGGGTGCCACCCTGGGCCCGTTCGAACCGCCCGGGGCGTGAGTGCGTCGCGCCGGTGTAGGCGCCGCGTTCGACACCGAAGAGTTCGGCCTCCACCAGGTTATCCGGGATGGCGGCGCAATTGAGTGCCACAAACGGGCTGTCATGGCGACGACTGAGCTGGTGCAACTGGCGCGCAAACATCTCCTTGCCCACGCCGGACTCACCGCTGATCAACACCGTTGCCGGGGTCAGCGCGACCCGTTGCAGCGCTTGCATCGCCGCGTTGAACGCGGCACTGGCGCCCACCAACGGTTGCGGCTGGCGGGTTCCGCCACTGCTGGCGACGGGGCCTGCGAGCGTGGGGGTAGCAGGGCCAGTGACGGCCTGGGACACATTCAGGTAGCGTAGGTCCTGCTCGACATCACCCCATTGCTCGGCGGTCTTGCCAATCACGCGGCAACGGTGATGGCCCATGCCACGGCATTCCACTTCGCGGAAAATCACCATTTGCCCGAAGAGACCACTGACGAAGCCGATGGCATAGCCGGTTTCGGTCCAGCACACCGGGTCCTGGCCGATGCCGTAGGCCCCTACATGTTCATCGGCTTCGCACGAGTGGTGCCAGAGAAATTCCCCTTCATAGAACCCCGAATCGGCATCGAACTTGAAGTGCAGCGGTTCGACCTTGGTCATGCCTTGCAGGGTGTGCAGGTGAGTCCCGGCGCGAAACACCGCGGCGGCATCGGCCTGTGGCCAGCGCTCGCGGATCAAGCGCGCATCCCGTGCACCGGAGGCATAACCGGCGCGGGTGAACAGGCCCCGGGCCTGGTCCAGTCCCAGGCGCTCGATGACCTCGGCGCGCAAGGCGCCGAACGACGAACTGTGCAGCAACAACATACGTTGATCGTTGAGCCAGATGCGCCCGTCTTCGGGGGAAAAGAACAGGCAGTCGGCCAGTTCCGCGGTGGTGGGCGAGCTGCTGTCACTGAGTTGGCGACTGTCGCCGCGCGGAGGGTAGGGCGCGGTGGCCACCCGGTCGTCGGGCAGCGCGCTGTGGGGATTAGTCATTGTTATGCCCCTGCAAAGCGAGTGATCGATATGAGCAACTGCTCAGATAGTTATAAAACATAACCTTATCAATTGAACAAGTGGCAGAGCCCGGGTTTTTTGCCGGTGAACGCCCCAGGCGTGTGAGCGCTGCGTGGCAGGCCTCGACCCAGAGCCCTCGCCGGTTTATGTACGCGCCGTTGCGTGCAAGCGGCACAGCCTTTGCTCAAGACCTGATGCGGCGTTTGCACCCTGTGCAGACGATGACAATTACAAGAACCGGAGTTGCCAATGCCAGTGTCTGAGACCACCCCCTTTCTACAGCGGGCCATCGCGTCCGAATGCCTGTTCAACGGCGACTGGATTCCCGTTTCGGGATCTGTGATTGACGTGATTGAACCCGCCACCGGCGAACCCCTGATGCGCTGCGCCATGGCCAACGCGGCCGACATTGCCATCGCCTGCCGCAGTGCGGCTCTGGCGCAGCCTGCCTGGGCTGCGTTGGGCCCACGGGAGCGCGCCGAGGTATTTCGCAGAGCGGCGGACCTGGCCCAGCGGTCCTTCGCCGAGCTGGCGCTGTACGTCGCCCGGGAAACCGGCGGCGCGTTGTACAAGGGCGAGCACGAAGTGCGTGAAGCGATTGTGCTGCTGCATCAGGCGGCGGGGCTGTTGTCCCAACCTCACGGGGTGGTGCTGCCCAGTGCTGCCGGCCGACTGTCCTATGCACGGCGCCAGCCCCACGGTGTGGTCGGGGTGATTTCACCGTTCAACTTCCCGCTGGTGCTGTCACTGCGTTCAGTGGCTCCGGCGCTGGCGGCGGGCAATGCCGTGGTGCTCAAACCCGACCCACAGACTCCGGTCAGCGGGGGTTTTCTCATTGCCCGGCTGTTCGAAGAGGCGGGCTTGCCCAAGGGCCTGCTGCAGGTGTTGCCCGGCGCGGCGCCGGCGGGGGAAGCGCTGTGCCGCGATCCGAACGTGCGGATGATTGCGTTCACCGGGTCCACGGCGGCGGGGCGCAAAGTCGCTGAAGTGGCCGGTCGACACCTGAAAAAGGTTGCACTGGAGCTGGGCGGGAAAAACCCGCTGATCATTCTCGAAGACGCCGACCTCGACCTGGCCGCGAGCAATGCAGCCTGGGGCGCCTGGCTGCATCAGGGGCAAATCTGCATGGCGACCGGGCTGATTCTCGTGCATCAATCCATCGCCGAAAGCCTCACCCGCAAGCTGGTGGACAAGGCGCGGGCGCTCACTGTGGGCAATGCCGCCCAGGGTGAAGCGGCGCTCGGCCCGTTGATCAACCAACGGCAACTGCAGCGCGTGCATGAAATCGTCAGTGACAGTGTACAGGCCGGCGCACGGCTGGAGGCGGGCGGCGACTATGACCGGTTGTTCTACCAGCCCACCGTGCTCAGTGGCGTACGTCCGGGCATGCGCGCCTTTGAGGAAGAGCTGTTCGGCCCGGTGGCCACGGTGGTCAGTTTCTCCACCGACGAGGAAGCGATCGAACTGGCCAACCGCACGGAGTACGGCCTTTCGGCCGCCATCATCTCGCCGTCGGTCGGGCGCGCCATGGCCATCGGTGAGCGGCTGGACTGCGGCCTGCTGCACATCAACGACCAGACCGTGGCCGACGAATGCATCAACCCGTTCGGCGGGCGCGGTGCCTCCGGCAACGGCGGCAGCGTCGGCGGGCCGGCCGACTGGGACGAGTACAGCCAGTGGCAGTGGGTCACGGTAAAAAATACGCCGCCTGTCTATCCATTCTGAGCCGTGGCCGTTCCGGGCCCTGGCTCATCGCTTTGATACACCCATGCCTATACAAAAATAAGAGGGCTTGAACATGAACCTGCACAACAAAACCCTGATTGTCACCGGCGTCGCTTCCGGTATTGGCGCCGAACTGGCACGGCTCGCGCGTTTCCAGGGCGCGACGGTGATCGGTGTGGATCGCCATGAACCGCAACTGACCCTGGATGGCTTCTTCCAGGCTGACCTGGGCGACCCGGCCAGCATTGATGCCCTGGTGGCGCGCCTGCCCGCGCGGGTCGACGGGCTGTGCAACATTGCCGGGGTGCCCGGTACGGCGCCCACGCAAGCGGTGGCCACGGTCAATTATCTGGGGCTGCGGCACCTGACTCAAGCGCTGCTGCC
Source organism: Pseudomonas sp. Wu6 (assembly GCF_019891515.1). Classification (NCBI taxonomy): domain Bacteria; kingdom Pseudomonadati; phylum Pseudomonadota; class Gammaproteobacteria; order Pseudomonadales; family Pseudomonadaceae; genus Pseudomonas; species Pseudomonas sp. Wu6. The sequence goes on along the minus strand of NZ_JAFLXH010000014.1, from coordinate 53,027 downwards.
ACGCATGCCGGCGGGCGGCAGCATCGTCAATGTCGCCTCGGTGCTTGGCGCGCAATGGCCGCAACGGCTGGAGCTGCACAAGGCGCTGGCCGCGACGTCCAGCTTCGAGGCGGGGCAGCAGTGGCTGGCGGCCAATCCGGTGGAGCAGGCCAGCTGTTATCAGTACTTCAAGGAAGCGCTGATCGTGTGGAGCTTCCAGCAATCCCAGGGCTGGTTTCGCGATCACTCGGTGCGTATCAACTGCGTGGCGCCGGGGCCGGTGTTTACCCCGATTCTCGGCGATTTCGTCAGCATGCTCGGGCCGCAGCGGGTGGCCGAGGACAGCCGGCGCATGACCCGCCCAGCCCTGGCCGATGAGGTGGCGGCGGTGATTGCCTTCCTCTGCTCGGACGCTTCGCGCTGGGTCAACGGGGTCAACCTGCCGGTGGATGGCGGGTTGGCCGCCACCTACGTGTAGGGCCTGCCACAGCGATAAATCCCGGTGCGGCCCCTCCGTGCCGGGAGTCTTGAACAACAACAAAAATACAGGACATACAAGATGCTCAAGCCTATCTTGCGGACGGTTGCGGCCACCACGTTTGTCGCACTGTCACCGATTGCACATGCTTATGACCTGCCCGGACTCAACCTGGGTACCACCAGTTTCTACGACGGCTCACCGGCCCCGGCTGGGCCCGGCTGGTACCTGGAGGAATACCTGACGTACTCCCGAGCGAGCCGTTTCAACGATGCCCACGGCAACAAGCTGGCGTTGCCCAGGCAGGATGTGGAAGTGGTGGCGCCCACCACGCAGATCATCTACGTCGGCCAGCCCCTGGCCAATGGCGCGATGCCCGGATTCACCCTGATCAACACCTCCCTGGCCCACGTGAATGTCGACGATGGGTTGAACAATGCGGCGCTGAGTTCCCGTGCCGGCTTTGGTGATCTGACGGTCGGTGCCTTCCTGCAACTGCCGACCCTGAGCCGCGCCGATGGCAGCCCGCTGCTGACCCAGCGTGTGGAGGCTGATGTGTCGATCCCGGTGGGCGCCTATGACCGCAATCGTTCGATCAACCCCGGCAGCAACTTCTGGTCATTCAACCCGTATTACGCGGCGACGTACTGGTTCAGCCCGAAATGGTCGGCGAGCGGGCGTTTCATGTACCTGTGGAATGGCAAGAATGATGATCCGCAGGCAGGCTTCGGGGATGTTTCCGATACCCAGGCCGGCCAGGCATTGCATGCCAATCTGACGCTGCAATATGCCTTGAACCAGCAACTGAGCGTGGGGGTCAACGGCTATTGGTTGAAGCAAATCACCGACACCCGGGTCGATGGACGCGCCGTGAGCGGGCGCCGGGAGAAGGTCTGGGCCATTGGCCCAGGCCTGGTCTATGCGTTCAGCAAGGAAGAGGTGCTATCGGTAAACGCCTACTTTGAACAGCAGGCTGAGAACCGCACTGAGGGCAACAAACTGGTGCTCAATTGGCTGCATAAGTTCTAGTGGGCGCCGTACGCACCATCACGCTGATGATGGTCAGTGCGGCAATCACCACCCCGGGGGACGTCGCCAGCAGTACCCCGGCGGTGCCGGCGCCGGCGGCAAGCAGTTGCCCGGCCGCCAGGGGCCCGGCCACTGAACCCAGGCGGCCGACAGCCACGGCGGCACCGACGCCGGTGGCACGCACCGAGGTCGGATACGAGGGCGGTGCAGAGGCGTACAGCACCAACTGCGCAGCCATCACGAACAAGCCGGCGGCAAAACCAGCGATGGCCATGGGCACGATGCCCACCGACAACCCGACCCCGGCCAATGCCGCCAGCAACCCGGCATACACCGACAACACCACGTTGACGGCATTGCAGCGGTCCAGCAGCACGCCGCCGAGCAGCGAACCCAAGGCGCCGCCGATATTGAAGAGCATCTGCACCATGCCCGCCTGGGGTTTGCTGAAACCCTGTTCCAGCAACAGCGACGGCAGCCAGTTCAGCAGCATGTACATCACGGTCAAGGTGAAGAAGTAGCTGAGCCACAAGGCCAGTGTGGTGCGGGCGCGACCCTCGCCGAACAGTGCCTGGCCGGTGGAGGGGCGGGCGCCGTGGGGGGTGTCGCGCTGTTGGCGAAAGGCGCTGGACTCAGGCAGCAGCAGGATCATCAACGGTACGGCCAGCAAGGGCGCCAGGCCGCCAATGATAAACGTGGTCTGCCAGTGCTCACTGGAAAACATCGCCACCACTGCGGCCAATGCACCCCCCAGCGGCACCCCGCAGTACATCACGCTGATGGCCGTGCCACGGTTGCGCTCGCTCACCGCTTCGGCGCACAGCGCGATCAGGTTGGGCAGCGCGGCGCCCAGGCCCAGGCCGGTAAGAAAACGCACCAGCAACAAGCTTGAGTAGCTGTCGACAAATGCGGTGCTCAGGGAAAACAGCCCGAACAGCAGCACGGCGCTGACCAGGATTTTCTTGCGCCCGATCCGGTCGGCAACCCAGCCGCCGAAGAACGCCCCCGGCAGCAAGCCGATGATGCCGACGCTGAACACCCAGCCGAGCATCTTCGGGTCCAGGGCGAAGGTTTGACGCAACCCGGCGGCGGCGGTGCCGGCGGCTTGCAGATCGAACCCTTCGATCAGCGCAACGATAAAGCACAGCGCAATAGTCAGCGTCGAACGACGCGATGAACTGTCCATGGCAAACCTCATTGTTGTTGTTTTTGTTGGCGTGGCGAGCTTGAGTGGCTGCTGAGGATTAAGATAACAAATATAACTAAAAAATGAATAGTGGAATAAATGACTCAAAAAGCAAGAATAAAATCATAAAATTCAATGTATTGAGATATTGATCCATGGTTGGCTAAAAAATAGATAGCTTTATTAATGTTCGATTATCGGTCGGTTGCGGTTGACGAGTCACCTCGGCTGTTTCCATTCTTGGCTCGCGAGGCTGACAGGGCCGAGCGTGTGCCAACCCAAAAACAACAACAAAAATGGACATCGAACATGCCAGAACTCCCTATGGAGGACGCCGTTGCAGCGGCGTCCGTCTCCTGTGCGTCGAACACCACTCCACGCCGGCTGCTGGCCTTGCTGGCCTTGAGCGTGTTGCCCGGTTCGCTGTGGGCTGCAGGCTTTATCGACGACAGCCACGGCACCCTGACCTTGCGCAATTACTACCTGGACCGTGACTACAAGGACGACGGTGCGAAGGCCGCCGCGCGGGAATGGGCCCAGGCGTTCATCCTCAACCTGGAATCGGGTTATACCCCTGGCCCGGTAGGCTTTGGCCTGGATGTACGCGGGTTGATGGGGGTCAGGCTCGACTCTTCGCCGGACCGCAGCGGGACCGAGTTGTTGCCGGTGTCGGCCAGCGACAAGCGCGCCGCCGACGAGTACTCGCGCCTGGCCCCAACCGCCAAGCTGCGGTTCGCCCAATCCACGGTCAAGGCCGGCGATGTGTCGATCTTCCTGCCGTTTGCCTTTGCCAGTCCGTCGCGGCTGCTGCCGCAAACCTTTCGCGGCACCACCTTGAGCTCCAAGGACATCGATGGCCTGACCCTCAACACGGGCTATATCGACCGCATCAACAAGCGCGACTCCACCGACTACCAGGCCATGACGATCGCCTCGCCCAACCGGCGCTTCAACGCCACTGCCACCACGTCGCACCTGGCTTACGTCGGCGGTGATTACCAGGTCAACAAAGACCTCAGCCTGCGGGTCTATCACGCGCAGATCGCGGACCTCTACCAGCAGGACACTCTGGCGCTGCTGCACAACTTGCCGGTGGGCGATGGCGTGCTCACCAGCGACCTGCGCAGTTTTTTCAGCCGTGAGGATGGCAGTGCCAAGGCGGGCAGGGTGGATAACCGCAACCTCTCGGCGTTGTTCGGCTATCGCCTGGGCGGCCATCGCGTCAGCCTTGGCTACATGCACTCAAGCGGGGAGACGGCCACGCCCTATATCTCGGGAACGGAGTTGATGGGCATGAGCGAACTGACCATGAGTTCGGACTTTCTCAACGCCAAGGAGCGCACCTGGCAAGCCATCTACGACTATGACTTCGCGGCATCGGGAGTGCCTGGGCTGAAGACGCGGCTGCGCTACGTGCGTGGCGACCACATCGAACTGGCCGCTTTCAACGCCGAGGATCGCAAGGAGCGCGAGTTCCAGATGGAACTGGGGTATGTGATCCAGAGCGGCCCGCTGAAGAACGTCGGGTTCATGGCGCGAAAGTCGATCTACCGCAATGACTTCCCGAGCGGCGCGGCCTTTCGCGATGAAAACCAGACCCGTTTTCTGGTGCTCTACACCGTGGCGCTCTGGTAGGCCGATCAGTCCTGGTAGACCTTCTTCAGCAAGCGCAGCAGCTCTTCACGCTCCTGGCCGTCGAGGGCGGCGGTGGCGTCGAGGTCACTCTGTGCGGCGATTGCCTTGAGTTCCTTGAGCAGGGTTTCGCCGGTCTTGCTGAGGAAGATCCCGTAGGAGCGTTTGTCCGGCTTGCAGCGTACCCGCACGGCCAGCGCGCGGCTTTCCAGCTTGTTCAGCAACGGCACCACCTGGGGCGGCTCAATGGCCAGGGCGCGCGCCAGGTCGGCCTGCATCAGCCCGGGGTTCTGCTCGATGATCGCCAGGGCCGAGAATTGCGCCGGGCGCAGGTCGTGGTCCGACAACCGGCCGATCAGGTTCTGGAACAGCTTGAGCTGGGCGCGGCGCATGGCGTAGCCGATCAGATCGTCCAGGGCTGAATCCAGCGGCGGCCGTACCTCGTCGTTGTCGGGCAGGGCCTGGCTGGCGGCGGCGATGTTGGAAGGCTTGGCCATTGGCAGTGCAATCCTCAAAAGGTGCAGGTTAATAAGACTATCTAGTTTGCCGGTGTTGGCGCGCTATGGCTATGCCGGGTTTTCACAGCGTCAGCTACGCGTGGGTTTTAAGCAGGAAAGATATTGGTTATTCAGGTTAATAGTTAATTGACATAACTATATTTGCGGTTTAATTTCGAATCATCTTCACACCCAGAACAAGAGCGTACCGCCATGAGCAATTACGAAGGCCGTTGGACCACAGTCAAGGTTGAGATCGAAGAAGGCATCGCCTGGGTCATTCTCAATCGTCCGGAAAAACGCAACGCTATGAGCCCGACCCTGAACCGGGAAATGATCGACGTCCTGGAAACCCTCGAGCAGGACCCTGCCGCCGGCGTGCTGGTCCTCACCGGTGCGGGCGAAGCCTGGACGGCGGGCATGGACCTCAAGGAATACTTTCGTGAGGTGGATGCCGGCCCGGAAATCCTCCAGGAAAAAATCCGCCGCGAAGCCTCGCAATGGCAGTGGAAACTGCTGCGCATGTACGCCAAACCGACCATCGCCATGGTCAATGGCTGGTGCTTCGGCGGTGGCTTCAGCCCGCTGGTGGCGTGCGACCTGGCGATCTGCGCCGACGAAGCGACCTTCGGCCTCTCGGAAATCAACTGGGGCATCCCGCCAGGCAACCTGGTGAGCAAGGCCATGGCCGACACCGTGGGCCATCGCCAATCGCTGTACTACATCATGACCGGCAAGACCTTCGGCGGGCAGAAAGCCGCCGAAATGGGCCTGGTCAACGAAAGCGTGCCCCTGGCTCAACTGCGCGAAGTGACCATCGAACTGGCGCGTAACCTGCTGGAGAAAAACCCGGTGGTGCTGCGTGCCGCCAAGCATGGCTTCAAGCGCTGCCGCGAGCTGACCTGGGAGCAGAACGAGGATTACCTCTACGCCAAGCTCGATCAGTCGCGCCTGCTCGACACCGAAGGCGGTCGCGAGCAGGGCATGAAACAGTTCCTCGACGACAAGAGCATCAAGCCTGGCCTGCAGGCGTATAAACGCTGAAGGGCGCGGCCGCCTGGCCGCGCCGTTGTACCCTGCTTGAACGTATTCCCGATAAAGACAATAAAGAGGAATCACCATGCTGGACGTGCCCCTGTTGATCGGCGGCCAGTCGTGCCCCGCCCGTGACGGTCGAACCTTCGAACGTCGCAACCCGGTGACCGGTGAAGTGGTCTCGCGAGTGGCTGCGGCGACCCTGGAAGATGCCGACGCCGCGGTCGCTGCCGCCCACGCCGCGTTCCCCGCGTGGGCGGCGCTGGCGCCCAACGAGCGCCGCACCCGCTTGCTCAACGCTGCCGAGCAATTACAGGCGCGCAGCAGCGAATTCATCGCCGCTGCCGGCGAGACCGGCGCCATGGCCAACTGGTATGGCTTCAATGTGCGCCTGGCGGCCAATATGCTGCGCGAAGCGGCGTCGATGACCACCCAGATCACGGGGGAGGTGATCCCCTCCGATGTCCCCGGCAGTTTCGCCATGGCCTTGCGTCAACCGTGCGGTGTGGTGCTGGGCATCGCGCCGTGGAACGCCCCGGTCATCCTCGCCACACGCGCCATCGCCATGCCGCTGGCCTGCGGTAATACCGTGGTGCTCAAGGCCTCGGAATTAAGCCCGGCCGTGCACCGCCTGATCGGCCAGGTGTTGCAGGACGCCGGCCTGGGCGATGGCGTGGTCAACGTCATCAGCAATGCTCCGGCCGATGCCGCCGCGATTGTCGAGCGGCTGATCGCCAACCCGGCCGTGCGCCGGGTCAACTTCACCGGCTCGACCCACGTGGGGCGGATTGTCGGCGAACTCTCGGCGCGTCATCTCAAGCCGGCATTGCTGGAACTGGGCGGCAAGGCACCGTTGCTGGTGCTCGACGATGCCGATCTTGACGCCGCTGTGGCGGCGGCGGCCTTTGGCGCCTATTTCAACCAGGGCCAGATTTGCATGTCCACCGAACGCCTGATCGTCGATGCCAGGGTCGCCGATGCGTTCACCGCCAAGCTGGCGGCCAAGGTCGCGACCCTGCGTGCGGGTGACCCCGCTGCGGCGGATTCGGTACTCGGTTCCCTGGTGGATGCCGGCGCCGGCACACGCATCAAGGCCCTGATCGACGATGCCCTGGCCAAGGGCGCGCGGCTGGTGGTGGGCGGCCAACTGGAGGGCAGCATCCTGCAGCCGACCCTGATCGATGGCGTCACCGAACAGATGCGCTTGTACCGCGAAGAGTCCTTTGGCCCGGTGGCCGTCCTGCTACGTGGTGAGGGTGATGAAGCCTTGTTGCGCCTGGCCAACGACTCCGAGTTCGGCCTGTCGGCGGCTATCTTCAGTCGTGACACCGGGCGTGCACTGGCCCTGGCCCAGCGGCTCGAGTCGGGGATTTGCCATATCAACGGGCCGACTGTGCATGACGAGGCGCAGATGCCGTTTGGCGGGGTCAAGTCCAGTGGGTACGGCAGCTTTGGTGGCAAGGCGTCCATTGAGCACTTCACGCAATTGCGTTGGGTGACCTTGCAGAACGGGCCACGGCATTACCCGATCTGAGCAGTTGCTGCGACCTAACAATAACAAGGCGGCTGTGATCCGCTTTGCTGGAGGACATCCTTGTGAGTTCCGAATCCCGACCGCAACCCCAACCCGCACCGCGATACCGCGAGGTCTCCATCGGCCACGCGCCGGTGGCGGTCACTGAAGAACACGGCGTGTTGCACATGCGCTCCCTGGAGCCCCTGGCCGAGTTGCCGGCGCGCCTGCTCGATCGCCTGGTGCATTGGGCTCGGGTACGGCCCGAGCAGACGTTTATCGCGGCCCGCCAGGCCGGTGGGGATTGGCGCCGTGTCAGCTACCGCGAGATGCTCGACAGCGTGCGCGCGATTGCCCAGGGCCTGCTGAATTACGGGCTGTCGGCGGACAAGCCGCTGGCATTGCTGTCCGGCAACGACATCGAACATTTGCAGGTCGCCCTCGGCGCCATGTACGCCGGTATTCCGTACTGCCCGGTCTCGCCGGCGTACGCGTTGTTGTCCCAGGATTTCGCCAAGCTGCGGCATGTCTGTGACCTGCTGCAACCCGGGCTGGTATTCGTCAGCGATGCGGCGGCCTACCAGCGTGCGATCGAGGCGGTATTGCCGGCCGAGACCCCGTTGATCTGCGTGCGCGGCCACGTCCCCGGGCGTACTCAGGCCAGCTTTGCGAGCCTGCTGCAAACGCCGGGCGGCGCCGAGGCCGATGCGGCGTTCCAGGCCACCGGTCCTGACAGCATCGCCAAGTTTCTCTTCACCTCGGGCTCGACCAAATTGCCCAAGGCCGTGATCACCACGCAGCGCATGCTCTGCGCCAACCAGCAGATGCTGTTGCAGACGTTTCCGGTGTTCGGTGAGGAGCCTCCGGTGCTGGTGGACTGGCTGCCGTGGAATCACACCTTTGGCGGCAGCCACAACGTCGGCATCGTGCTCTACAACGGCGGCACCTTTTACCTGGACGACGGCAAGCCCACGGTCCAGGGTTTTGCCCAGACCTTGCGCAACCTCAAGGAGATTTCGCCCACGGCTTACCTGACGGTGCCCAAGGGCTGGGAAGAACTGGTCAACGCCCTGGAACAGGACGCCGAGTTGCGCGAATGTTTTTTTGCGCGGATGAAACTGTTCTTCTTCGCCGCCGCCGGCCTGTCCCAAAGTATCTGGGATCGCCTCGATCGCGTAGCCGAACAGCACTGCGGTGAACGCATCCGCATGATGGCCGGGCTGGGCATGACCGAAGCCGCACCGTCCTGCACCTTCACCACCGGGCCGTTGTCCATGGCCGGCTATATCGGCTTGCCCGCGCCGGGCTGCGAGGTGCGCCTGGTGCCGGTGGACGGCAAGTTCGAAGGGCGCTTTCGCGGGCCGCATATCATGCCGGGGTACTGGCGGGCGCCCCAGCAAACCGCCGAGGTGTTCGATGAACAAGGGTTCTACTGTTCAGGAGACGCGATCAAGCTCGCCGACCCTCAGCAGCCGCAACTGGGCTTGATGTTCGATGGGCGAATTGCTGAGGATTTCAAGCTCTCTTCCGGGGTGTTTGTCAGCGTTGGTCCGTTGCGCAATCGCGCGGTGCTCGACGGCTCGCCCTATGTGCAGGACCTGGTGATTACCGCGCCCGATCGCGAGTGCCTCGGAGCACTGGTGTTCCCCAGGCTCTACGAATGCCGTCGGCTGGCGGGCCTGGGCGCCGACGCCAGCGACGCCGACGTGCTCGGCAGCGCGCCGGTGCGCCAGTGGTTCGGCGATTGGTTGCAACGCCTCAATCGCGGGGTGACCGGCAATGCCAGTCGCCTGGAATGGATTGCCCTGCTCGACGAGCCGGCGTCCATCGATCGTGGGGAAATCACCGACAAAGGTTCGATCAACCAGCGCGCCGTGCTGCAATGGCGCGCGGCCAAGGTCGAGGCGTTGTATCGCGGCGAAGAGGCCACGATCCTGCGCGCCGAGCCCAAGCCTTGAACGGGCAGTATTCGGCGTTTGCCGATGTGGCGATTCTCGAGGCCGTGCGCACCCCCTGGATTGACCTGGGTGGCGCACTGTCTCAGGTCTCACCCATCGACTTGGGGATCAAGGTGGGCCGTGAGGTACTGGCCCGTGCGGGTATTGAACCGCAGGCAGTGGACAGCGTTCTGGCCGGCTCCATGGCCCAGGCCAGTTTCGATGCCTACTTGCTGCCGCGGCATATCGGCTTGTACAGCGGGGTGGCGCAAGCGGTCCCGGCACTGGGGGTGCAGCGCATCTGCGCCACCGGTTTCGAACTGTTGCGCCAGGCTGCCGGGCAACTGCGCGACGGCGGGCAACTGGCCTTGTGTGTGGCCAGTGAATCCATGTCGCGCAACCCCATCGCGGCTTACACCCACAGGGGCGGGTTTCGTCTTGGCGGCGAGGTCCAGTTCAAGGATTTTCTGTGGGAAGCCTTGTATGACCCGGCCCCGGGCCTGGACATGATCGCCACGGCCGACAACCTGGCGCGCCGTTATGGCCTGGGTCGCGAGGCGGTGGACCGCTACGCCTGCGCCAGCCACCAGCGAGCGTTGCAGGCGCAGCATGACGGCGCTTGGGTTGACGAGGTGGTGATGGTCGATAACCAGGTATTCGAGCTTGAGGGATACCAGCCCAGAGGCATCAGCCTGGCGCGTCGGACCGGTGCCGTCAGCGCGGACAGCCACCCTCGGCCCACCGACCTTGCGAGCTTGAAACGCTTGCGCGCCGTGCATCCCGGCGGCGTGCAAACCGCCGGCAACAGTTGCGCCGTGGTGGATGGCGCGGCGGCAGCGTTGGTGGGTCGCGCCTCGGCCTGCACGCGTCCGGTCCTGGCTCGGTTGCTGGCCAGCGCGGTGGTCGGCGTGGCCCCCGAGTTCATGGGCATCGGCCCGGCGCCGGCGATTCGTCTGCTGCTGCAACGCAGCGGGTTGAGTCTGGATGACATCGGCCGCTTCGAGATCAACGAAGCCCAGGCCGCCCAAGTGCTGGCGGTGGCCCATGAACTTGAGCTGGACAGCACCCGCCTCAACGTCCAGGGCGGCTCGCTGGCACTGGGGCATCCACTGGCTGCCACTGGCCTGCGCCTGGTCATGTCCCTGGCCCGACAACTGCGTCAGCACAACCTGCGCTACGGGATTGCCGCGGCGTGTGTGGGCGGCGGGCAGGGCATGGCGCTGCTGATCGAGAACCCTGCTTTTCGCGCATGAGTACGTGATTCTTTTTTAGTCGATGAGGCGTCCCGATGTGGAGCTATGAGGCGCCCCTGCGCGATATGCAATCGAGCGTGTGCAGATGCGTGCACCGTCAAGGCCCGAAGAGGTGGCCGCCCGGTTGGCGCCTTTGCTGACGCCCATCATCAAGGGTTTTTTCACCGAGCAGGGCTGGCGCAACACCTGGGTGCCATAGAGGGGGCGCGCGCCGCACTGGCGTTCGTCTGACGGGATCGGATGCTTGCGGTACTATGGCAGGCCACCTTTTCTGGAAGTTGCCTGGATGAGTAAGCCCGGTCAATTGGTGCTGGTTGCACTGCGCAAAATGATTGCCAGCGGGGAGTTGGTGGCGGGGGAGCGCCTGATGGAAATCCCTACGGCGCAACGCTTTGGTGTGTCGCGCATGCCGGTGCGCATGGCCTTTCGTACCCTTGAGCAGGAAGGGCTGCTGGTGCCGTTTGGCGGGCGCGGCTATCAGGTGCGCTCGGTCAGCCCCAGTGACATTGCCGGCGCCGTCGAAGTGCGCGGTGTGCTGGAAGGCCTGGCTGCGCGGCAAGCCGCCGAGCATGGTCTTTCCGACGCGGCTCTTGCGGCGCTGGAGCGCTGCCTGGTGGAAGGCGACCAACTGTTCGACAAAGGCTATGTGACCGAAGATGACCTTGAGGTTTACCACGACCTGAACATGCGCTTTCACCAGGTCATTGTGGAGTCCAGCCACAATCCGGCGATCACCGATGCGCTGGCACGCAATGATCACCTGCCCTTCGCATCGGTGACCGCGCTGGCGGTGGATCGTGAGGACATGGCCCGTGAATACCGGCGCTTCAACTATGCCCACATGCAGCATCACTCGGTGTTCGATGCCCTGGTCAATCGCCAGGGCGCGCGCGCCGAAGCCATCATGCGCGAACACGCCAATGCGACGTTGCGTTATGCCAAGATCTTCAGTTCAGCCACCGCCGACGCGCGCATGAAGGTGATTTTGCCCGCGTCGTGACACGGTTCAGATGTCGAGCACCAACAGTGGGGTTTTCGAGCGTGAGCAGCAGGGCGTGAACTGGTCGTTCAGCGCCTGTTCCTGCTCGGTGAGGAACAGGTCGCGGTGCTCCGGGATGCCGTCCAGCACGCGGGTCAGGCAGGTGCCACAGATCCCTTGTTCGCAGGACACGGCAATCTCGATGCCCTGGCTTTCCAGGACCTGGACCACGGTCTTGTCGGCGGGGATCGTGAAGACCTGGCCGCTGCTGCCGAGCTTCACCGCAAAGCTCCCGTCGAGGCTGTTGTCCACTGGCGCCGCGGAGAAGTACTCGCGATGCAGGCAGTTCTCCTGCCAGCCTTGCGCCCGCGCGCTGTCGAGCACGTGTTGCATGAAACCACCGGGGCCGCAGACATACAGGTGCACATCGTCTGCGGGCGCAGCCAGCACCTCGGCAGTCTTGAGCGCCGTGTGGGGCTGCTCATCGAAATGCAGGAACACGCGCTCGGCAAACGGTGACGCCTTGAGCCGCTGTACAAACGCCGCACGCTCACTGGCGCGGGCACAGTAATGCAGGTCGAAGTCGGCACCTGCATGGGCCAGGCGCTCGGCCATGCACAGGATCGGGGTGATGCCGATGCCGCCGGCGAACAGCAGGCTGCGTCGTGCTTCATGGGCCAGGGGGAAGAGATTGCGTGGTTCGCTGATCGTCAGGTGGGCGCCCTCGTGTACCTGCTCGTGCAAGCTGCGCGAGCCGCCGCGAGAGGCCGGGTCGTTGAGTACGCCGATCAGATAGCGATGACGCTCCTCGGGGTGATTGCACAGCGAATACTGGCGTACCAGCCCGTCCGGCAGATGCACGTCAATGTGCGCGCCGGCACTGAAGGCGGGCAGCGGCTGGCCATCGACCCTGGCCAGTTCATAGCTGCAAATGTCTTGGGCTTCGTTATTACGGGATACCACCACCACATCGATCATGTTCGGTCCTCGCAGAGTTGTCGCGCCGTTCAGGCGGTGGTGGTCGTGATCAGCTGTGGTTCGAGGGTGCGTTCCCGGGCAATCAGTCGCTCCAGGATCTTGCGCGACTGCACGCCGCCGGCATCGATATTCAACTTGAGCAGGTTGCGTTGCGGGTGGGCCAGCAGGTTCTGCTGCTGACGTTCAAGCATCTCCAGGTCTTCGCTGAAAATCTTCCCCTGGCCTTCGCGAATGCTGGCGGTCAGCGCCTCATCGTGAGGGTTGAAGTTGCGCGCCATGCCCCAGAAATACCAGATCGACGTCTCGGTCTGCGGGGTGATGAAGTCGACCACGATGCTTGCCGCCTTGTGTTCGGGCGCTGCGTGATAGCCGCCCTTGCCGGCGTGGGCCACGCCCACCTCGATCAGCACATGGCTGGGCGGGGTGAAGCGACAGATCTGCCAGCGGTCCACCGGCACATCGTCGGCGAGGTTGTTGCCGCGCAGGGCCATGCGCCAGAACGGCGGAGCCATGATGTTTTCCATGTGTCGGGCGGTGATGACTTGGTCGCCTTCAACCGTGGTGACGGGAGGCGCTTCATCGATTTCCTTTTGGCCGATGCTGGAAGCGTGGACGTAGGTTTCGTGGGTCAGGTCCATCAGGTTGTCGATCATCAGGCGGTAATCGCACTGGATATCAAACAGCCCGCCGCCGTACGCCCACTGGTCACTCACTGCCCACTCCAGGTGATGAATCAGCGCCGGGTCGGCAAGGGTCTGATCGCCGGGCCATACCCAGATAAAACCGTAGCGTTCAACTGCGGCAAAGGTCTTGTTGCACGGAAAACCACGCACCCGCTGCCCGGGCATTTCAACGGTCTTGCCGTCGGCCCCCATGACCAGTCCGTGATAGCCGCACACCAGGTTGCCATTTTCGACATAACCCAGTGAAAGCGGTGCGCCGCGATGGGGGCAGAAGTCCTCGACGGCTACGACGCTGCCTTCCGGGCCTCGATAAAACACCATTTTTTCACCGCAGATCTGCCGACCCAAGGGTTTTTGGGCGATTTCATCGGGTGTGCAGGCGACGTACCAAGTGTTTTTGGGGTACATGGCAATTCTCTGGCTGATTAATTATTTTTGTTTAATGGATCCATTAAATTTCCAGAGCTGTTGTGAGTCAATGTATTAGTCTGTGGTTTTAAGGTTATTTTGGGCGATTATCGATCAGTGCGATTTTACTGGATCCATTGATTGGGAGGCGCCTGGTGCGCTCATGGCAAAAAGGCCTGCCAAAAATACTCTGTGTAGATCATCGGGCGTCACCGGGCCCTTCACCGGACATCCGCTACTTTTTTGCGCAAAAATTGAAAGTCACTGCGTCATTTGGTAGCAAATCTCTTTACCCGCTTTGCGCAATTTTCCCCACCCGAACGAAAGACTTCATTTAAATCAATGAGTAATGCTCTGTGGGAGGTGTTGGCACGCGTTATGCGTTTTATATTCGTGGATAATTGGATACAAAAATACAAAGAGGCTGCCAATGCAATTTGCCCCCGCTTACGTTGACCGCCAGCCCCTCACTGCAGAGGAGGAGGCCTACAACTTCCTCCTCGACGCCATCTGCGGCGGTCGTTTCCGCAAGGGCGATCGCCTGATCGCCGAGGATATCGCCAGCGAGATAGGCATGAGCCGCATGCCGGTGCGTGAGGCATTTCGCCGCCTGGATGCCCAGGGCCTGGTGACGCTGCGGCCCAATCGCGGTGCCATTGTCAGCGGCCTGGATATCGCGGAGCTGCACGAGGTGTTCGAGATGCGCAGCGCACTTGAAGGCCTTGCAGTTCGCGTCGCGGTCAGCCGTATCGGTGAACGCCAGATGGCGGCTCTGGAGCGCCTGCTGGACGAGATGGATGACTACCGCGACGAGAGCGCCGCGTGGGTCCGTTGCCACCGTGCCTTTCACGAATACCTGTGCGGGCTCAGCGGCCGGCCACGCTTGCTGAAGCAGATTTCGGCGTTGTATTCGCTGGTGGAAGCGCCCATGCGCTTGTGGCTGCAGCACAGCGAAAAACCCCTCAGCGCGCGCCAGGAACACGCGGTGATCCTCGACGCGATTCGCGCCGGTGACGCCGCCGGTGCCGAAGCTGTGGTACGCGAACACATCGAAAGCACCGTGCCGCTGCTGATTCAATTTCTGCAATCGAGAAAATAAGAGAGACGGGGTCCTGACCCGTCCGTGTTTTGACTTTAGTCCTGCCCCCTTTATCTAACGAAGTGGAGTGTCTGGTCATGCATAAACAACGCCGCGCCTTGCTGGTGGCTGTAACCCTGGGTCTCTGCACACAATGGGCGGTTGCCACGCCCCAAGTGCCGGAGCGTCTGCAAAAGATCAATAAACTCACCTACTGCTCGGGGATGGATTCACCGCCCCTGGTCTCTTTCGACGAAGCCCAGAAACCGCGCGGGCTCACGGTTGACCTGGGGCTTGAGATCGCCAAACGGCTGGGCGACAAGCAGGTGCAGTGGCGGGTGATTCCGTTCTCCGGCTTGCTACCGGCGCTGCTTGCCCAGCAGTGCGACATGATCGTCGATCAGTTGTTCGACAAGCCGGAGCGGCGCGAAGTGATCGATATCGTCAACTACATGTATTCCAGCCAGTCGGTGGTGGTGCCCAAGGGCAACCCTAAAGGCATCAAGACCCTGGATGACCTTTTCGGACGAAAAGTGGCGGTGCTCAACGGCTCCACCATCAAAACCCTGCTGGACACCCAGAACGAAAACCTCGTCAAGGCTGGCAAGCCACCGATGAAGCTGGTGGTCTACAACACCGACACTGATGCTTTCCAGGCGCTGCGCATCAGTCAGGCCGATGCCTACGGCACCACTGTAGAAACCGCGGGCTACTACGCGTCGATGGCCCCGGACCTGTTTGAGGAAGGGGTCCCGGCATTCAGCCGCATCCTCACCGGCCTGGGCATGCGCAAGGACGACCCACAACTGACCGCCGCCGTGCAGCAGATCATCAGCGACATGCGCAGCGACGGCAGCTACGCGCAATTGCTCAATAAATGGCACGTCAGCAGCGACACACTCGACTGAGGCTCTATAACGATGAATTTCAATTGGGATGTGTTCTGGCAATACCTGCTACAGCCCAGTGGGGTCTACCTCACCGGGCTGTGGCTGACTTGCCTGATCAGCGTACTGGCGATGCTGCTGGGCTGTGCGCTGGGCCTGGCGGCGGCGCTGTTGCGTTTGTCGACGAACCCGCTGCTGCATCTGCCGGTGCGCCTTTACGTGTGGCTGATGCGCGGCACGCCGTTGCTGGTACAGATCGTGTTTTTGTACACGGCGCTGGCGGCGGGCGGGATCTTCCGCTTCGAGGACATCGATCTGTTCGGGCTGATCATCCCCGGCAATATCCAGGCGGCGATCATCGCCCTGGGCCTGAATGAAGGCGCGTACATGGCCGAGATCATTCGCGCCGGCATCGGCGCAGTGGACAAGGGCCAATACGAAGCCGGGCGTTCCCTGGGCATGGGGTTCGGCAAGCTGATGCGGCGCATCGTGCTGCCCCAGGCGTTTCGGGTGATCGTGCCGCCGCTGGGCAATGAGTTCAATGTGATGCTCAAGAACACCACGCTGGTGAGCGTGATCGGCGTGCAGGAGTTGTTGCTCAGCACGCAGATGGTGACCTCGGCGACGTTTCGCGTATTCGAGTTGTACCTGGTCGTCGCGATTTACTTCCTGACGTTGACCACGCTGTGGGGCTTTTTCCAACGCTGGCTCGAAAACCGTTTCGGCCAGTCCGATCGACCTTCGGCGCCACCTCCTGCCGCCAGCCGCATGTTCGGTCGCAGCACCCTGAAACTGCTGAGGGGACGTTAACCATGGCGCACCAAAGTGAAGAGCTGATCATTGACGCACAGGATATCCAGAAGTCGTTCGGCGAGTTGCAGATCCTCAAGGGCATCTCCCTGCAGGTGCGGCGCGGCGAAGTAGTGGTGCTGATCGGCGCCTCCGGCTCCGGCAAGACCACCTTTATCCGCTGCATCAACCTGCTGGAAGACATCCAGGGCGGGCGCATTCGCGTCAACGGCCGCGCCATGGGCTATCGCGAACGCGCCGATGGCAGCCTGGTGCGTGATTCGGAGCGCAACATCGCCCGTCAGCGCCGCGACATCGGCATGGTGTTCCAGCGCTTCAACCTGTTCCCGCACATGACTGCATTGGAAAACATCATCGAAGCACCGATCCAGGTGCTCGGCGTACCGCGTGCCCAGGCGCTGGAACAGGCTCGCGGCTTGCTGGCGCGGGTCGGCCTGGCGGACAAGGCCAGCCACTACCCGTCGATGCTCTCCGGCGGCCAGCAGCAAAGGGTGGCGATTGCCCGTGCGCTGGCGATGAAACCCCAGGCGATGCTGTTCGACGAACCCACCAGCGCCCTCGACCCGGAAACCGTCGGCGAGGTCTTGCAGGTAATGAAGGAGCTGGCCGAGGAGGGCATGACCATGGTGGTGGTCACCCACGAAATGGGCTTTGCCCGCGAAGTGGCCGACCGGGTGGTGGTGCTTGATCAGGGCGAATTAATCGAGCAAGGGCCGCCAGAGCAGATTTTCAGCCACCCCAGCCATCCACGGACCCGGGCGTTTCTCAGCCGCGTGTTATGACCTTTTTTGAAGAGCCTTTGCCATGTTGAAATTCTCCGCTCACGAATACCCCTATGCGTCGCAACGCCAAAGCGTGTTTGCCCGTCGCGGCATGGTCGCGGCATCCCAGCCGCTGGCAGCCCAGGCCGGTATCGAGATCATGCAAAAAGGCGGCAACGCCATTGATGCCGCCATCGCCACGGCGGCGGCGCTCACCGTCGTCGAACCCACTGGCTGCGGCATTGGCGGCGATGCGTTTGCCCTGGTCTGGTGCAAGGGGCAGTTGCATGGCCTGAACGGCAATGGCCACGCACCGGCCGCCTTGAGCATCGAGGCAGTCAAGGCGGCCGGGCATGCGCAGATGCCGCTGTATGGCTGGACGCCGGTCACTGTGCCGGGCTGCCCATCGGCCTGGGCCGAACTGTCGCAACGCTTCGGCAAATTGCCGTTTGCCGATTTGCTGCAGCCGGCCATCAGCCTGGCACGCGACGGTTTCCCGTTGTCGCCGGTGGTTGCCCATCAATGGCAGATATCCTTGAACGAATTCAGCCCGCATCGCGACGAAGTGCTGCAAGCCTGGTTCGACACCTTTCTCATTGAAGGACGCGCGCCCCAGGCGGGCGAGATTTTCCGCAACCCGGCCCAGGCTCGTACCCTGGAAGAACTCGCCGCCACCCGCTGCGAAAGCCTTTATCGCGGTGCCTTGGCCGAGCGCCTGGATGCACATTCGCGGGCCAGCGGTGGTTATCTGCGCGCCAGCGACCTCGAGGATTACCGCGCGCAGTGGGTGGAGCCGATCCGCATCAATTACCGCGGCGTGGATGTCTGGGAAATCCCGCCCAGCGGCCAGGGCCTGGTCGCATTGATGGCGCTGAAGATCCTCGAAGGCTTCAGCTTCGATCACCGCGACAGCCAGCAAACCTGGCACCGCCAGCTGGAAGCCATGAAGCTCGCCTACAGCGATGGCCTGCACTACATCACCGACCCGGCGCACATGCGAGTGGCGGTGGCCGACCTGCTCAGCGACGACTACAGCACCCGCCGCCGTGGCGAGATCGGCGAGCAGGCCCAGCCACCCAAGCCCGGCGACCCTCACGCCAGCGGCACGGTGTACCTGGCCACCGCGGATGCCGAAGGCAATATGGTCTCGTTCATCCAGAGCAACTACCACGGCTTCGGCTCCGGCGTGGTGCTGCCCGACAGCGGCATCGCCCTGCAGAATCGCGGGCAGGAATTCAGCCTCGATGAGGGGCATGCCAACTGCCTGGCGCCGGGCAAGAAAACCTTCCACACCATCATCCCGGGTTTCCTCAGCAAGGACGGTAAGGCCCTTGGACCGTTCGGCGTAATGGGCGGCTACATGCAGCCCCAGGGCCATGTGCAGATGGTGATGAATCTGGTGGACTTCGGCCTCAACCCCCAGGCGGCATTGGACGCGCCACGCTGGCAATGGCTGGGCGACATGAAGGTCGGCATCGAACATGGAGCTTCGCGCGACCTGGTCAATGCGCTGGCGCGGCGCGGGCACAAGGTGCAGACCGACAGCGACCTGACCGACTACGGGCGTGGGCAGATCATCCTGCGCGACCCGGTCACCGGCGTATTGTGCGGTGGCACGGAGCCACGAGCGGATTCGCATATCGCAGTTTGGTGAGCGGCTACACAAGCGCTGAGCGAGACGGATAATTATGATGGGAGTGATGAGTTGTTTGACCTTTGCTACGGCGGGCGCTCGCTCGCTGAAGCAACGATTGAACCTCACAACTCAGGCCTCTGTTCCATCTGCTATCTGATTCTCGACATCCTTGCTCGTGCAACGGGTCTTAAAGAGCCAGCGTCCATGACCAGAGGAGGACCTTTATTACCTCCCTGGTAAATACCATGGCATTGTCAATTTATCTGATATCAGTCGTCTTTTTTCAATCAGATAAAAGCGCCTAAATTCCACCTCCACAACGTCGACATGTCCATGCAAGGGAGCCCGGAGGGTGGAAATTGCTTGGTCGAGAACAAGACTCTTGGAGTCTGGATGCATCCTAGATGTTCTTAAACCCTATCTTGGCAGGAGGTTCCATGGCCCCTCGAACTGTACTGATCACTGGCGCAGCAGGTGGTGTTGGTCGCGCGCTGGTTGAGCGTTTTTTAAATGAAGACTTCAAGGTTTTCGCAACAGATCTGGATGCGAAAAAGCTCGCAGATTTACAGGTTGAATATCAGGTGTCAGGCATTTTTTGCGGTGATATCCGCCAACCCGCTGTGTGTGCTGCAGCCGTTAATGCAGCCGTTATGGCGATGGGCCGACTGGATGTATTGATCAACGCTGCGGGAGTATGGCGCGAAGGTCCGGTTGAAGATTTTACCGAAGAGGATTTCGACCTTGTTCTGGACGTAAACCTGAAGGCTACGTTCTTCATGTGTTCAGCCGCTATTCCCCATCTGAAATTATCAGAGGGTTCCATCCTGAATATTTCAAGCGATGCCGGCCGGCAAGGCAATCGAAATGCCGCAGCTTATTGCGCAAGCAAGGGCGGCGTGACCCTGCTGACAAAAACCCTGGCATTGGACCTGGCACCCTTTGGCGTGCGCTGCAACGCTATTTCCCCAGGTGATATCGAAACCCCAATGCTCAAATTTCAAGCCACTCAATATGGGCAGGGAGACCCTCAGGCCTACTATCAGGATCTGTTGGACAAGTACCCCCAAGGTGCCCGAGCCCGATTTATCCAGCCGGAAGAGGTTGCCGAGCTGGCGTTTTTCCTGTCCCAACCCGGTGCGCGATCCATCACTGGCGCGGACATGGCGATTGATTGCGGCGTCTCCGCTGGAAACTGACAGTGGCCCATTGATGCCGATGGGAGCGATACCCAAGGGGGCGCTATGACAGTGGCCGATAACCGTCGTCTCCAGGCTGCGCTTTGATGGGCGGGGTAGCACAGGCATCTAGAAGGCATTAGTGAGGAGGCCATCGCACTTGGCGATGGCTGCGTGATGGATGGCGAAAGTCGCTCTTGTGAGCCAACCGTCGGGCCGCATCTGGACCCCGCCGCCAGCTTCAATGTGCACTTTTACTCATCAAACACGACGAGGCTCGCCTTCCGCAATTTCGCGTATCAGGCTCAGGTAACGAAGCGCGCCCAGTCCCAGGGGCCGGTTTTTTACCCAGATGATATCGACCCATAGCCGCATCTGACTCGGCATGTAGTCAAACACCACCTCCGTCAATGAACCTGACGTGATGAGAGGGTATACCAGCGATTTTGGAAGATATGCCCAACCCAATCCTTGCTGTACCAGGTCCAGCGTGGCCAGATAATTGTCGCTGTGCCAAATCCGCCGCGACAGCACAACACGTGGGTCAGAGTCTGCAGGTCCTCCGGTCGCGACGATGATCTGCCGAACATTGACCAGTTGCTCCTCATTCAAGGGGCTTTTTTTGCCGGCGGCCGCAGGGTGATCCGGAGCAGCAACCGCGATTAACAATTGGCTCCCCGCCTCAAGAAATGTCTCGCGCTCGTCAAGCCCTGGTCGTTCGAACCCAAGTGCCAATTGCACACGCCCTTCATGGAGCATGCGCATCGCTTCTGGATGGGATGCGGAGCGAATCTCGATTTCCAGCGTGGGAAACTCCCTGGCGATAGTGGACAGCGGACGATTCCAGATGCCTGTTTGCAACTCTGGCGCCATCGCAAGGACCAAGCGCTCTTCCAACCCCTGATGAAGCTGCAGCGCATGGGCGTCCAGCAGGTTCAGCTGGCTGGCGACCTGTCGTGCCTGGGGCTCGAGTGCCTTGGCGGCTGGCGTAGGAATGGCTTTGCGGGTTGATCGGTCAAAAAGCAACAAATCCAGCTCGGCTTCAAGCTGCGACACCGCCATGTTGATGGCGGAGGGGACCCGGCCTAATTTTCGCGCCGCCGCCGAAAAGGATCCGCTGTCGATGACCGAGAGGAAAATTTTAAGTGACTCACTGGTAAACGCCATAGGTGTTGTCAAATTTTCTGATGATGATCGTCTTTATGTATCAGATTTATTCGCCTAGTTTCTACTCTCTTTCAAATTAAATACGTGGGCACACCATGTTGGATACGCAATTTAGAGGGCATGTTGCACTCGTCAGCGGTGCCGGAAGTGAAGCCGGGATCGGAATGGCCATCGCTCGCAGGCTAGGTGCATCCGGAGTGAAGTTGATCATCACTGCGAGCAGCGCTCGTATTCTGGATCGGGTCAAAGAGCTGCGCGCTGAAGGGTTCGACGTTGAAGGCCGACCCGCTGACCTCACTGATGAAAGTCAGGTGCGTGAATTCGGCCTATGGGCAGAGTCAGTCTGGGGGCGGGTCGATATTCTGGTGAATAATGCCGGTATGGCCATGCAAGGAAGCCCTGAGGTTTTCTCGGAATTGGCAACAATGGAACTGCATGAGTGGAATCTTTCACTGGCCAGAAATTTAACTACAGCTTTTCTTCTGACCCGCGCTGTTTTGCCTGGCATGAAGGCGAGAGGTTATGGGCGCATTGTCAATATCAGTTCCACCACGGGCACCCGGTGCGGCAATCCTGGTGAAGCCGCTTATAGCGCCGCCAAGGCCGCGATGGTGGGTATGAACATGGGGCTCGCACTTGAAGTCGCCAAACAGGGAATTACCGTAAACAGCGTGGCTCCGGGATGGATCACCACCGGCTCCACCACGCCAGCCGAAACAGAGGCGGGGCGTTTCACCCCGATTGGGCGCTCGGGCAACCCTCGCGAAGTGGCGGCGGCTGTTGCATTTCTGGCGTCGCCTGACGCCAGTTACATCACCGGTGAAGTCCTGGTGGTGGATGGCGGGAATTGTCTGGTCGAGAACAAATCCCCTCACGCCTGACGTCAAGAACGGGGCTATCACTGCGCGCTGTAAAAGCGCGATGTTTTCGAAGAATGAGTAAGTTCGCCGAGCCGTATTAATGCACCGTCATGCGCCGACAAGCATGAACGCGGTGTTGGACAGTTCCTCTCTGAGCGGCACGGATTTTTAACTGATTTTTTGTAATTAACATAGGGTGTTGATCATGTCGAAAAGTGGAATTAGTGAATCAGCGATTGCTGCTTTTACCGCCTCCGAGCGTGCTCGTTTTATAGAAAACAACCCAACGTCAATAGGGCTTGCCAAACGCGCCAAGGCGAATCTGTTCAACGGTGTGCCCATGCACTGGATGAGCGATTGGTCGATGCCTTCGCCACTCTTCGTCCAGCGTGCCAAAGGGGCGCGCTTCACCGATGTTGACGGTCATGAGTACATAGATTTTTGCCTGGGCGACACCGGCACGATGTTTGGTCATTCACCTGATCCTGTTGCTCGCGCAATAGCCGAGCAGGCCAATAATGGCTTGACCACGATGCTGCCTGGCGAAGACGCGGTGGTCTGCGGCGAGTTGCTGGCTGAGCGATTCGGGCTGCCTTACTGGCAGGTGACCGCCACTGCGACGGACGCCAATCGTTATGTGTTGCGCTGGGCGCGCGCGATTACCAAACGCAACGTCTTGCTGGTGTTCGACGGCTGCTATCACGGTACCGTGGATGACGTCATGGTGCGCTGCCGCGACGGTAAAACAGTGCCCCGTGCAGGTCTTGTGGGCCAGGCCTACGACTTGACTCAATACAGTCGATCCATCCCCTTCAACGATGTGGACGCACTGGAAGCTGCTTTAGCCCAGGGCGATGTGTGCGCGCTGATGTGCGAGCCGGCGATGACGAACATAGGCATGGTCCTGCCCGATCCGGGTTTCATGCAGAAGTGCCGAGAGTTGACCCTCAAATACGGCAGCCTGTTGGTCATTGATGAGACCCACACTATTTCCACAGGCCTGGGTGGATGCACCCGCCAATGGGATTTGAAACCCGACTTTTTCGTGGTGGGTAAACCCATCGCGGGAGGCATACCTTGCGCGGTGTTTGGCGTAACCGAGCAGGTTGCCCTGGCCATGCTCGATGTGCAGAAAACTGTCAGTGAAGAGAGTAGCGGGCATGGCCACAGCGGTATGGGAACCACGCTGTCGGCCAACTCGCTGGCGATGCGTTGCATGCGCGTCAGCCTCGAAGAGGTCATGACAGAGTCCGCCTACCAACATATGTTGCCTCTTGCCTCGGGATTGGCTCAGGGTCTTCGGTACTTGTTCAAGCAGCACCAGTTGAACTGGTCCGTCACAGAGTTGGGGGCTCGTTGCGAATTTCAATTCTGTGCCACTTCGCCCAGAACCGGTGCGCAAGCCGAGGCGGCTTTTCATGACAGCCTTCAAATGGCGCTGCACCTGTACTTGATCAATCGCGGCATCCTGATCACGCCTTTCCACAACATGACGCTGTGCTGTCCGCAAACAAGCCATGCGGATGTCGACAGGCTGATCGGTGAGTTGGATAACGCGTTGACCACGCTGCTTGCCATACCTGGCGCGCGGGTTATCGCTTCATAACTGCACGTCAGAAAATGCCATTGTTCTTAAATACTGCCCAGTCGCTTGAATGAGCGCTAAGAGGTTTGACATGCAATTTGCTGATAAAAGAGAGGCCGTGGATTATCTGGCCGCCCACCCTGAAGTCCTGAGCATCGAGTTGTTCCTGATCGACGCGAATGGTGTTCCGCGGGGCAAACTGTTGCATCGCGACGAGCTACTGGCGATCTACGAAAATGGTCGGCCGCTGCCCAGTTCCATTCTCGCCCTGACCGTTCAGGGGGAGGACGTGGACGAGACTGGCCTGGTCTGGGATGTCGCTGACGCTGATTGCTGGACCTATCCCTTGCCGGGGAGCCTTACCCTGCAACCCTGGCGCACCCAACCCACCGGTCAAGTGCAAGTGAGCATGCACCCGACCCAGGGGCTTCCAGCCGCGCCCGCCGACCCGCGCCATGTACTGGTGAACACCATCGAGCGGCTCAAAGCTGATGGATTCCATCCGGTCATGGCCGTTGAGTTGGAGTTTTACCTGCTGGACCAGAAGCGCGACGTCAATGGTCGCCCGCAGCCTGCGACGCAAACCAATGGCGTACGCCCTGTTGCCCCGCAGGTTTACGGCGTCCACGAACTGGAGCAGGTTCAACCGTTTCTTGATGACCTCTATGCTGCCTGCGCGCTGCAAGGGCTGCCGGTACGCACGGCGATCTCCGAGTACGCGCCGGGCCAGCTCGAGTTGACGCTGGAGCATCGTTTCGACGCACTCCAGGCCATCGATGAAGGCGTACGTTACAAACGCCTGGTAAAAGGTGTTGCCAACAAACACGGGCTACAAGCGTGCTTCATGGCCAAGCCATTCAGCGATCAGGCCGGCAGCGGTCTGCATCTGCACGTCAGCCTGGCGGACGTGCAGGGCAACAACCTGTATGCGAGCGAAGACCCGCAAGGCACGCCGCTGTTGCGTCACTCCATCGGCGGGATGATGGCAACCCTTTTTGACTCGCTGGCGATATTTTGCCCCCATGCCAACTCATATCGCCGCTTCCAGACCGGCAGTTACGCGCCGCTGGCCAAAAGCTGGGGCGTCAACAACCGTACGGTGTCGTTCCGCGTGCCCGGCGGCCCCGCGATAAGTCGGCACATCGAGCACCGGATTTGCGGTGCCGACGCCAATCCCTATCTCGCCGCTGCCGCCTTACTGGCGGGCATTCACCACGGCATCACTCATCAAAGCGATCCCGGCGCGGCGATTGTGGGGAACGGCTATGAGCAGGCGACCGATTTTCTACCCACCGACTGGCTGACAGCGTTGCAGGCGCTGGAACGTTCGACCTGGGCACGCGAGGCGCTGGGCGCTGAATTCCTCAAGGTATTCCTGGCGATCAAGTGGCGCGAGTTCCGTGCATTCAATGCGGAAGTCGGGGAACAGGACTGGCGCTGGTACCTCACTCACGCATAAATGGTAGCCCGTGAACGCGTCTTAAAATGGATTGCTGGAGACTAGCTGACAACTAAGATCCCTACAGCACATCCTGCGCATTTGGCAGTGACTCATCATTATGAGCCGCAGGTCGTATGCCCGCGGCTCGGATCTAATCACGCATACGAACGGGGTGAGAAAAGTCTCAAATTGATCTTGCATGCTAGCATTCAAAGGTGCAGTATTTGGGCATAACAACAAATTGAAGATGCCCCTAATGAAAACGTATACCCACGTTCCATTGGCTTGTGCAGTAACCATCCCCAAGGCGCGAATGCGCCCCCCAGATCAACAGCCCTAGTGCTCTGGGCTTGTCTCCGAACGACTCTTATCAGTTCCGTACCAACCTACAGCTCCTTCTGTGGCTAGCAGGAGTACATGTGTGTGCTCACCTAATAAGGATAAAATCATGGGCAAAATGCAAGCAGCTCGACTTCACAATGTCGGCCCGACCTTTGTGATCGACGAAATCGACATTCCTGCCATTGGGCCAACGGACGTGTTGGTGCACGTTAAAGCCTGCAACGTTGTCCCTAACCTGCGTAACGTTATCGAGCGTTATCCTGAGTGGTTCCCCTATCTTCCCCTGCCTAAATTGCCAGCCATCTATGGCTTAGATGCCTCCGGGGTAGTCAAGGCAGTAGGTAGCCAAGTGCATTCGGTTAAGCCGGGCGATCGTGTATACGTCAACCCAGGCAGAAGCTGCGGGTCTTGCCACGCGTGCTTGCGAGGTCAGCACCTCAACTGCACCGCATTCACCTTCCAAGGATATTTTGGCTTCGGTGCTGGCTCGCAACGAGTGTTTGAAGATTACCCTTATGGTGGCTTCTGCGAGTTCATGACGGCGCCTGTCAACGGGCTCGTGAAGCTCCCGGAATCCATCAGTTTCGAACAAGGCTGTCGTTTCGGTTATCTCGGCACTGCCTACTCTGCATTGCGCAAAGCGAATGTAGGTTCTGGGCAGACAGTATTGATCAATGGCGCTTCGGGAACGTTGGGGGTTGGAGCTGTGATGCTCGCGCTCGCTATGGGAGCAACGAAAGTGCTCGGCATGGCCCGTAACCGCGAACTGCTCGAAAGAGTCCGCCAGTTGGATCCGTCTCGCGTGCACGTACTTTCTCTCGGAGAACGGCCTGTTGATGAATGGGTTCGCGAGCATACCCAAGGCCTGGGCGCCGACGTTTTCATCGATGCAGTCGGCCCCGGAGCTCCCCATCAAATCACCGTCGACGGGATCAAATCGCTTCGTAGGGGAGGGCGTATGGTCGACATTGGGGGCATGTCTGAAGACTTGCCCGTGCCAATGTTCCAGCTGATGTGCTACCAGATCAGCATCATCGGTTCGCTATGGTTCACGGTTGCAGAAGGTCAGGACATGGCGGAGATGGCGGCTGCCGGTACGCTCGATTTGACAAAATTTGATCAAGAGGTTTTCCCGCTATCTGAAGTGAATGACGCTCTGGACGCCTTGGAAAACCGTAAAGGTGGTTTCACGAACGTTGTTGTAACGCCAGGCCATTAATCGAACTGGCGCGGCATCGAGCTGCGCCAGTCTTATTTCAGAGGTGATCTATGACAATTAGGCGTTTAGTGGTGGGAACGGTCGATGGCCGTTCGGTTGTTCTGAATGATGGACCGGTACCACGTTCTCACGACTACGAACATCTACCTGGTTTTTCTACCTCCTTGGTTTGGG
Source organism: Pseudomonas sp. Wu6 (assembly GCF_019891515.1). Taxonomy (NCBI): domain Bacteria; kingdom Pseudomonadati; phylum Pseudomonadota; class Gammaproteobacteria; order Pseudomonadales; family Pseudomonadaceae; genus Pseudomonas; species Pseudomonas sp. Wu6. Next base: position 26,305 of record NZ_JAFLXH010000014.1, on the reverse strand, counting down.
CGACGACAGCATCAGAGCAACTCTCTACTGGTAAAGATGAGGCAATCTCGCTGAGCAGTTCGTTTGTTCCCGGGCCTGGGGAAACGAGGCTTGAAATTGTCACCTTTCCTCCTGACTCGATTTTTGCGCATCCGGATTTCAGTCATCAGGCAGCCTTTGCCGAGCAACAAGAGCATCTGACAGGGATGGTGGATCATTTTGATCCCGAACGACCAGGAATGCACTCGACCCCGACAGTTGATTATGGCGTCGTGCTTGAAGGTACCATTTGGCTTGAGCTCGACGATGGCGTCATAGTGAAGCTAGAAAAGCATAACGTCATCATTCAACAAGGGAATATTCACGCCTGGAGAAACCAAGGTGATGTTCCTGCTACGTTAGCGTTTGTCTTGGTAGGTACCAATAAGCAATAAATACTCCTGTTTAGAAATCCGAACAATCCACATCCAATAACAAAAAAGTGAGATTGATTATGAAAGCGTATGCATTTTTGTGCGTATCTGTGGCTGCTACCTGCGCAGCGAATTTAGCCATGGCAACGGAACGGGGTGATACAACCTGGCCGTTGGGTGTGCAAACCGTTGTACCCGCTTTGATGCCGAGCCCAGGAGAAACCGAGTTCTATAGTTATACTGTTTATTATCATGCTGGAAATTACAAAGATAACTCCGGGCGCTCCAGCGTTCCAGGGTTCAATTTGGAAAATTATATTCAGGCGATACGTCTCGTTCATACCTGGGATTATCAAACTGAATCAGGTGTTCGATTCACAAGCGGAATTATTGGTACTGGGGGACACGTAAATATAAAGGCCGGAGGAGCGTCCGATTCTAAAACGGGGATGCGGCAGACCTATATCAGTCCTTTGAACGTGCTTTACTCTCCGGCCCCTAATCTTCATCTGCTCGCCGGCGTCAGTGTCTTTAAACCATTGGGAGGCTATGACAAGAATGATTTGGCCAACACTACGCCAAATTATACAACTTATATTTCAGAGTTTGCGCTGACTTGGTTCCCACATCCGGACTGGGAAGTTTCTCTGGCGCCCACTTATTCATTCAATGAGCGAAACAAGGATACAGACTACCGCTCCGGCAACGTGTTTAATGTCGACTACTTATTGGGGTACCGCTTTCCCTCTATGCCAAAACTTCAGTTTGGTTTGGCTGGGTACTACACCAAGCAGATGTCGGATGACAATGTCAGCGGCGACAACTTACCTGGGGGCAATCGGCTGAGAAAGGTGGGTGTGGGCCCTCAGCTGTTTTACTCATTCAACCAGAACACCGGTGTGGTGCTCAAATGGCTGCATGAGACCAATGTGAAAAATGGTCCTCAGGGTGACTCAGTCTGGCTTGAAGCTGCGTTTCCACTATAAGCACGTGGCTGCTACGGCTCAAACCGTGGCAGCCATCTCCTCGCTGTGCAGGCGCTGCATTGCCTCGATAACATGCCTTGATACGCTGTCAATGTGCGCCATCGCCGCCTTTTTACACTGTTTGTCGTTGCGGGTGCTCAGCGCTGCGATTATCTCGTCATGTTCGCCGGTTACGTCAGGCAGGTGCGCCTGAAAGCCACAACTTTGAACGATGAAAAAGTCTGACAGTTCGAAATTGGCCATCTGCCGTGTCGACACGATAGGTGACCGTGCCATCGCATGGAGAAGCCGGTGGAAGTCAACGTTCAGGTTTCTATAGCTCTCCGAGGCATCACTGTGGGCTGGGTTGATCCGTGCGATCTGTTCATTTAACTCTTGAAGCCTTGCGACCTCCAGAGGCGTTCCGCGCTCTGCTGCAAGGCTTGCGATCAGGCCTTCGGTATTGGCGAACATTCGATAGAAATCAGCAACCTCATCTGGGCTCGGTTGCACCACTTGGCAGCCAACCTGTGCAATGATTTGAACAAATCCCCGCTCTTGCAGGCTATTCAGTGCGGTCATTATTGGCTGCCGACTGACTCCCGTCGATTCGCCAATTTCCTTCACGAAAATTTTCTCGCCGAAGCGATAGCGGCGGGTTAGCAAGCGCTGCAAGATTTCTTGATAGATCGCGAATTTTTTGTTTGGCGTATGCATAGGTCTTCGGTAGGTGAGGTGCAATCGAGGGGAGTGCGCATTCGTCCACTTTAGTGCGCAAAGGCTTGATCTACAAGGGACGCAGATCCAGGACGGCTTTCGTGGCGAGCAACGGTCGCGTAACTGAACGTAAATCAGTTGACAACAACAACTTGCATGCTAGCATGCCAAATAAGAAATATAAAAGCAGATGAACTGCCACGCGGAGTATTCAGGTATGAGCAATGCCTTGCGACTGCCCCATATAGCTGCCCAAGCTACGGCTCGATCGCAGCCCATCCTCGAGCGCGAGGCTTACTTAAGCTTGCTTATTCAAATCCCACTTCCCCCAAGAAATCCCCGCACGTCAAGTTAATTGCGCGCCAATGTTTATATATGATGTGTATGCACAAAAGCAGGCCTTTTTTGGCAGAGTTTCGTTCGACTTAATAAAAATAAGGAAAGTCCAATGGGTATTCGTTCTGGTAAAGAGTTCATAGCTGGCCTTAAAGAAAATCGTCGCGACGTGTGGGTAAATGGGTTCCAAGTTAGTGATGTTACGACCCACCCTGCATTCAGCGGCGCAGTCAAGCAATTAGCCGAGCTTTACGACACGCAGCATGATCCCGAGCTTCAAGATAAAGTGACTTATGTTGTCCCCTCCACCGGACAGCGTGCGGGGATGGCGTTTCATCCTGCGCAAAACGTCGAGGATCTGACTAAGCGTCGTGAAGCATACAAAGTGTGGGCTGAAACCAATTTTGGGCTAATGGGCCGCTCTCCTGATTTTATGAACGTAACTCTCTTGGCGTTCTGGGAGGCACGCGATACTTTCGCCGAGGGTGGGCAGCAGTACGCTGACAACGTCGAACGTTACTACGAATATATCCGTGACAATGATCTGTTCTTAAGTCATGCACTGATTACGCCGCAAAATGATCGTTCTAAGCAGTCTTCGCAAATGGGCAACATGCACCTTCGGGTTGTACGCGAAAGTGCTGAAGGCATCTACGTAAGCGGAGCCCGGATGATTGCCACGCTGGGGCCGGTGTCAGACGAAATGGTTATGTACAACCTGCCATCCTTCAAAGCAGGTGACGAAGATCATGCGTTGGTATTTGCGGTGCCGACCCACATTGAAGGCCTTCGACAAATCTGTCGCGACCCTTACTATGTTGAAGGGCGCACGAGCTTCGATCACCCGCTTTCAACGCGCTTTGAAGAAAACGATTCTCTGCTGGTATTCAACAATGTGTTTGTGCCTTGGGGGCGTGTTTTCTGCTACCGAAATGTTGAGCTCTCTAACCGTCTCTACGCCACTACCGGCGTGCGTAATCACACGGCACATCAAACCAATACCCGTGCATTGGTTAAGATGCAGTTTTCCGTCGGGCTTGCGATGGCCGTAGCGCGCTCCATCAAAGCTGACCAATTCCTTCACGTTCAACAAATGTTGGGCGAATGCCTTGGTTATATTGAGCAGGTCAAGAGTGCGTTGGTGCGTGCAGAGGTTGAGGCCCAGCGGACGTCTCGTGGAACACTCCAGCCTAATCTCGCACCACTACAGGCCATTCGAACCATGCTGCCTACTGCCTATCCGCGGGTGATTGAGGTGCTGCAAACGATCGGTGCAGGTGGCTTCATGCTGATGCCGAGCGCTGCGGACTTCCAGGCGTCGGAAATTGCAGATGATCTGCATGCTTACTACCAAGGCGCTGATGGCATGCCGTCCCTGGAGCGCGTGAAGCTATTTAAGTTGGCCTGGGATCTCGCAGGGGAGGCGTTCGGTCAGCGGCTTGTGCAGTACGAGCGTTATTACGCTGGCGACCCTGTACGAAACCTTGCCATGAACTACCTGAGTTCCAAGGATCCGAATCCTATTCGCCTGGTGAACCAAGCATTGCAGTTGGCAGGCAATCCAGAACCGGCCTCGTGCCTGTGATGACACTGTAAGCGGGCGCAAAAGTGTCCGCAGCTAGCTACTTACTTAAAATCCAAGACTTTATTATACGAGGTCGGATATGACGCAGCTCAATATCGGAGTGGCGCCTGGAGTTAGTACAAGTGAATTCCGAGGCGCTGTGGGTCAATTTGTCACGGGAATAACTGTAGTTTCGGTTCTTGATGAGCAGGGGCGACCATATGGAATGACCGCTAGTTCTTTTTGCTCTCTTTCTCTTAATCCTCCGCTGATTCAATGGAGCATTACGACCGAGTCCTTTTCATTCCAGAAGTTTCAGAGGTCGAAGTATTTCGCGATAAATATTCTCGCCTCTGATCAAGAGGATGTTTCGAGAAATTTCTGCAAGCCAATAGATCGTTTTGCGACAGTTTCATCCACACCTGGTCTGCACGGTTTACCGCTCATAGATAACTGTCTGGCGTGGCTGGAGTGTGAGGTAGAAAAAATGGTCGTCGGCGGGGATCACACAATCTTCATTGGTCGGGTTACCAGAAGTCGCGTCTTCGATAAGTCCCCTTTACTGCATTGGAGGGGGAAACATATTCCACTGGAGACGTAACCTTGTAGTTAATATCAGTATTGTTGCGAACAGTTTTTAACGGCGAATAATATAAAAACAAGATAGGGCGTCAGATGAACGATTATAAAAACGTTCTTGGGTGGGCATCATTACCCATCGCATTTTCGATTTGCGGCATTGCCAACGCGCAGGGATATTTTGAAGATAGCAAAGCCACAGTTACGCTGCGCAACTACTATTTTGATCGCGATTACAAAGGAACAACCCTACAGAGCGCCGCTCGGGAATGGGCGCAAGGGGGCATATTGAGATTTACCTCCGGATTCACGCCTGGCGTCGTTGGCTTCGGGCTTGACGCAGTTGGAATGATGGGCATCAAGCTGGACTCGTCGCCTGATCGTTCTGGTACCGGGCTTTTACCTCGAGATGCGGTCACTCACAGAGCGTCTGATGAGTATTCAGAGTTGGGCCTTACCGCTAAAGCAAAGGTGTCGAAGACCGAGCTGCAGGTAGGCTCAATATCAACGTTTCTCCCCATTGCTTTCGCCAGCCCAACGAGACTTCTTCCTCAGACGTTCCGAGGGGCCTACATCCGCTCCACTGACATTGATAAATTTAGTCTGCATGCAGGGTATCTGGATCGCATCAACTATCGGGATTCAACTGACTACCAGAAAATGTCAGTGGCTTCGCCGAACCGTCGCTTCATACCCACCGCCGAATCAGACAAATTTGTTTTCATGGGGGGCGACTACCAGATCACCCCTGCGCTGAACTTGAAGTATTTCTATGCCGAGCTGGAAGATATCTACCAGAAAAACTACCTCGGGTTTGAGCACTTTTGGCAAGTTGGCGGGGGCAAGCTGAAAACAGATTTTCGATTTTACCAGACTGATGAAAGCGGCCAGGGCCGCGCAGGTAAGGTCGATAATAAGAATGCCGGGATCATGTTCACGTACACCTACGGCGCGCAAAGCTTCGGTGCCGGATACATGCAACTTAATGGTGATACCGCGATGCCCTATCTGGCGGGTACTGAGCCGCTGGTTGTAAGTGAGGGGTTTCTTAGTTCTGAGTTCCTCAACCCCAAAGAACGCTCTTGGCAGGCGCTTTACAGCTATGACTTCGCCTCATTCGGCATGCCGGGTCTCAAAGCAACCACTCGATACATCAAGGGCTCCAATATCGAGCTGCCCACTCTCGGTGGTCAAGGTCTTACTGAAAGTGAGCGATACCTTGAACTCAGCTACGCGTTTCAAGGCAGCCTAAAAGGCGTAAGTGTGCGTGCAAGGCACTCTCTATACCGAAATGACTTCTCTAGCGCCGCCAGCGTGCGCGATGACAATGAAACGCGAATCAATATCGATTACACGATGAGCCTTTGGTAGCAGCGCGACCTGTACCAGCCCAATTTAAAAATAATAAGTGGAGAAGGTTATGACCGTGTCAACTGAGCTGCAGCTTGAAATAGCGATCAAGCGCAAAACCGCTTACCGCAAAATTTGGTGGCGCATAATACCTTTCTTGTTTATCTGCTACGGCGTGGCCTTCATTGATCGAATCAATCTAGGCTTCACCAAGCTGCAGATGAGTGAGGAGCTTGGCATCAATGCTACGTGGTTCGGGATTGCAGCCGGTGCTTTCTTCATTACCTATGCATTGTGTGAAATGCCGAGTAATGCACTGTTAGCTCGATGGGGCGCCAGACGGACTTTTTTGCGCATCATGTTCTTGTGGGGGCTAGCGACGGTCGCCACTGCATTTGTTACCAGCGTTTCTCACCTCATCACCCTGCGTCTGCTGCTGGGAGCTTTTGAGGCGGGCTTTCTACCCGGCATCATTCTCTATCTGACGTTCTGGTTTCCTTCATCTATGAGGGCTCGTGTCACGGCAGTTATTTTTGTTGCCAACGCAGTAGCTGGCTCTATTGCGTCTCCATTAAGCGGTTGGATCATCACTTATATGGACGGGGTGGGAGGGCTATCAGGATGGAAATGGGTGTTCGTCGTCGAAGGTGCGCCGGCTTGCTTGCTGGGTATCCTATGTTTTTTCGTACTGCGTGATCGCCCCGACGACGCGACCTGGTTGACGGATGATGAAAAACGACTGGTGAAGGAAGACCTGGCAAAGGACGAAATCCCTGAGGAGCAGCACTCCAAGGGCGTTATGAGGAACATTCTTTGTAACCCCGTTAACTATTTAGTGGCTTACCTGTTCTTTACCGCGGCATGCAGCAACTACCTGTTGTTTTTTTGGCTTCCCACGATCGTTAAGGACTCTGGTGTGAACTCCCTTGTGGATGTCGGTTTCCTGTCTGCGATTCCCCTGCTTTTCGGATTTGTGGGGGCTATCGCACTAAGCTGGAGCTCAGACGTGTTACGTGAGCGACGGTGGCATCTCGTGTTTTGCTTTGGTTTGATCAGCTTTGGTTTAGTGGCAGGAACCATCGCTCAAACGCTTCCCTGGATGCTGTTCTTCTTCGCCGTGGCGAGTTTCGGCACGGGGGCGAGCGGGCCTTTGATTTGGTCACTACCGCCTGGATATCTGGATCGTAAATCGGCCCCATTAGGGATCGCATTCATCAGCACGCTGGGTAACGTCGCAGGCTTCGTTAGTCCTCCGATTCTGGGCTACATCAAGACCGTAACCGGGAGCTTGAACCTTGGAATTATCGGCATCGCGATGTTGGGGCTGACCGGCGCGGTGCTCACGCTATTTGCACTGTCCCCGGCAGTGGTGAGGGTCAAGAAATCTATCGACTCGCCTTCTGTTGTTTGATAGTCACACCGGAAGTATATATCTAACAATTCGATGGTTTTGGCGGCAACGTATTCAGTTATTAGCACGTACCAAGCATTGACTCGCTAACCGCATAGGCTTAGCTTACATGCTAGCATTCCAATAAAAAGGTTCGTCTACGCGGACCGCACAAATGCCTTAGGGCAATGCACTCAGGAGGTCGAAGTGAAACAATCCCAAGAAGCGGATAAGTCTCAAGCTGCCGCAACAGAATCCAACACCACTGCCGCTCACGTCCTTGCCGCTGCACTGCGCCGTCATGATGTCACTCATGTGTTCGGTCAAGCCATTCCTGCCGCTTTCTTCGTTATTGCTCATGAATATGGTATCCGTCAGGTTGGTTACCGTACCGAAAACGCAGGCGGTGCAATGGCTGATGCCTATGCTCGTGTGAGTGGCAAAGTGGGTGTAGTGGCTGCGCAAAATGGTCCGGCAGCGACCCTATTGGTCGCGCCATTGGCGGAAGCATTGAAGGCATCAGTTCCAATGGTGGCGATCGTTCAGGACGTGCCTATGGGCATGACTGACCGCAACGCGTTTCAGGAGTTTGACCACGTCAGCCTTTTTCAGTCTTGTGCAAAATGGGTTAGACGTCTGACAGAGGTCAGCAGACTGGACGATTACATTGACCAGGCTTTCACTGCTGCATCCAGCGGCCGACCAGGGCCAGCTGTGCTTATTTTGCCAATGGATCTGCTGCGCAAGCCTGCTACATCCAGCCCGGCGCGCACCTCCAATCTTGGGCATTTCCCACTGGATCGCTTCGCTCCATCGCCGGAGGCTGTACAGCACGTTGCCAAGCTGATCGCAGGCGCCAAGCGACCGATTATCGTAGCCGGTGGTGGTGTGCATCTCTCTGGAGCGACGGCTAGTATCAATCGCTTGAGCGAGCTGTGCGGTATTCCCGTTGCCACAACCAATATGGGCAAGGGGACAGTCGACGAAACCGGCCCGCTGTCTCTGGGCGTCTTTGGCAACTGCATGGGGCCTGGCACACCCGGTCATGAGCTCGGCCACCATCTGACTGACGCCGACCTGATTCTGCTGGTTGGTACTCGTACCAATCAAAATGGGACGGACACTTGGAAAATTGTTCCAAACGGCGCGACGATCGTCCACATCGATATCGACCCGATGGAAATCGGGCGCAACTATGATTCTGTGCGCTTATTGGGCGATGCGCGACTCACCGTTGATTCGCTCATCCAGGCATTGGCTTCGCATGACTTTAGTCATGGTGCTCAACGGACTGCAGCGGTCAAAGCGGAAATCGAAGCTGCTCGACCGCAAGTGCGAGAAGCACGTGCTGCGATAGGTAGTGGTCGCAATGGCGCGCTTCGACCGGAGGCGCTGATGGCGGAACTGGACAAGATTCTGCGCCCAGATGACATCGTGGTGGCAGACGCGAGCTACTCCACCAACTGGGTCACCAGCTTCCTCACGTCTCGCCGTGCAGGATCTCGCTTTCTGACTCCACGAGGACTCGCAGGTTTGGGCTGGGGTTATCCAATGGCGCTGGGGGCTAAGGTAGCGCATCCGAATGCACGAGTGATCGCCCTTGAGGGCGATGGTGGATTCGGTCACTGCTGGTCGGAGCTTGAGACAGCACGGCGCATGAATATTCCAGTGGTTCTCATTGTTTTGAATAACAGCATTCTGGGTTATGAACTTCATGCCGAGCATGTCCATTACGGTGTGCACAGTGACGCCTGCCGATTCCAAGCGGTAGACCATGCGGGTATTGCGCGGGCTGTTGGCTGCTGGGCCGAAACTGTAAGTGATCCTGCTGAAATGGCGGGTGCACTGGAGCGTGCATTCGCCGCCGGTGTTCCTGCTTTGCTGGACGTCATGATTGATCCCAACGCGTTCCCGCCGCTTTCGCTTTTCTGCGGTGACGTGAATCCAGGAAGCGATGAGTTCCTGGAAGTCGGGGGTGTGTCATGAGCAACACGAATCGAACTGTTTGCTGGGTAACGGGGGCGTCGAGCGGAATCGGTCTTGCAATAGCGGAAGCACTTGTACAAGACGGGCATTTTGTTGTGATTTCTGCCAGGGGTGAAGCAGCGCTTGCGCAAGCGCTAGAACGCTTGCACACCCTAAGTCCGAACGCTGCTGCTGTAAGCGTTGATGTGACATCTTTCGATGCGGTTCGTAGTGCTGTAGCCCAAATCGAATCTGACTACGGGCCGGTAAGTATCCTAGTGGCGAATGCTGGGATGAACGTGGCGGCTCGCGCATGGGGAGAGCTCTCCAGTTCAGATTTCGATCAGGTCACGCAGATCAATTTGAACGGCGTCTACTACACGATCGACGCGGTGCTCCCATCGATGCGAGCGCTTAAGAGCGGGTTGGTAATCAACATCGCCTCGTGGGCCGGTCGGTTCGTGTCGGCCAAGCCAGGACCTTCCTATAGCGCGGCCAAGGCAGCGGTGATCGCGTTGACCACCAGCCTCAATGCCTCTGAATACCAACACGGTATCCGAGCCTGTGCGCTGTCTCCTGCAGAAGTCGCAACGCCTGCCATGTCGCGTCGCAAAGTGCCACCCACCGAGGCGGCTTTGTCGAAGATGCTCAAACCTGAGGATATCGCCGCTGCGGTCAGGTTTGTCGCCAGTATGCCCCGTCATGTCTGTGTTAATGAGTTGGTAATTTCACCGGTTTGGAACGGGGCCTATGGCGCCCCGCAGCTCTAGGTGTACTTGACGGATTGCAGTGCAATTCAGTTCTGAAGAGGTATGTGATGGTTAGCCTGGCAGGCAGTATCGTTGCTGTTGTTACACCGATGCTTGAGAACGGAGGCGTCGACTACGAGTCCCTCGCGCGGCTTATCGAATGGCATATCGCCGAAGGAACACATGGCCTTTGCGTCGTGGGCACTACCGGCGAGTCCGCCATGCTTTCCGTCGAGGAGCACATTGAGGTATGTGCCTTCGCGGTTCGCCAGGTGGCTAGTCGCGTACCTGTTATCGCAGGGGCAGGTGCGAACTCAACCAGCGAAGCTATTGAGTTGACGGCGCTCGCTAAGAAGATTGGTGCGGACGCTGCGCTACATGTAGCTCCTTACTACGTTCGTCCTACGCAGGAAGGCATGTTTCAACATTTTCGAGCCGTCGCTCAGGCCGTAGACCTTCCTATTGTGCTCTACAACGTCCCTGCGCGAACCGGGGTAGATATTGGGGTTGAGCTAACTCTGAAGCTTGCATGTGAGCCAAGCATTATTGGTATCAAGGATGCTACCGGCAGTATCGAGAGGGCTTCTGAAATTCTTCGCTATAGACCTAGCGGCTTTAGCTTGTATTCAGGTGATGACCCTACAGCTGTGGCGCTAATGCTACTTGGAGGGGAGGGGACGATAAGCGTTACTGCGAACGTTGCCCCCCGTCTAATGGCTCAGCTCTGTGAGCGCGCATTGGCAGGAGAGGCAAAAGCAGCGTCGGCGCTTAACTTGCAACTGATGCCTCTTCACCAAGCACTGTTCATCGAGAGCAGCCCATCGCCGACGAAATGGGCCCTGGGGGAGCTAGGGCTAATCAAGCCCCACTGCCGACTACCGCTGGTTCCTCTTTCTGAAAAGGCAAGGCCGGTTCTCGCATCTGCGATGCGAGATGCCGGGATCGTGAAAGTTAATCACATCACCTAATTACAATAAGGATCTAACCAATGATCGTAGAAATGCGGACCTACACGCTTCTGCCTGGAAAACTTCGTGAATGGTTGCCGTTTTTTGAGAAAGAGCGCTTCCCGATTCAGAAAAAACATCTAGGTAATCTGGTTGGTTACTACACGACTGACACGGGTGAGCTCAATCAAATCGTTCAGCTCTGGGCGTACGAAAATTATGCTGATCGTGAAGCCCGTCGTAAGGCGCTCTGGTCTGATCCAGAGTGGACGGATCCATCCAAATCGACCATTAGCGTGATGCAGAAGCAAGAAAGCAAAATCCTGCTACCCACTGCATTTTCCCCATCTCATTTCTAAACGAGGCGACTCGCTATAGCGGTAAATGCAACAGCGACGACAGAGGAAATGCAGAAATGATGCTTAAAGCTCTGGGTTATTTGGGAGTCGATACTACCGACTCCTCTGGTTGGAAGGATTACGGCTCTCGCTTTCTTGGGCTTCAGCTTACCGAAACGGTGAGTGATGGTATGTCCTTCAGGATGGATGACCGTAAACAACGTTTGACAGTCAACGAAGCGAACCGCAACGGCCTTGGCTTCATGGGATGGGAGGTTGCCGACGCTGCGGCTCTGGACCAATTCGCTATGCGTTTGGAACAGGCACAGGTACGCGTCAATCGTGGGTCGCGCTCCCTTTGTGAGCAAAGGCAGGTTCGGGACTTGATTGTTTTTTCAGATCCCATTGGCAATCGCATTGAGGTCTATCACGGATTGGCTGAGGCAGGAACGCCCTTCATTCCAGGACGTACGATGCAAGGTTTCCGGACTGGGGACATGGGCATTGGCCATGTGGTCCTCACCGTACCAAGCGCCAAGGATATTTTGCCGTTTTACCGTGACCTTTTGGGTTTTCATCTGAGTGACTATTTCGAGCGACCGTTCAAGGCGATCTTCCTGCATCTAAACCAACGTCACCATAGTCTGGCAATTCTGGAAACGGGCAAGGTTGGTATCCACCACCTCATGTTTGAAACCTTGAGTCTTGATGACGTCGGACAGGCCTACGACTTGGCGTTGGTGGATGAAGGGCGAATTGCAACGACGTTGGGAAGGCATACGAACGATCAGGTGGTTTCATTCTATGCGAAGAGCCCATCCGGGTTTCTGGTTGAGTGCGGTTGGGGCGGGCTGGTTATTGATCCCGAAACGTGGGAGCCCTATGAAGTCGTCCACGGGCCCAGTTTCTGGGGGCATGACCGCAACTGGCTGCCTCCAGAAGGCCAGGAAGAGGCTAGACGTATCAGGATGGCCGCCGCTCAAGATGGTGCACGTGCCAACGTAAACGTAATTGAAGGGTTGTACAACGCGACGCGAAAGTGATCCGTGTCAGCGTGCAGCATGAGTGAAAAATAACTCCGCTATCAATAACAAAATGGAGAATTCAAATGACTAATAAAATGCGTGCCGCTCGGCTTCACGATATCGGTTCCCCGATGAGTGTGGACGAAATCGATATTCCTACTCCTGACAGCGATGAAGTGCTTGTACGAGTAGAGTCGTGTGGTGTCGTGCCCAACCTTGGGAACGTGATCAAGAACTATCCAACCTGGTTTCCAGATCTGCCGCTGCCGAAGTTACCTGCCATTTTCGGTTTGGACCCTGCCGGTACCGTTGTCGGGGTCGGAAAACGCGTTTTCAACTTTAAAGAGGGCGATAGGGTTTATGTAAATCCGGCTCGGTTCTGTGGCACATGCCGCTGCTGCCGCAAGGGTGATCCCCTGAGCTGCGAGCGCTTCGGCTACTCGGGTTATTTCGGTTTTTCGCCCGAGGCGAATGATCTTTTGAAGCACTACCCCTACGGTGGCTTCTCGCAGTTTATGACAGCTCCCCAATATAGCCTTGTGAAGCTGCCAGATAATGTAACGTTCGATCAGGCGGCGCGGTTCGGGTATCTGGGAACGGCGTACGCTGCTCTTAAGCGTGGTAAAGCGGGCCCTGGTATGACTGTGTTGGTCAACGGTGCAAGCGGGACTCTTGGTCTTGGCGCTGTGCTATTGGCGCTAGCGCTTGGCGTCACTCGTATCTTTGCTGTCGCCAGGGATAAGGCGCTTCTGGAGCAAGTTCGCCAGTTAGCCCCTCAGCGAATCGAAACATTCTCAACGTCTGACGGCAACTCCTTGTCAGAGTGGGCCTTTTCTAATACCAACGGAGCAGGGGTTGATCTCGTTGTCGACACCTTGGGGCCGGGAGCGCCTGCAAGCGCAGTCACTGATGCGATCGATTGCCTGCATCGTGGTGCGCAAGCTGTGCATGTGGGTGGTGTGTCTGAGTTGGTTCCGATGAATCTGTTCAAGCTAATGGCAGCCCAGGTTCAGTGGCTGGGTTCTAACTGGTTCACAGCCGGCCAGGGACAGGATATTGCTGACATGGCGGAGCGAGGCGTTCTCGATCTGTCGGTATTCGAGACGACTGGTTTTGGGCTGAGCCGCATCAACGAAGCCTTGGATTCCATAGCCGGGCGACATGGTGGATTCACTAATTTCGTTATAAACCCGCAAGCGTAAGTGCGCTCCCTACGGCCGATTCAACATCGGCCGCAGGGATTCCAGAACAATCATTGACGAGAAAATGCCAGCGCCTCAGGCTAATATTGTTCTTGCATGCTAGTATGTGAGTAGGCATGATGATTTCACCAACAACAAAAGCGTACGCATGACGACGAGCGCTACTCGCCCTTTTTAGGGTATCGATGCAGCCTTCACTGCATTCGACTTGGGCCGTCGTTAGTGTGCCGAAAACCTTCGGGTTTTTTAGCGCATGACAAGGTGCATGGCTATGAGCGTTTTCCTCCACTGTCTGTCACACACACCTCTGGTCGGCTTAGTCGACCCTTCCCCCGATGTTCTGGCAGAAATTAATGCCGAGATTAATTCGGCCCGTCAGCAGATCGAAGCTTTCGATCCTGAACTTGTAATCCTGTTTGCTCCTGACCATTACAACGGTTTCTTTTACGACATCATGCCGTCCTTTTGCATCGGTACTGCTGCAGAAGCCATCGGCGATTTTGGATCTGCTGCGGGTGTCATCTCAGTGCCAGCTCGGGAAGCTGAGGAACTCGCTTTTGCGGTGTTAGCTGCGGGAGTAGATGCTGCAGTTTCTTATCGCATGCAGGTCGATCACGGTTTCGCCCAACCACTCGATTTTCTGCTAGGCGGGTTAGATCGGTATCCCACGATTCCGATTTTCATCAATTGCCTTGCGCGCCCCATGCCGAGTTTTCAGCGGGTTCGAATGTTCGGTGAAGCAGTGGGCGCTTATGCCGCCAAAACCGACAAGCGTGTTCTGTTTCTGGGATCTGGCGGTTTGTCTCATCAGCCCCCGGTACCCGAGCTGGCAACTGCAAACTCGCACTTACGAGAGCGTTTGTTAGGTGGAGGCAGGAACCTGCCGCTAGATGAGCGGGAGGCGCGCACGCAGCGGGTTATCAACGCGGCCCTGCTCTTTATCGATGATCAGAATTCCCTGCATCCGCTAAACCCGACATGGGATCGCTATTTTCTCGACACCCTTCAAGCCGGCGATTTGCATGAGCTTGATGGCATCGGTGATGACGAACTCTCAGCCATAGCGGGCAAATCCACTCACGAGGTCAAAGCCTGGGTGGCTGCATTCGCCGCCATGACGGCTTATGGCTCTTATCAAACGAGTAACCGCTATTACCGACCGATCCCAGAGTGGATTGCGGGCTTCGGTGCTTTGAGCGCTCGTCCAATCGCGGATTAAGCGAATTTGAGTTTTTTCCTCTCCTGCGTCTTATCGCAAGAGCCCATCTCCTGATCATATGAGGAAGAAGAGATGACGTCTGCCAAGCAAACCTTCACCAATGAAAACACCAGCAAACTGGTTCGCGTCAAAGAAGGCGAACATGAGTTTCAACTGCACTATAACGATGCTGGTGACGGGGCTGAAACAATCATCATGCTCCACGGCTCGGGTCCTGGCGCCAGCGGTTGGGCAAATTTCAATCGCAACATCGACACGTTTGTAGACGCAGGTTTTCGCGTCATTTTGATGGACTGTCCGGGCTGGAGCAAAAGCGATCCCGTGGTCTGCACTGGCTCACGCTCCCATCTTAATGCTGCTGCGCTTAAAGGGTTTGTCAACGCACTTGGGCTTGACCGCGTCCACCTGGTAGGCAATTCGATGGGTGGCCACACAGCAGTCGCTTTTGCGTTGGACAACCCTGAGCGGGTGGGCAAGTTGGTCTTGATGGGCGGTGGTACTGGTGGAGCGAGTTCCTTCGTGCCAATGCCCACAGAGGGCATCAAGCTGATCCAGAGCGTCTACCGCGAGCCCAATATCGAGAACCTCAAAAAAATGATGAAGGTGTTCGTCTACGACAGCAGTGCGCTGACTGACGAACTATTCCAAGGCCGCCTGGATAATATGCTGAGCCAGCGCGAGCACTTGGACAACTTTGTCAAAAGTATCGACGCAAACCCTAAGCAATTTCCAGACTTCGGCCATCGCCTTGGTGAAATCAAAGCCGAGACCTTCGTCATTTGGGGGCGTAACGATCGCTTCGTCCCGATGGATACCGGACTGCGCTTGATTGCTGGTATTTCGAACTCCGAATTGCACGTTTTCAACAACTGCGGGCACTGGGCGCAGTGGGAGCATGCTGACAAGTTCAACCGCATGGTTTTGGACTTCCTCACCCATTAATCGCTTACCTGGTGTAGGGACTATGGTTCCCTCAGTCCCGACACCCAGTACCCCGATGCCCACACGCACAGCATCGGGTGATTCGTACAGCGCGCAATTACGAGGTGTCTTATGAATGTGACCCAGCAGACTCTAGAGCAATTAGCGGGAGCTTTGCGCCAGGCTGAAAGCAGTGGTGAGGCAATTGAGCCTCTACGTGATCAGATTGGTCTTGATAACCGGGAAGCGGCGTACGCCATTCAGCGATTGAACGTGGCCCACGCCATTGCAGCTGGTCGGCGGGTCATCGGTCGCAAGATCGGCTTAACAAATAAACAGGTTCAGGCCCAGCTTGGTGTTGATCAACCCGATTTTGGGACGTTGTTCGCCGACATGTGTTATGGCGATAACGAAGTCGTTCCCTTCAAAAGCGTGCTGCAGCCAAAAATTGAGGCTGAGATCGCTCTGATTTTGGAGTCCGACCTGCCTCGCGTAGATACCACATTCGCAGATGTCTTGGCAGCTACCGGCTGGGTGCTTCCTGCGCTCGAAATCGTGGGTAGTCGTATCCAAGGATGGAACATCCGTTTTGTCGATACGGTGGCTGACAATGCTTCAAGTGGAAGTTTTGTGTTGGGCGGCCCGGCACGGCGATTGGACAGTTTGGATTTGCGTGAAGCACAAATGGAAATGACCCGAAATGGTGAGTCAATTTCAATAGGTAGCGGCGCGCAATGTCTGGGACATCCATTGAATGCTGCGGTATGGCTAGCTCGCACCATGGCTCAGCTTGGTGAGCATTTGAAAGCAGGTGACATCATTCTTACAGGGGCGCTAGGGCCGATGGTGCAAGTAGCTGCCGGTGATCGGTTCGAAGCAACGATTAGCGGTGTCGGTAATGTAGCGGTGGAATTCAGCGCTGGTTGATTGTGCACCTAAGAGATGAGAGAGCAAAAAACATGAAAAAGCTCAAAGTGGCAATTGTCGGCTCCGGCAACATCGGTACGGATCTGATGATTAAGATCATGCGTAATGCCAAGCACCTGGAAATGGGCGCTATGGTTGGTATCGATCCTAATTCTGACGGACTCGCTCGAGCGGCACGCTTAGGCGTCGTCGTTACGCACGAGGGCGTAGAAGGCCTGACTAAGCTTCCGATATTTTCCGAGATCGATTTTGTCTTTGATGCGACGAGTGCCGGCGCTCACGTGAAGAACGATGCATTCCTGCGTAGCATCAAGCCAGGTATCCGCTTGATTGACCTGACTCCCGCCGCCATTGGGCCATATTGCATTCCCGTTGTGAACCTTGAGCAGAACTTAAATGCGCTCAACGTCAACATGGTCACCTGCGGTGGCCAAGCGACCATCCCGATGGTGGCGGCGGTATCGCGAGTGGCAAAGGTTCACTACGCCGAGATCGTCGCATCTATCGCTAGTAAGTCCGCTGGGCCGGGTACGCGTGCGAATATCGATGAGTTCACTGAAACCACCTCCCAGGCTATCGAGGCTGTTGGTGGGGCCGCTCGCGGTAAGGCCATCATCGTAATGAACCCGGCAGAGCCCCCTTTGATGATGCGAGATACAGTTTTCGTTCTGTCGGAAGCTGCGGATAAAGCCCAGATCGAAGCGTCGGTCGAAGAGATGGTCGCTGCAGTACAAGCATACGTTCCGGGCTATCGCTTGAAGCAAAAGGTTCAGTTCGATGAAATCTCGGAACAGGCGCCGTTGAATATTCCTGGGCTAGGAAAATTTCACGGTCTCAAGATTTCCATTTTTCTGGAAGTCGAAGGCGCTGCGCATTACCTGCCGTCCTACGCGGGCAACCTCGACATCATGACATCCGCCGCGTTGGCAACTGCAGAGCGCATGGCCCATTCAATGACGAGCGTCTGAGGAATATTCAATGAGCATCGATCTGAATAAAAAACTCTACATATCTGACGTTACTCTGCGCGACGGCAGTCATGCGATTCGTCATCAGTACAGCATCCAGAATGTTCAGGACATTGCCCGGGCGCTGGATAAAGCCAAGGTCGACTCCATCGAGGTGGCGCACGGTGACGGTCTTCAGGGCTCAAGCTTTAACTACGGTTTTGCGGCGCACACCGACCTTGAGTGGATTGAGGCTGCGGCTGACGTCATTACCCACGCGAAAATCGCGACCCTGTTACTGCCAGGCATTGGGACTGTCCATGACCTCAAGGCAGCCTACAACGCTGGCGCTCGTGTCGTTCGCGTGGCCACGCATTGCACCGAAGCGGATGTTTCCAAGCAGCATATCGAGTTTGCGCGTGAGCTAGGGATGGATACCGTTGGGTTCCTTATGATGAGCCACATGATCGAGCCGGCAAAATTGGCCGAGCAGGCAAAGCTGATGGAGAGCTACGGTGCGACATGCGTTTACATGGCTGATTCCGGCGGTGCCATGAATATGCAGGATATCCGCGATCGGTTCCGTGCTTTCAAAGCAGTGCTCAAGCCCGAGACTCACACCGGGATGCATGCTCACCATAACCTCTCACTGGGCGTAGCTAACTCCATTACCGCAGTGGAAGAGGGGTGCGACCGTGTCGACGCCAGTCTTGCTGGTATGGGTGCAGGCGCAGGCAACGCGCCGTTAGAGGTTTTTATCGCGGCAGCTGAGCGATTGGGCTGGAACCATGGCACTGATCTGTACACCTTAATGGATGCTGCAGACGATATCGTCCGACCTCTACAAGACCGCCCAGTACGTGTCGACCGTGAGACTCTGGCTCTGGGCTATGCCGGGGTCTATTCCAGTTTCCTGCGACACGCCGAAGTGGCTGCCGCAAAGTATGGCTTGAAGACCATCGACATCCTGGTCGAGCTTGGCAAACGCCGTATGGTCGGCGGTCAGGAAGATATGATCGTCGATGTCGCTCTGGATCTCTTGAAGCGTTAAAAAACGGCCGCCTTTAAAGCGGCCTTTTGCTCAATGACAACAATAACAATTGGGTTACTGATATGAACGTCTGCCAATCATTCATTGGTGATAAAGACCGGCACCGCATTTTATTTCGACCGCGTCTTTGTCTCGCAAAAACAGCTGTGTCGGCTACATCGCACCGGAGGTTAGGTAATGTCTAATCTACCGAGTAACACAGCCCGCGGCGGGCTCGTCATCACCATTGCACTTTGCTTCATGGTTGCCCTAATGGAGGGTTTGGATCTTCAGGCTCCGGGGATTGCAGCCCAGGGAATGATGTCTGCATTTAGTATAGACAAGCTCCATATGGGCTGGGTTTTTAGTGCGGGTGTGATGGGAATGCTACCGGGTGCTTTTTTGGGCGGCCGGTTGGCGGATCGATATGGACGTAAGTATGTGCTCATGGCTTCTGTCGCCCTATTTGGTGTTTTTTCTTTGGTGACAGCAGAAGCGTGGGACTTCAACTCGCTCATTGCGGCGCGTTTTCTCACCGGTGCCGGTCTAGGAGCTTCTCTGCCCAATCTCATTGCATTGACCTCAGAGGTCGCTGGTCCCAAGTTTCGTGGCACCGCAGTGAGCATGATGTATTGCGGCGTACCCTTGGGGGCAGCCGGAGCTGCGCTGTTTGGCGTTAACGATTTTGGTTTAGGGTGGCAACTGGTCTTCTATGTCGGCGGTATCGTTCCTTTGTTGATCGTGCCTTTGCTAGGAGTTTACCTACCCGAATCGAAAGCTTTTTCTGGAACGATGCAGGATACGTTAAGGATTTCAACGCTGCTTTTTGCAAAGGGCAATGCTAAACCCACGTTACTGCTGTGGGCGAGCTTCTTCTTTACATTGATGGTGACGTACATCTTGATCAACTGGCTGCCGAGCCTTTTGGTTGCTCAGGGATTCTCGGGCAAAAATGCCAGTTGGGTTGTTCTCACGATGCAGCTTGGCGCCACAATCGGCACGCTGATGCTCGGTATGTTGATGGACAGAATGCCGACTTGGGTAATGTCACTCATCATCTATATAGGCATGCTCGTAGCGTTGATGGGGCTGTACGTATCCACTACGCTGATCGGAATGCTTGTGGCTGGTTTTCTTGCGGGTATTTTCACCACTGGAGGCCAAAGTGTGTTGTATGCCCTGGCACCTTTATTTTATCCCGTAAAGGGCAGAGCTACCGGCGTCGGGACCGCCGTGGCGATAGGCAGGCTAGGTGCAATGAGTGGGCCCTTGGTCGCTGGTAAAATGCTGGCTCTTGGCACTGGCACTGCCGGTGTGATGCTCTCCTGTGTGCCAGGGATAGTGGTGGCGGCTGTATCTCTTTGCTATTTGTCGGTGGTAAAAAGTGGTACATCATTCGCGACGCCGGACTCGGACACACCGGTCGTTCAATCATCAGAAACTCAGGCTCCTACCTAGATAAATCTGATTTACGATTAATGCTCTTGCATGCTAGCATGCAAGAAATCAGGGCTCAGATTGATCGCTGCCAATCCTGAAGTCGATCCCAGGATTGGCCAGATGCTCTAGTCAGACAATAACTACAAGCCTGTCGTAATGGAGACAACAATAATGAACAATTCCCAGCACTTCGATACTGACGTTTTGGTTGTGGGAACAGGTCCTGCCGGCGCCACCACAGCACTCGCTCTAGCCACCTATGGAGTAAGAGTGCGAGTTGTCACCATGTTCAATTACTTGGCCAACTCCCCGCGTGCTCACATTACGAATCAACGGGCCATGGAGGTCTTCCGTGACCTGGGTGTTGAAGATGTAGTCAAGAAACACGCGACGCCGTGGGAGCTAATGGGAGACGCCCTAATCACCACCAGCTTGGCTGGTGAAGAGATCGCTCGGATGAGATCCTGGGGGTCAGGTGATGCACGCAAAGGCGATTACATCAAAGGCAGCCCATGCCCAATGGCTGATATCGTCCAACCGCTCATGGAACCTATTCTGGTTCAACACGCCGCTGAGCGTGGCGCGCAATTCTCGTTTAACACCGAGTACCTCAATCACGTCCAAGATGCGGACGGCGTTACGGTCACCCTCAAAGACCTGCTCACGGAGCGCGAGTACACGATTCGTGTCCGTTACTTGGTGGGAGCGGATGGCGCGCGTTCGAAAATTGTCGAGCACATAGGCCTGCCTATCGAAGGGGAGATGGCTCGAGCAGGAACTGCCTATGTTGTTTTTAACGCCGATCTAAGCCGGTACGTTGCCCATCGCCCGAGTGTGCTGCAGTGGATTGCGAATCCTGTTGCTGGCTTTGGTGAGATTGGCATGGGCTTGCTTCGCGCGGTCAAGCCTTGGAGTCAATGGATCGCCGGTTGGGGCTTCGACATGGCGAAGGGCGAACCTGATTTTTCACCAGAACATGTTCTGCAGCGTATCCGTACTCTTGTGGGTGATCCTGAACTCGAAGTAGAGATAGTCAGGAACAGCACCTGGTACGTTAATCAGGCATACGCGTCCTTCTACTCCAACGGTCGGGTGCATTGCGGCGGTGATGCCGTGCATCGTCATCCGCCATCAAGCGGGTTGGGTTCGAATACTTCGGTGCAGGACGGCTTCAACCTTGCTTGGAAACTGGCTTACGTCATTAAGGGCTACGCGAATCAATCCCTGCTGGACTCCTACACTCTTGAGCGTCAACCCGTAGGAAAACAAATTGTCACGCGGGCCAACCAATCACGAGCGGATTACGGGCTTTTCAAAGAATGCTTCAAAATGAACCAGGGCGTGGACACCGTCGACAAATTGCTTAAGCGTATGCGCGAACCGACTGCGGAAGGCGCGAAAACTCGCGAGCTTCTTCAGAAGGCTCTCGAGCTCAAGGAATATGAGTTCAACGCTCAGGGCGTAGAGCTGAATCAACGCTATGAATCCGATGCAGTTGTTGTTGACGAGGCCGCCGGTGAAGAGGTTTGGGCTCAAGATAAACAACTCTTCCTGCAAGCGACTACTCGGCCTGGTGCGAAGATTCCCCATGCCTGGCTCGTCGATAAAAACGGACTGAGGACGTCAACACTTGACGTAACAGGCAAGGGCAAATTCTCTCTGGTCACCGGTCTTTCCGGTCAGGCCTGGGTCAGTGCAGCGAAGGAACTCAATCTTCCCTATCTACGCACAGTCGTGACAGGTGAAAAGGGTACTGCTGACGCCTATTTCGATTGGCAGCGCGTGCGAGAGATTGACGAGGCTGGAGCGATCCTGGTTCGCCCTGATGGCTACATTGCATGGCGTCAATCGGAGGCAGTTTGGAGCGTTGAGGGGGCGATTACTCAACTTCAGGGTGCTTTGGAGAAAGTCCTGGGTACAGCCTGATTTTGAAGGGGCCTAGTGTGCCCCTTTTATCAGTTTTTCGCAGACCTAACGCTTAAGGCTGTCGCAAGAGGCAGTGAGGGGATCGATCGTATGCAGCATATTGTTGGTAAGAATTTCATCGCAGGAAGTCGCAGTGGTATAGGCGCTGCTTCATTACGCAGTATCGAAGCAGCTACCGGTGAGGAATTGGATTGCGTTTTCTTCCAGGCAACACCTCAAGAGGTGGACGAAGCGGCCTGTGCAGCTCAGGATGCCTTTCCTATTTTTCGAAACCTTTTGCCATCTAGAAGGGCTGAGTTTTTAGAAGCAATCGCAGAAGAGCTCGATTTCCTGGACGATGACTTCATCTCCATCGTTAGCCGGGAAACGGCACTACCTGCGGCGCGAATCCAGGGCGAGCGAGCTCGTACGAGCAATCAAATGCGGATGTTCGCGAAACTTTTAGGTAGAGGCGATTACCTCGGGGCTCGTATCGATCGTGCTTTGCCAGAGCGTAAGCCCGCTCCTCGAGTTGACCTTCGTCAATATCGAATTGGGGTCGGACCCGTTGCGGTATTTGGAGCAAGTAACTTTCCACTGGCGTTCTCGACCGCCGGTGGTGATACCGCTGCAGCATTGGCAGCAGGTTGCCCGGTAATCGTAAAAGCTCACAGCGGACATATGGCCACGGCCGATCTTGTGGGGTGCGCGATTGAGCGCGCGGCAAAGCGCACCGGAATGCCTCAAGGTGTTTTCAACATGATTTTCGGCTCAAGGGTCGGCGAAGCCCTGGTTAAGCACCCGGCTGTTCAAGCAGTTGGTTTTACGGGTTCACTGTCAGGTGGTACCGCACTCTGCAAGATTGCCTCTGAACGTGCCCAGCCTATTCCGGTGTTCGCCGAGATGTCGAGCATCAACCCTGTGTTCGTACTTCCTGAGGCACTTAAGATCCGTGGCGCAGCAATCGCCAATGAGCTTGGTGATTCAGTGACGCTGGGGGCAGGGCAGTTCTGCACTAATCCTGGTTTGGTTATTGGTTTGAAATCGCCAGAGTTCTCGCGCTTCATTGAGTATTTAGTACATCGGCTTAGCCAAGCTCCCGCCCAGACCATGCTTAACGCTGGAGGATTAAGCAGCTATAGCCAAGGCGTCCATAAGCTGCACGCCCACTCAGGAGTCACGCATCTTGCTGGTAGACCTCAAGCCGCCGGTGTGGCTGAGGCCCAACTTTTCAAGGCCGATGCGGCGCTGTTGATAGACGGCGATTCCTTACTTCAGGAAGAGGTATTTGGGCCGACCACTATATTGGTGGAAGCTGCAAATACTCATGAGCTGCGATCTGTCTTAAAAGCGATTCGGGGGCAACTAACAGCCACCCTGATCGCTGAAGGTTCTGACTTGTCAGAGCATGAGTGGTTGGTGCCAATGCTCGAAGAGAAGGTGGGGCGTATTCTTGTTAACGGCTATCCCACGGGAGTCGAGGTATGCGATGCGATGGTGCATGGCGGGCCATTCCCTGCTACATCAGATGCTCGGGGAACCTCAGTAGGGACGGCCGCCATAGATCGATTCCTGAGGCCAGTGTGCTATCAGAATTATCCAGATGCTCTTCTGCCTGACGCGCTAAAAAATGCGAATCCTTTGGGCATAAATCGTCTGGTCGATGGTGTTTGGTCACCTGCCGCAATCTAGAATTTTAAGCGTTTCTGAGCCCATAGGCACGCCTGATTACAAACTTGGCGTGCCGCGATTGGGCGCCATCCTTAAAGCAGATGACGAATACATGGTAGCCGACCGGTAGCGATCTTCCTGACCTCGACGCCATACGCGGCTTCACTTCATGAACTATCTAAAATACTGGACGAATTGGACACTAATTTGCGCTTTTTCTAGTGTTTTTTTGAAAGGATGATGTCTGGCAATTCCAACCTGAACCCGGGGAAAAGACATGATAGAGCTGCGCCCATTTGATCAACTTGGTAGCGATCACCACGGGTGGCTGAACGCGAAACATCACTTTTCATTCGCGAGCTACTACGATCCTAATCGCATGAACTGGGGGCGCCTGCTTGTCTGGAACGACAACATAATTGCGCCCAATTCAGGCTTTCCTTCTCACCCCCACAAGGATATGGAAATCATAACCTACGTTAGCGAAGGGGCGATTACCCACCAGGACAACTTAGGTAACAGAGGGCGAACGGTTGCTGGAGACGTCCAGGTCATGAGTGCCGGCACTGGTATCGCCCATAGTGAATACAATCTTGAGCCAGGTGTCACCAAGACCTTCCAGATATGGATCCAGCCAGACCAGGCCGGTATGCCGCCATCTTGGGGGACACGTCCGTTTCCTAAGGGTGTTTCAGCAGGGCGTTTCGTGACCTTGGCCAGTGGGCTCGAAGGGGACGGGGACGCGTTGCCTATTCGCTGTAACGCGCGTCTTGTTGCAGCAACGCTGCAAGAGGGCCAGAGCGCCCGCTATGCAATCGACCCTCTTCGCTTAGCATATTTGGTCGTGGCCAAGGGCAGCATGAAGTTGAATGATAAAATTCTGAAGGAGGGCGATGGTGCGGCCGTTAGAGATGAAAGCCTCCTGGACTTCAATGCTCTTGAGCACAGCGAAGTCGTAATGGTGGACATTGCGTGAAATAGGTCGCCGCCGAAATCGTGTCATACAGGGTCAGCTTTTGTACTTGCATGCTAGAATATTAGTAGTGCATCATCACTGCGCATAAAAATAATAGATTGCATGAGAGATAGGCTGATCTGATCCTCCTTAGCTAAGGATTGTCTCACTCGCGGGACAACGGACTCGGTTCAGTACCCCACACAACTCCTGTGAGTGGATCGTCTTTTCATGCGTTTCAGAGAGAACCTAGAGCGCTCCAACTGCGCCGTACAAGGTGTCTACAGATGACGTCTCACAACGCTCGCTGCTTACTCACGACATCAGTAAAGTTCTCCACTGTGTATTCTGCTTTATGGAACGCTGAGCCAGCGTTGCATAACCTCAGCACTTCGCACGAAAGGTCGATCGAGCAGCCCCCCGCAAGCCCTCGAAAATATTTGCCTAGCCAGGCCTCTGCTTCCTCTCTAGCCCCGTTCACCTAAACCAGAAGATATCTACGCGGTGGCTGCTCATCCAGCCGCATGGTGCGTTCTTATCTTGGTATGGAGATATACGTGAAAATCGGTATTCCTCTCGAAACTCTGACGGGTGAAACGCGGGTGGCTGCCACCCCGGAAACCATCAAGAAGCTGATCGGCCAGGGCCATAAGGTCACTGTTCAAAGCGGCGCAGGCATTACCGCCAGCATCGTCGACGGTGCCTATGAAACGGCAGGCGCAACTATTGGCAGCGCCAGCGAAGCGTTTGGCGCCGAGCTGATTCTCAAGGTGGTTGCTCCCAGCGACAGCGAACTGGCGCTGATCAAAAGCGGCACCGTATTGGTGGGCATGCTCAACCCGTTCAGCAACGAAACCATCGCCAAGCTGGCAGAGCGAGGCATTACCGCCTTCGCGCTCGAAGCTGCGCCACGCACCTCGCGCGCCCAAAGCCTCGACGTGCTGTCGTCACAGGCCAACATTGCCGGCTATAAAGCGGTGTTGCTGGCAGCCCATCACTACCCACGCTTCATGCCGATGCTGATGACTGCCGCCGGCACCGTCAAAGCCGCGCGCGTGCTGATCCTCGGCGCGGGTGTCGCCGGCCTGCAGGCCATCGCCACGGCGAAACGCCTGGGCGCCGTGATCGAAGCGTCTGACGTGCGCCCTGCCGTAAAAGAGCAGATCGAGTCCCTCGGCGCCAAGTTCGTCGACGTGCCCTACGAAACCGATGAAGAGCGTGAATGCGCGGTCGGTGTTGGCGGTTACGCACGCCCGATGCCGTCGAGCTGGATGCAGCGTCAGGCCTTGGCCGTGCATGAACGCGCCAAACAAGCGGACATCGTCATCACCACGGCGCTGATCCCGGGCCGCAAAGCCCCGACCTTGCTCAGTGCCGAAACCGTCGCACAAATGAAACCGGGCTCGGTGGTCATCGACCTCGCCGCTGCCCAAGGTGGCAACTGCCCGCTGACCGTCGCCGACCAGGTCGTGGTGGAAAACGGCGTGACCATTTGCGGCCCGACCAACTTGGCCGGTGCCGTCGCCGCCGATGCTTCTGCTTTATATGCGCGCAACCTGCTGGACTTCCTGAAGCTGGTCTTCACCAAGGAAGGGCAGTTTGAAATCAACCTCGAAGACGACATCGTCGCCGCGTGCCTGATGTGCCGCGACGGCCAAGCCATCCGCAAAAACGCCTAAGCAGGGATTCAGACGATGGAAGAGCTTATCTCCCCCGGTATCTACAACCTGATCATCTTTGTGCTGGCGATTTATGTCGGTTACCACGTGGT